>CAZLXP010000048.1:0-18482 GCA_964563535.1 uncultured bacterium | reverse complement strand
TCGGCGAATTTCGCCCGCGGTCGAAACGGGCGCCCTTCGTGCCGTAAATGGGATGGCCGTCATAATTCTCCCGCCGCGGCGAGCATCTTTTCGCGGTCGGCCGCGGCCAGCACGTCGATCACTTCGTCTAAGTCGCCGTCCAAGACCTCGTGAAGGCGATAGAGGGTCAAAGCTACGCGGTGGTCCGTAACCCGACTCTGGGGAAAGTTATAAGTACGAATCCGCTCGGACCGATCGCCGGTACCTACCATGGACCGGCGTCGGTTCGCGCGTTCCGCGGCCGCCTCCTCTTGCGCTTTGGCGAGCAGCCGCGCCTGTAAAATCTTGATTGCCTTGGCCCGGTTCTTTATCTGCGACCTCTCGTCCTGGCAGGTTACCACCATACCGGTCGGGAGGTGCGTAATGCGGACCGCCGAATCCGTAGTATTCACCCCTTGCCCCCCGGGCCCGGTAGAGCGAAATACGTCCACGCGAACATCCTCAGTTCCGATCTCGACCTCGACCTCGTCCGCCTCCGGCAATATCGCGACCGTGACCGCCGACGTATGAATGCGTCCTTGGCTTTCGGTCTCCGGCACGCGTTGGACGCGGTGGACGCCGGACTCGTATTTTAAGCGCGAGTAGGCTCCCCTGCCTTCGACGCCGAATATTATCTCTTTAAAACCGCCGATGCCCGTTTCGTGCGAATTCATAACGTCTACCCGCCACCCCGCCCGCTCGGCGTATCGTTGGTACATTTTGAACAAGTCCGCGGCAAAGAGGGCGGACTCTTCGCCGCCGGTGCCGGCGCGTATTTCGACGATAACGTTTCGTTCGTCGTTGGGGTCCTTAGGCAATAAAATCCAACGGAATTTTTGCTCCGCCTCGGCCAGGGAGGCCTTCAGCTTGTCGAGTTCGGCGCGCGCCAGTTCCTTCATGGCCGGGTCGTCGTCCCCCTCCATTACAGCCCGGGTATCGACGATTTCGCGCTCCAGGTCGCGAACCCGCGCCCCGGCGGCGACGAGGTCCTCGAGCTCGCGGCGGCGCCTACCCAACTCGGCAACGCGTTTATAATCGTACGCCGTCGCCGGCTCGGCGAGCCGGTCGTCCAGCTGCGCGAGCTCTTCCTCGAAGGTTTTCAGCGATTTCAAAAGGTCGGCCATTATAGGTCCCCCGCTTTCCTCAGTCCTCCGCGGCGCCGTCCTCGACTTCTTGGACGCGGCGAAACGACGATAACGCCACTTCGATCATAGTTTCGTCGGGTTCCCGCGTCGTTATGAACTGGGTCAACATCCCCGGCAGTAAAAAGAAGTTGATAATTTTATTGTCGGGTAACCGACTGCCCAAGCGTATTAACTCATACGCTACGCCGGCGATAGGAACCACTAGCGCCAGCCGGACGAGCAACTTCGTTAAGAAATTCAAGTCCCCCGGGAGTAACGAGAAAACGACGGAATGAAATAATATGAGTATTAAAAGCAGAACGATTATAAATGACGTGCCGCAGCGCGGGTGGAAACGGCTGGCCGCGGCGACGTTGTCGGTTCGCGGTTCGCGGCCGTGCTCAAAGGTATTTATGACCTTGTGTTCCGCGCCGTGGTAAGCAAACATCCTCTTCACGTCTTTGAGGGCCGAGATGGCCAGGATATACCCTAAGAAAACGATTACCCGGAGCAAACCGTCCACGAGGTTGAACGCCACCGACCCCTCGCCGGTTACGCCCAGCGGTTTCTTCAAAAGGTAAGCGACGCCGTACGGCACGCCGACGAAGAGCAACAACCCGAACGCCAGCGAAAAAGTGATGATACCCGCTTTCTCCCAAAACGACGTTTGTCGTCTATCCTCGCCTTCCTTCGGCGGTTCCGCGATCTCCGCGGAAAACATAAGGGCTTTGACGCCCAACGCGACGGACTCGTATAAGGCGACGACGCCCCGTATGAACGGCAGCCGCCAGGGGAATAAGGCCGTTAACGACGGTTTCTCGTGGCTTTCAATGACAATATTGCCGCCGGGGTCCCTCACCGCGACGGCGTACGCCCGCGGCGAGCGGAACATCACGCCTTCTATAACCGCCTGGCCGCCGATGAAGGGACGGCGGTTTTTGACGCTGCTTGCCAAGTTAGCCATAAGCCCCATTTGATTCGCGGAAAAAAGTCGGCCCGAATGCCTTTTACCATTCGGAATCATCATCTCATTATAATTGACGGCTGAGGCCGGGTCAACAGCGGGAAAACGAACGCGCGCAAAGAAACCGGATGGCGTTGATTCGGGCCGGCTTAAATATTTTAGCATAGCGCAAAAAACCGCCGCCGGCGACGTAAGGTTGCCCCCGAGAAGTCCCGGCCGGGCTCCGCGGTCGTTCGCGGCCGCGCGATATGATTTCCAAAATCAAGGCCAAAACCGGGTCAGGAGCTCGGGCCGCGCCCCGTTCCAAGCCGGCTTAACTTAGCCGCCGGCGCGTCAAAGCGGTTTCCTCTTGACCGCCATGACGGCCTTCACCTTCTCCAGCTCCCGTTCCGCCTGCGGGGCGTAAGGTGAAAGGCCGTGGTAATCCAGTACGTAGCGGTAGATTTTGGAGGCTTCATCCAGCTGCCCTTTTTGCTGGTAACACTCGCCTAAGCTCATGGCTACCGGCACGCCCGGAAACTCGTCTTTATGGTTCTCGAAAATAATCTTATATTTGGTTATGGCCGCGTCGTATTCACCCAGCGCCTTGTGACAGTCGGCGCTACCCTGGGCGGCAAGCACCGCCTCCAAGCCCGACGACTTGCCTTCCAAATCCGAAAATAGGCGTAATGCTTTTTGATACTCGCCGCGGTCAAAGTAAAGCGAAGCCAGCTCATACGTCGCCGCGCGCCCGCTGGCGGTATCGCCGAAACGCTCTACCAGGTTTTCGAGTTCCGCGACCGTCTTCGCCGCGATCTTGTCCTCGTCCACCTTTCCTTCCTTACCTCCGGCTTCCACCGCCTTTTTTACCTCGTCGGTCACCCTCTCCTGGACGCGGGCGTACGCGCGGCCGGCCCTGAGTTCACGGTCGTGTCGGTACCAAGCGTATCCGCCGACGGCCGCCGCCGCTACGGCGACCCCGGCGGCCACGGCCGCGATCAACTTCCACCTCTTGACGACTGGTTTTAGAATCTTTTGGAAACGGGTCTCGGCCGCCGCCTCGGCAGGTTGCCTCGCCCGCTTCAGGATCGGTTTCCCTTTTTTCTTTTTAATCTTCATAGGTCGGAAATACCTCGTTTAAAGACCGAAAGCATGACGGCCGCCGAATATTAAGTTGACGAACAACGTAAACGCCGCCGCGGCGAAGACCAGTATGGCCAAAACCGCCGCGCGAGCCCCCTGCCACCCCTGCACCTGACGAGCATGTAAATACGCCGTCGCGAGGAGGAAGACGACTAGCGAAGCCGTTTCCTTGGGGTCCCAATCCCACCAAACCGACCAAACTTTTTGGGCCCACACGGCGCCGGCTACGAGCGCGCCCAGCGCGAACAACGGATACCCTAACGTAATCGCGCGGTATTCGACGAGTTCCAGTCGGTCGGGCGAAAGAAACCGCGCACCGGCACCGCCGGACGTAACAAGGCGTAATACCGCCGCCGCAAACGCCACGGTAAATGCCGCTTCCCCCAAACACGCCAACACGACGTGAATCGTTAACCACCGCGACCGCAACGCCGGTATAAGTTGGGCGTCGACGTCGGCGGGAAACAACGACGCTGCGACGACCAATAAAAACGCCACCGGCATAACGACGACTCCCAAGAAAGCCCCGCCGGTTTTCAAATAAAAAATGAGGAAGTATAAAACGGTGACCCAGGAAAGGAGGATTACGTATTCGTATATCCCGGCCGTGGGCAAATGACCGGCAATTATAGACCTCCCCGCCAGAGCCGCCGTCACAAAAATGAACCCGGCGAACGCGAGCCAGGCGCCGACGTCCGCCACGTACCGTTTACCTACAGCCGCCCACCCGAAAAACGATAACGCCGACAAGACGTATAGGCCGAAGCCAACTCTAAGAACGGCAAATTTATCGAAGTATACTTCGAGCGATAATTTCGCCCGCGACGGGTAGCCCCATTGCCTTTCCAGTTCGTACGCCAACGCCGCGGCCGCGCGCCTCATCGCCGCGGCATCCCTTTTTCCATAGGCCTCGTCAAGTTTGCCCACGTGCCTGTAGAGGTAGCTTTCCGGGTTGAGCGGCCGCCACCCGGTGACCCTCGCGCCCGGGACGACCAGTAAACCGGTCCACGACAATCGATGCAGCGCCGAAGCCCTGGCCACCAAGTCTTTTACCGCGCGTTCCACGTCGCCGCCGCCGAAGGACTCGGGGGTATGGACCACCGTGGGCATAACGTCGTTTTCAAACTCCCGCAGCGATAACCATCGGTCGTCGGCGACTCCCGGCACCTTACCCCCTTCGACGAAGAGCAACCGCCCGTTCCTGCGATACTCGCTGTCCAATATCGCCAGCCAAATCGCGGCGTTTGCGTCCCGGCCCAAGTCCCCTTTGGTAACGTCGCCGCGGCCTTTGAGAATCCGATAACGGTTTTGGACGAACGTCCGCCAAGGCATAGGCCTATCGGCTTTAACCGCCACCCGTTCAAAAAAGTCCCCCAACCCCGCTTCCCCTACCAACGTCAACCGCCGCGGGAAATCGGTCGGCCCCTCCGCCGCCGACGCCATCACCGTCGCCGTTACGAAACCCAACGACCATACGATTATGGTACGCATCTCGTTAAGAATTTTCTCTTATCTCGGCCAACCAGGCGTCGAAAGCCGGCTTCAATACCCGGGCGCCCTTATTCGACCGGGCCGCGATATATACGCGGCCGTTGCGTACGTACGCGGCAACCTCGTCGTAACGCCACAACATAACCGCCACGACGCCTATCGAAAATATCAAACACCCCGCGTAGAAGAAACCCAGGCCGGGGTCGCGCGCTATGGTCAGACCCGCCACCGGAGCCGCCCTGCTCCCCAAAAACCTGAATAAAAAATCGCCGTCGTCAGTTTTGACGTTAACGCGGGCGCCGAAAGGGAAGTCGTACGTCCGCTCGCTTCCGTCGCGCTCTCGGAGTTTGCCCTCGATGGAACGTCGGCGGAGGTCCCGGCCTTCGCCCGCAGCCATGGTAACCCGCATCGTTTCGCCACTTCCGCTAAGGACGACGTAAGAGCCGGAAGCCACCAGATATTCCCGCCGCGCCGTCCGCCACGGCCCGTCGTCGCGGCTATACGTAATTCGTATCGGTTTATCGGTAAAACCCGGGGCGTCGGCTCGAATGAAAGATTGTTCGGGGTGCAACTTAAACAATACGCCTACCGCCACGGCGCCCTCGGCGTTAACAAGCTGGACTAACGCCGCCGGGTTATAGGCGGCGCCGTCGTCGCCCACGCTCGTCTCCGTAGCGGCGAGACGCTCGAAATAATCGACGTATCGCAGCTCGAGGCCCGTGCGGCCTAAAGCCTCCGCCGCCCCCGGCGCCATGGTAACCTCGCCGCTCTCGGCCCCGACGGCCCAAGAAAAGGTCGCCCGGCCGTAACCCCGGGCCGGGACACCGGCCTTTAACTTAATCGCCTCCAGGAAAAGGCCCTTCGCGCCCGCCGCGGCGACGTCCGATTGGTATATCCCCAGCCCGCGATAACGGAGCGGCCCGTTAACGTCGAGCTCTTTGGCCGCTACCTCGTCGCCGTATCGGAGCAGCCGCACGCTGGTCCGGGAATCGGAGGCCTCGCCGGTATCGGCGTCCACGACTTCGTCCACGCCATCCGCGTAAAGCTCGAAGCCGTCGCCGAACGCCGGGGGCAACGCCACCCCTTGGCCCTCGAAAACGAACAACTCGTCGCGGTGGCCGAAAACCTTCAATAACGCCCCGAGCAACACGACCAAGACGCCGACGTGAACCAAAACGGTACCCGTTAATCCTAACGGGTGTTTACGGCCGTATAAAACGCCGCCGCCCTCCCGCCAACGGAAAGGCAGTCTTTTTAACGCACCCGTTATTTTACCGAAAGAGGCCGCGGGCCCAACGTCGGCGCGAGTGAACGACACGTCTTCAAGGGTCGGAACGGGCGGTTCCCGCCGCCAAGCCGCGAATATTTTAGGTACTCGGCGCAACGTACACGTAATTACAGCGGCCGCCCAAAAAACCAGGAGGGCGACGAAATACCAGGACGAATAGATATTAATTATATCCAGCGTTTTGAGGATGTTAAATACCCATTCTTGATAACGTACTTCATAAAAGGTTTGCGGTTGACGCTGAGGGATGATAACGCCGATGAGCGATACGGCCGCTATTGCCAAGGTTAAGAAAACCGACAGCCGGCGCGACGACAGGATATCCCATAACCTTCTCATGATAGGTTCGTATCCGTCAACATTGCCTACACCACGTCCAATCGGCCATGGCCGCCAGCACGTCGCGAGCTTCGCCCGGCGGGACGGCCGCGAGAGCATCCTTACCCTTTTCGGCGTACGCCCGGGCCACCGCCCGCGTCTTCTCGAACACTCCTCCTTCAGCCAGCATCCGGACCAGTTCTTCTTCGGCCGGCTCGCCTTCCCAAATGGCTTGGACCGCGCTGCTGACCTCCCTGGCCAACGGCGACTTCAAACCGTAAATTACGGGCAGCGTAACCTTGCCGGACCGGATGTCGGCGAACCCTTCTTTACCCAATAACTCGCCCCGCCCGGACAAGTCGAGGCAATCGTCCACGATTTGAAAGGAGATGCCCGTATTCAAGCCGTAATCGGTAAACGCTCCGTATCCGTCGTAGCCGGCGGCGATGGCGCCCACCTGACAAGCGGCCTCGAGCAACTTAGCCGATTTTAACGTAATCATTTTGACGTAGTCGTCCTCGCCGACGTCGAGCCGGCCCTGGCGCCATACCTCTAAAAATTCGCCGGCTACCATACGGTTAGTGGTGGCGACGACGATGGCCAGGATACTCCAATTCCGTATCTCGGTCGTGAGATATTGAAAAACGCGCGTCAAAATATAGTCGCCCCCCAATATCGATAAATGGTTGCCGAACCGCCGGTGGGTGGCCGGCCGGCCGCGGCGCGTCGGCGCCTCGTCGATAACGTCGTCGTGCAACAACGTCGCGAGGTGAACGCATTCCATACAGGCCGCGAGGCCGGCTACGCTCCTCTGGTCCATACCCGCCGTGGCGGCGGAAAGAAGCGTTAGCCGCGGCCGCAGCCTTTTGCCTCCGGACCCGGCGGCGTAGCGTAATACTTCCGTAACAAAAGGCAGGTCAGCACCCAAAAGTTCGGCGATTTTTTCCTCGGTGGCTGCTAACCCGTCGGCCAAAAATAGGTCGGAATCGCTCATTACGCGGCGCACGTCCTCCGCCAATATGCGCTCCTCTTCAATAGTCGTCACCGCTATTTTTCCTCGCTTCTTGGCGTAGCTGTTTCCGCGATAATTATTACGGAATCCGGCGTTACCTCCATATACCCGGCACTTATCTCGAACGTACGGCGGCGGCCCTCGGATACGAAAGCTACTACTCCCGGTTTAAGGGAAGTCACGAGCGGTATGTGGCCCGGCAATACGCCCAAGTAACCTTCCGTCCCGGGCGCAACGACGGACGTTACCGCCCCGTGGAATTGTAACGCAATCGGCGTTACCAAGCTAAGGTCTAATACCGTGGGGAGACTGATCGCCGACTCCTCCCGCGACGGCGCGTTCGACGTCGCCCGGAAATGCCAAACGGTTAACGACCACGCGGCCGGCGACGCACACGCCGAATAAGGCGCCGTAGCGCCGCGCCGCCTCCCTTCCTTCCACCTCTACCACCTTTACACTTTTCAATTCGCCCGGCGTCCCGGCTTCGCGGCCCAATTCCTCCGCGGCCCAAAGGCTCGCCGGACAACTGGGATGGCATAGGAACGTTATCCCTTCGTCCAAAAAAGGCGGCGTTCTCACGAAGGACGGTTTTCCCCGGGCGCCGTACGATACCGCCATTAAGACCCGGTCGCCGTCCTCGTCGACGACGTCGAAGCCAAACCCGCGGAAAAAGGATTCCGGCATATACGACCAACCCTCGGCGGGCGGCGCGCCCCGCCAGGCCACCGTCGCCGCGCCGGTTCCCCTCACCCGCGCTTCCCGGACGACGGCGTTCATAAGCGCCCGGCCTACGCCGCGGCCCACGTACGGCGGTATTACCCACATACAATCCACGAATAAATATTCGGCCCCTTCCACGGGGTAGAGGGTCTCTTCGACCGGCACGTACTCCAATAACCCCACCGCCAAACCGTCACCTAAGAGCGCCAACTCGTCGCGACTCACCCGCTCGCCGTCGACGTCCACGAATCGCGGCGGCCGGGGGTCGAGCGCCAAAAGCGTTACCAGGCCCCGGGGAGCCATCTCCTCAAGCCACCGGCGGCGCCTCCTCTTTATCTCGCGGGTTTTCTGGTCTTTGCCCCGGCCCGCGCAGAACGCCGCGACCTCGTCGAACTCCGCCGGCATCGCCGGCCTTACCTTGACGACTTTCCCTTTCACAACCGCCGCCCGTGAAACTTACGCCCGCGTACGCGAGAGTTTCTTGACCTTATCGACCGCCTCGTCGATGGTTCCCACCATATAAAACGCTTGCTCCGGAAGCTCGTCGAATTCGCCGCCGGCCAACCTTTCGAAACCCTCGACCGTGTCCGCCAACTTGACGTAACAGCCCGATTTCCCGGTGAAGGCTTCGGCTACGAACATCGGCTGGCTTAGGAAACGCTGGATGCGACGGGCCCGCCCGACGATTACTTTGTCGTCGTCCGATAGCTCGTCTATACCCAGAATCGCGATGATATCCAAAAGCTCTTTATACCTTTCCAATATTTCCTGAACCCTTCGTGCGACGCGGTAATGGCGGTCGCCGAGAACGCGGGGGTCCAAAATCCGCGACGTCGACGCCAGCGGGTCGACGGCCGGGTATAAACCCAACTCCATAATTTGGCGCGACAATTGGGTCACCGCGTCGAGGTGGGAGAACGTCGTAACCGGCGCCGGGTCGGTATAGTCGTCCGCGGGGACGTAAATGGCTTCTACGGCCGTTATCGACCCTCGCGTCGTAGAAGTTATCCGCTCCTGGAACTCGCCCATATCCGTACCGAGCGTGGGTTGATACCCCACCGCCGAAGGCATCCGGCCCAACAACGTCGAAACCTCCGAGCCGGCCTGGACGAACCGGAAAATATTATCTATAAACAGTAAGACGTCTTTGCCCTCGACGTCGCGGAAATATTCGGCCAGCGTGAGCGCCGTAAGGCCCACCCGGAAACGGGCCCCCGGCGGTTCGTTCATCTGGCCGAAAACCATCGCGGTTCTCGCGATGACCCCCGACTCTTTCATATCCAACCAGAGGTCGTTGCCCTCGCGGGTGCGCTCGCCGACGCCGGCGAAGACGGAGTAACCGCCGTGCTCCGTCGCGATATTATGGATCATCTCCATGATGAGGACCGTTTTGCCTACGCCGGCGCCCCCGAAGAGGCCCGTTTTGCCGCCTTTGGAAAACGGTTCCAACAAATCGATGACCTTTATGCCGGTCTCGAGCATCTCGGACCTGGTGTCCTGTTCCGTAAGGGAAGGCACCGGCCTGTGGATAGGGCGTTTCTCTTGGGCCTCGATCGGGCCCAATTCGTCTATCGGGTTGCCGACCACGTCCAAGAGCCGCCCTAACGTAGCGGCCCCGACCGGAACCATGATGGCGCCGCCGGTGTCGTAAGCGGCGTCGCCGCGCACCAAACCGTCTACCGGGCCGAGGGCAATACAACGCACCTGGTTTTCGCCCAGCTCTTGCGAGACTTCCGCGGTAAGCACGCCGCCCTCTCGCCGGGGAATTTCGACCGCGTTGCGGATAGGAGGGAGCGTCTCGGCGTCGAATTCGACGTCTACGACGGGGCCTATAATTTGTACTATCTTACCTTCGGGTCTGCTCGTCATCGCGAACCGGACCTCATGTTAAATCGGCCTTTATAACGGGACCGCGATTTTCATCGCCAGGCCGCCAAACGTGTAGTCCAAGGCCTCACCCCAATAAAACCGGCCGAACGCAAAAGTGCCTACCCCGACGCGACTAACGGCACCGAAACCGAATTCCACCAAGTTATAAGCCGGGGCGGCGAATACCCGGCCATACTCGGTAAAGAGGCCAAGGCCGTACCGTCCGAAAGCGACGTCGCCGCCGATTCCGGCCTCGAAGCCGTCGTAGCGCGTAGTGTAATCGATATCCAACGGTGCCGTCGGGCTTCCAACGTTGGCGGATTCTTTAAACTTGCCCCGCACCGATAAAGTCCTGTAACCGGCGATGGGGCCCACCCTGACGGCCGCCGCCGGCTCGAGCCAATATCCCCCCAGGTAGTACGTACTGGAGTTGCGGCGAAGGACTTTATCCACCCGCGCCCCGCCGGGGACGAGGAGCTCTTCGGCTTCGGCTTCCCAAATCCCGGCGAACCAAAACCCGGCCTTCGCCCACACGCCGCGATACGCGCCGCCGGCGGCCGCCGTTATCTGGCCCAACTGATACTCCGCCGGGAATTCGACCGGCCGGCCGCTTGCATCGGCGACGCCGTGGCGAGCGTAACCTCCTATACCCAAATACAGGTCGGTCAACACCAAAAACGGCTCAGGCGCCCGCCGCTTGAATACGGCGTAATTGAAATCGGCCGGTTCGCGGTATATTATTTCCACTATGGCGTCGAGGTCCCGCGCCAAAGGTACGTCGGCGCGCAAGGCGTCGGCCTTTATGACGCCCATATGTCCCGGCCCCCCGGCCAGCACAACCCGCCTTAAAAACGCCTCGGCCAGGTCCAGATTATCCTCGGTCACGCCGCCCTTAAAAACCGCCGACGCCGCGGGGCCGTCGAAGCCTTCCCCGCCGCCCGGGCCAAAGTCGAGGCTAACGCCGGCCTCGCCCTCAGCCGCAACCGTTAAAATACCCGTCCCCCAACGTTCGTTTAAAGCCTCGAGACGTCTCTCGACCGCCTGGACGCCGTCTTGGTCTACGTTCGCGACGTATACCCCCAACGGCAACTTAGCGGGCCTTCGAGCGACGACGTAACCCTGGTAGCGTTCCTCGAACGAACCCCGTCCAAAAAACAGGTCGACGAAGTCGCCGCTATACGGCGCCGCGGTAGCTTCGGGCATTAGCGGCACGTTTTGCCAAATTTCCTCCGGCGTCGGCGCGACGGGTAGATATCGGATAACGGTAACGGCGTAACCGGGCGCTCGCGCGATTATGGGCGACGGCCCCCGGGGCGCCGCCACGAGCCTGAAAAGGCCGTCGGGGCCGGACGTGGCCGTTTCGCCGCCCAAAACAATCTTAGCGCCAGCCACCACGGCGCCTGTCCGAACGTCGTAGGCTTCGCCGGCGACGGCCGTAGCCAACGCCAGCGCCGGCGTCCATAAGAACGCCCCCACGCCGTAACTAGCCGTTATGACAAGGCCAAAACCGTACTTGCGTCGCAAAATCACACCGCGGCCGGCTTAGATATCACTTGAAGGCCTCGGCAGCCGAGGTCACCTCGATAAGTTCCTTGGTAATGGCGGCTTGCCGGGCCTTGTTGTAATCCAGAGTTAACGCCTTGAGCATGTCCTCGCAGTTCCCCGTCGCCGCCTCCATCGCCATCATACGCGCGGCGTGCTCCGACGATACGTGTTCTTGCAGAATACGCCAGACCTGGACGTTCACGTAAAGCGGCAAAAGGTCATCCAATACGGTCTCGCTATCCGGCTCGAATATATATTCAAGATACGAGCAAGCCCGCACCTCGAGCTCGCCCCGGGGCCCGGCGACTTCTTCCGGCAACAGCATCTCGCTCAGTCGAATCGGCAATACGGTACGTACGTTAACCACCCGGGTGCCCGCCGAAAAGAAATGATGGTACAGGAAGTCGACGCGGTCGACGTCGCGGGCGAGAAAAGCGACGGTCGCCATGCGGCCGATAGCGCGGGCGTCGTCGTAGCTTATCCTCCGGGAAAACCCGGTATAACTTTCCAGAACGTCGAATTTTTTACGGCGGAAGTAGTCGAGCCCCTTTTTCCCGGCGCATATCATCTCGGCGTATCGGCCGAACCGGGCCCGATGCTCTTCCTGGTAGGCTACGGCCCGCTTTATGACGTTGGAATTGAAAGGCCCGCACAAACCCCGGTCCGACGTCACTACCACCAGGACGGCGTTTTGGTCGCCCCGGTCGGCCAAGAGCGGGTGGTCCGCCGGCTCGCCACAAGTAGCGAGGTGCGCGATGACCTCGGCGAGGTGGGCGGCGTAAGGCCTTACCGCCATCAACGCCGCCTGGGCGTTCTTCACCTTTACCGCCGAAACGGTCTTCATGGCCGCGGTTATCTCGCGTATTTTCTCTACGGAACCGATGCGCCGTCTTACGGCCCGAAGCGTCGCCATTATTTAAATGTCACCCACCTCGCCGCGAACCCCTCGGCGCCCGCCCGCCCCCACTCCAGCCGCTCCAGGTCCGGGCCGCCCTCCGGCGCCGCCGGCACGACCCCGGCGACGTACCCCAAACGGTAATCGCCCGGCGTCATATTCGCCTTTATCCTGAGCTTCACGTCGAAGACCTGGCCTGCTAACGCCGGCCAATCGTACGCCTTGCCGGTGCCGAAGAATATCCACACGTAACCCGGACGCTCTCCCAACGAACCGCCGTCGACGTTCTCCCACCACCACAGCTTCCCTCGAGCCGCGCCGCGGAAGCCCGCTTCCTTAACGGCCGAGCCTTCCGGCAACGACACAGCCAAAACGCCGAAACCCGACGCGGGAGCGCCGTTTGGAATATTCGCGTCGGCGCGGACGGCCAACCCGACTTCAAATTCGGAACCGGCGCGGACTTCCGACGGTTGCGCGATGTCGACCACGTTTAAACAAGACGTTAACGCAAATAGCGGCGCCGCTACGAAAAGCGATACCGGGAGCCGGCGCATCTGCTTAGCCCTCGGTCCGAACCGCAACTTCCGCGTCGCCGCCCAAAATACCCTTCTGGCGCAAATAGCCCGACACGAAGGTCGCGGTTTCCTCGTTAAGTCTTCCGTGCACGTCATCCGGTAAATCGCCGGTCTCCCTAATGCCCCGGCCATACTCGGGGCGCACCGCCCTCATATACTCGAGGAACTTATCGCCGCATTCCCGGATTAATTCCGGCGGCACGTCATCCAGCGCGCCGGATATCGCGGCGTTAATTATCAAGACTTGCTCGTCGACGGGCACGGGAGCATACTGGTCCTGTTTCAGGACTTCGACGACCCGCTCGCCCCGGCGTATTTGGTCCCGGGTTGCCTGGTCGAGTTCGGTCCCGAATTGGACGAACTTCTCGAGCTCGCGGTACTGCGCGAGGTCGAGGCGCAACATCCCGGCGACCTTCTTCATGGCCTTATTCTGCGCTTTGCCGCCCACCCGCGATACCGAGAGGCCCACATTTATCGCGGGCCGGATACCGGCGTAAAAGAGGTTATCCTCGAGATAGATCTGGCCGTCGGTTATCGAAATAACGTTCGTAGGAATGTAGGTCGAAATATCGCCCGCCTGGGTCTCGATAATGGGCAAGGCCGTTAACGACCCGCCCCCCATCTCGTCCGACAGTTTAGCGGCGCGCTCGAGCAGCCGGGCGTGCAAATAGAAAACGTCGCCCGGGTACGCCTCCCGTCCCGGCGGCCTCCTTAAAAGTAGCGAGAGTTGCCGGTACGCCCAGGCATGTTTGGAGAGGTCGTCGTATATTACAAGGGCGTGGCGACCGTTGTCGCGAAAATACTCCCCCATCGCGCAGCCGGCGTAGGGGGCGATATACTGCAGCGGCGCGGGGTCCGACGCGCCGGCGTGGACGACCGTAGTATACGACATGGCGTCGTATTCTTGGAAGGTCTTAACGACCTTCGCGACGGTGGAGTTCTTCTGCCCTATGGCCACGTAAACGCAAACGACGTCGGTGTCCCGTTGGTTGATGATAGTATCTACGCATATCGCGGTTTTCCCTATGCCGCGGTCGCCCAGGATAAGCTCCCGTTGCCCTCGGCCTATGGGCATCATCGCATCTACAGCCTTAAGGCCCGTTTGGAGCGGTTGACTGACGGGGCGGCGACGGACGACGTTGGGCGCCCGGCCCTCCAGCGGGAGCGTCTTATCGCGGGGGACGGCGCCGCGGCCGTCGAGGGGGTCGCCTACGGGCGTTACCACTCGGCCCAACAAAGCCTCGCCTACCGGGACTTCCAAAATCCGGCGGGTGGTACGCGCGATGTCGCCTTCTTTTATGCCGCGGTCGTCCCCCAGAATCACTACCCCCACCGTAGTTTCTTCGAGGTTCATCGCGATACCGTAGACGCCGCCGCTAAAAAGTATCATCTCGTTATACATCGCGTCCGAGAGGCCGTAAACCTGGGCGATGCCGTCGCCCACGCCCGTCACGATGCCCGTCGTCGTGACGTCGAGCTCTTTGCGATAGCGAGCGATCTCGGCCTTAAGTATTTCGCTTATCTCGTCCGGGCTAATCCTCATAAGAGGTCTCCTCGGGGCCGCCGTTCCCCGTCCGGAGCAGCACCGGCCATAGTCTCTCGGATACGTTCTAAACGAGCCGCCAACGTCCCGTCGATAACGTGGTCGCCGATCTTGAGCTTTAAACCTCCGATTACGCTTCCGTCAACGGCGGTTCCTACTTCAATACGCTTTCCCGTAAGCCGTCCGAGCACCGTGATCAGCCTTCCCTTAAGGTCATCCGCGAGCGGTACGGCGGAGGTCACTTCCACGGCGACGATACCGGCGTCGCGCCGGTAAATTTTCAAAAAGGCCTCGGCGATTACCGGGACCAGCGTTAGTCGGCCTTTCTCGATAAGGAATTCGAGGAAGTCCCGGGTCATTTCGTTTTCGACTATCCCCCGGATTAAACGCATCTTGCCGGGGGAAGATACGGCCGGGTGCGCCAACACCTTACGGAGGTCCTCTTGGGTGCGGAACACCTCGGCGAAAACGCCCAGGTCCGCCGCCACCTCGGCGACTTTACCTTGCGCGTGGCTGAGCTTATAAACCGCGCGGGCGTAACGTCGCGCGACTACCGAGTCTCGCATCTTTAACCTAAGAGTCTACCCGCCGGTCGAAGGCTTCACGACCTTCTAACTCGGTTAAAAATTTCTCGGCGAGCTTGCGTTCCCGTCGCGTAGTTCGGGTCTGCTCGAGCACGCGCCCCGCGATAGCGACGGCCATATCGGCCATCTCGGCCCGAATCCTCTCTACCGCCTGTGCTTCCTCGATGGCGATGAGTTCCTCGGCCTTCCCCACTAACGCCTCGGCTTGCCGTCTCGCTTGACCCAAAAGCTCTTCGCGGTGACGCGCCGCTTCCTCGTTAACGCGTTTGAGTATAGCCGAAGCTTCCTCGCCCACGTCGGCCATCTTTTCCTCGTACTTGGATTTGAGGCCGTCCGCCTCGGCCCGAGCCGCGGCCGCCCGCGCCATGTCGCCCTCGATGCGTTCCCGCCGTTCGCGGAGAACAGGCGCGAGCAGCAATTTGTAAATCACCGTGAGGATAACGGCGAATACGACGAAAACGCCCAGTTGGTATAAAAATATGTTGAGGTTAAGTTCCAGCATCGCCGGTTAACCGAGCAAAGCCGTCAACGGGTTAGAGAATATTAACAATAGCGCTACGACCAAAGTATAAATGGCGAGGGTCTCGATAAAAACGATGGCGAGTATCATGGGGATGAACAGCTTGCCCGAAGCTTCCGGTTGGCGAGCTATGCCGTGTAAGGCCGCCGCCGCGGTAATCGCCTGCGAGAAGGCGGCCCCGACCGCCGCGAACGCCATTCCCGCTACCGCGAACACAAGCACGGTCGAGAAGCCCTTCGCCGCCGCATCGGCCGAAGCGGCCTTGGCCTCCGGCGCCGCGGGTTTTCCTGCCGCGCCGTAAGCGGCACCCGCGGCGAAAGCGAGGAAGAGCAGGCCGACTATGAACCACTTTTTTACGCCCATATCGTCAAGGCCTCCTTGAAACGTGCTATGCCGTAAGCCCACTTATTAATGCGCTTCCTCGCCCCACCCCACGGCCGCGCTGAAATATAGGATGGGGAGGAAGGCGAAGACGAACGCCTGTAGAAAACTAGTAAGGGCCATAAGCGCGTACACGAAAGGCATCACCCATTGCGCCATACCGTATTGTAAATGGCCGCCGCCCAACTTGAGGAACGGAAATAGGTTATGGGCGTTAACGACCAGGTTGTTCAACACCATAACGAAGGTGTCTTCGCCGCGAATGTTGCCGAAAAGACGGACGGTTAACGACAACGGCCTGGACATCTCGCTGAACGTCTCGAGGATGATAAAAATAGGACCTATCGCCAACACCGGCCCCATTTTTTCCCGGAAGTAGCGTTTAAGACCCAACTCCTTTATGCCGACGTAGAACGTCATGACGAACACGCAGGCCGCCATCGCGGCGTTAACGTTTACGTTACTCGTCGGGGACACGAAACCGGGTATCATACCGGCGAGGTTGGCGAACAATATGTAAAGGAAAAGGGCCAGCGAAAAAGGTAAATATTTGACGATTTTCTGCCCGCCGATATCGCGTAAAAAATTTTCCCCGACGTCGATTACGGCCTCAACCATCATCTGGAGTACGCCGGGTTTCAATTTCGCCCGACGGCAAATAACGTAAAACGCAGCCAGCACGAACACGGCGACGAGAACGGCGTTCGTTACAACCGCCGCCGCGTCATGATGAAGGCCGGGGAGCGGAAGACCCCATTCCAAACCGACTTTCAGCTTTTCCATAATCTAATCGGTTTCCGGCCCCTCTTCCGTAAAAAACCAGCCGCCAGAACGGCGGGGGCGCTCGTCGCCACTACGACCGCGCCGAATGCCGCGGGATATGGGTCTACGGCGTTAAACCAAACCAAAGCCGAAATTAAGGCCGGCGGCAAAAACGTTTTACCTATCAAAGCTACGGTACCGAGCGCCAAAAGGCCGCGGCCGCCGCGTTGGGCCGTCTTCACCCAAACTACCGCGAAAACAGTCAGAAAATAAAAGTCCGCCGCGACGGCTCCCGCCCCCAGGAAAGCGCCCAACGCCCAACCGCCGCCGCCGAGGAGTGCCGCGCTCGCGACGGCCGCGGCAACGGCAAACGCTAAGCCGACGTAAAATAAAGCAGGACAATATACTTCGCGGTTTTCGTTCATCGGAGTAAGCGCGGCGCCTCACGCAACACCAAATAAATAGCCGCGGCTATCCCTAAAAAACTGAACAGGAGCGTAAGCGCCGGCGACGTTCCCAGCCATCTATCTAAGAAATACCCCGCGAAGAACCCCCCGAATATGACGGCCGTAAAAGTCCATACGAGGTTTATGACGATCGCGGCGTTACGAATAATCCGCCGGCCGCGGTCGCTACGGTCCTCCTCTCTTCGCGGCGCGCCCAATTGCGGTTTTATAGGCCCAGTAGCTTGGATTTTTCACAAAATATAACATTCGGCCCCGCTAAATACAAGAGAATTTGGTGCTCAACCCGTAAAAAAAGAGGGCTCGCGCCCTCTTTTCGCTCCGGAGCTGTCAGCACGCCTACTTGAACAAGGCTTTAACGCGGCCGAAAGAGGTTGGCGCTATGTCCGTAGTATATACGGTTTCCCGCCCATGTCTTTACCACATTGAATTAAACTAATATTTGTCCGTACGCTCTACGTGTATATAGAACTCGGGCTTAGACGGCGTACCGAATATTCTAAGCTCCACCAAACCCACGCCGGCGAAGCTAACGCGGATCTCGCCGACGAACATATTGATCAGGTTCTGGAACGTCATGTTCTCGGAACGGAGGGTGACGTCGAGCGCCGCCTTTGAGACCCGGCCGCCGAAATGCCAACGCGCCTCCGCCGCCCGGCAGGTCCCCTCGTCGATCGCGAGCGCCGCGTTGTGCAACGAAAATTGTAAGTTCACGTCTTCTAAACTTATCCGCACGTTATCCGGCGCGAGGACAAGGCGGCCGTGGCTCAAGCGGCCCGTCGCGCGGTGGTCAAGCTTGCCCCCTCGCCACGTAAGCGTTCCCGCGAAAGTCAAAATACCCTCCGCCTCCAGAAGGTAACCGGGTTTCCCCACCCACGGCAATACGTGAACCGCCTCGACGGCCTCGACGCGATACCGGGCCGAGCCGGCTTTCGTCACGAACGAATGGGCCGCCGAAAATTCGAAAGATTTTCCGCGCGTCGTCTTACCCTTCAGCGACGCGGCGAGCTCTTTGTCGGAAATTCGGCCGCCGACGTCGACTTCGTGCAAGATGACGACGTCGCCGCGGTCGCCCCGGAAGACGACGCGGCCGCGCTCGGCCCGGAATTCAAAATCGAAGGGCTTTGGCTTTGGGCCGCGCTTTTCACGTTCGGCCGACGTCGCGCCCCGGACCGGCGGGGAAACCGCCGCCCCCAGCCGCGGGGGAACGTCGGCGGCCGGGCGCAGCGCCCCCGGCCCTGTCGTTTCGCCAATCTCAGCCGCGGCTCCTCCCCGCGGGTTTGGCAG
>CAZLXP010000047.1:0-18584 GCA_964563535.1 uncultured bacterium | reverse complement strand
CGCACTGGGGTACTTTTCACCTTTCCCTCACGGTACTAGTCCACTATCGGTCGTCAGGTAGTATTTAGCCTTAGGAGATGGTCCTCCCAAATTCGGACAAGGTTTCACGGGCCCCGTCCTACTTGGGTGCCCGGACCAGGAAGCCTCGATCGCCTTCGCCTACAGGGCTTTTACCTCCTCTGGCGCAGATTTCCATAAGCTTCGGCTAACGACGAGGTTTATAACTTCCCGAGGGTTCCGCTGAACCCTCCGCCCGGGTCCCACGACCCCGCGCGCGACAACGACAGCGGCCTTTAACGCCGCGCACGGTTTAGGCTCTTCCCTTTTCGCTCGCCGCTACTGGGGGAATCGTGGTTACTTTCTCTTCCTGCGGTTACTGAGATGGTTCAGTTCGCCGCGTTCGCCGCGACGCGCTATGTATTCACGCGCCGCTGGCCGGGTATGACCCCGGCCGGGTTGCCCCATTCGGATATCCCCGGATCACGGCCTGCTTAGCGACTCCCCGGGGCTTTTCGCAGCCGGCCACGTCCTTCATCGCCTGCTGACGCCAAGGCATCCACCGTACGCCCTTAGTACCTTGACCATAGCATGCTTGTGGTCAAGTAAAAAGGGTTACCCGCGACTATCGTCAAATAGTCGCCGTGGCCTTTCACGTACTATACAGTTGTCAAAGAGCGCAAACACTCAGCCGCGAGCCGACTACGCCGCCGGCCTCGAGCCGCATTATTTATAACATAAGTCCGCCGGGATGTCAAGAAAAATCGAAAAAATCGGCGCCCGGGGTTCGCACCGCCCAGTACACCGGCATGCGTTCCGGCGGGGCGCGTGTCGTAGCGGCGCAATGCCATCCGCCCCTCGAAGGCCGGCGCGTGGACCTTGTCCCCCCAGCGCCGCGAAATTTCCCTGTTGATATTCCTAAGGACTTTTGTTATATATTCGCCCTATAAACCCCTTAACTCATCGGTAAAGGAGTCCGGTATGAGAACCTTAACGTGCGTGGTTTTAACGCTGACTTTCGCCGCCTTCGCGAACGCGGCGAATACTCCCGAACAACTAAAAGACATCCAGGCCGTCGCGGACGCTTTCCTCAAGGCGGCCGTCGATAACGACTTCGACGCCTTTAAAGAAAAGGCGTCGTCGGCGCGCCTCGCGGAGTACGAAAAGAACGAGTTGAATTGCCCGCTCGCGCGGTGGTGGGAGAGCGCCCGAAAGGTGATCGACGAGCACAGCGCGAAATGGACGTTCGAAAAGGTCAAGACCAATATGCCGACCACCGTCGAACTGATTTATAAAAAGACCTCGGACGCCGGCGAATCGCTTGTATCGATTTTCATGACCAAAGAAGGCGATAAGTGGCTCGTCGACGCCGCGGGCGGCGCGTTCTAAAGGCGTTCCGTTTTTAAGGCAATTATGCAACCTGGGCGGCCCGAAGGCCGCCCTTTCTATTGCGGAAGCCGAACCCCCGGGCGCATATGGCAATAGGGGCACAACGCGTTGTACCCCTACGCCGGCCCGTCGGTCTTGGGGGCGTGAGCGAAGACACCCGAGGCCTCGGCGTTCACGCCCGGGTACCTCAACGGCCATCGACTTACAACGCCGCGTTCACGTGGCCCCGCGGTGGTGTTCGTCCTGGCGCGATACGTAACGTAGAACCTGATGGATGTTCTTTTCCCCGCCGCCTCGACATCTACCTGAACAGCGCCTTAACCCGGCCTATGGACGTGGGCGCGACTTTCTGCCAGATGCTCGGGCAGTGGACCTTATAGATGACGTAGGGGCCGTTGCCGGTGTTGCTGACGTATAGGTAGTTGTTCGCGTAGGCCGCGCCCGCCGGCATGTAACTTTCCGGCGGCATCGCGAACGAGGCCGCGAGCGAGCCGGCGGTGGTATACGCGTATACCCGCCGCGTCGGCGTCTCGTACGCCGGGAACCAGATGACGCCGTTGCGGTAGTCCCACGCCGGGTCGGAATAGGACCGCGACGTCGCGAAGGAGCTGAGGAGGCTGCCGGCGGTCGAATGGCGCGTCGACAGGTAGGGGCTCGAGCCGGAGCTTATTATGGCCGCGGGCGCGCCGGGCCGCGTCGGGTCCGCCTGGCAGTCGATGCCGCCGCCGAGCGAGTGCTGCGTGACCGGGAAGGAGGAGTAAACGCTGCCGCTCGCGGCGTCGCACCGCGCGACGTACGCCGGGCCCGAGCGACTCAGCCAGAGGTAACCGCCGTATTCGTAACCTAAGCCGGTGGTGCTGCTAGCGAAGGGCGACGCGTAAGACCTGACGGTTTGGCCCGTCGCGGCGTTATACTGATAAATGTAATTGAACGGCGGTATAAACCGGCCGGCGCAGAAGACGTATACGTAGTCGCCGCTGGTCGCGACGGCGCCCGGCAAGTTTGCCGTGTTGAAGGACCCGACGATTTGGCCCAGGTACGCGCCCCCGGGCGCGGCCGCGACGAGCGAGGCGGAAACCAACGATAATACGACCTTCATCTCGGTACCTCCCGGCGAACGAAAGAACCGCCACCGCTAAAATATACCACACTCCCGGCCTTAAATCAAAAGCGCATAATGACGTAAAAAAAGCCGGCCTCGGGCCGGCTTGCGCGTCGGCGGCCTACAACAACTCGATAAACTGCTCGACCGTCAGGCCGGCGTCTTTAATAATACGGCGTAGGGTTCCTCTTTTTACGGGCTTATGCGCGGGCACCGTAAGCTTTATCGGGCCTTCGGCGGTCTCCCGCTGGAGGCGAACGTGGCCGCCGCGCTGGCGCACGACTAAAAAACCGCGCTTCCGTAAAGCGCGGATTATTTCAAGGTATCCTAGCGCCGGCAAGCGCGTCATACCGTAATATCCACCAACTCGTACTCGGCTTCTATAAAGAGGTCGTCTTCCACCGGCTCCAGGTAAAGGGCGAACGCTTCTTTGATGTTCGCCAAGGCCTCCTCGCGGGTATCGCCCTCGCTAATACAACCGGGTAACGCCGGGATATATACGGTGTAGCCTCCCTCTTCCGCCGGTACGAGTACCACTTTAACTTTCATAATATCACCGCGAATATTATAACCGCGTCGAGGGCGTCTGTCAACCGCTTAGCCGTAAGGCGGCGCCCGCCCGGGAAGTTCTAGTAAAAAGCCGGCCTCGGGCCGGCCTTGCTTTAACGTGGAATGCCCTCAAACGACCTCGAATATATACTTCAAGCAGTAGTAGACGCCGACGGCTATGAAGACCACGCCCGTTACGCGCCGCGCCCACCACTCGAACCGTTGGACCTTGTGGAACGCCGTACCCAGCGAGCCGACGCCCAGCGCGATGATGACGGCGAAGGCGAAAACCGGCAGCGCGGTCCCTAAGCCGAAGATGCCGGGCAACAGTATCCGCGAATCGTACTTGACCGCCAGCGAGATAAGGCTGCCGAAGAAGAGCGCCGCCGATATCGGGCAAAACGACAACGCGAAGACGACGCCCAACGCCAGCGCGCCGAACATACCCCACCCCTCGACCTTCTTCCCCAGTTTCTCGCTCGCCGCCGGGCCGCCGCCGAATTTTATCAACTCGACTAGAAACAGGCCGACGACGACGAGGACCGGCCCCAATACCTTATTCATATAGCTTTGCAAGAAGGCCGACACGCGCGGTATGGATTGGAGGCCGGCTAGGACGACTACCGCGACGGCGACATACGCGGCGGTCCGGCCGAGCGTATATAAAATCCCTCCCAATAAAACCTGCCGCGGGTGCCCGAGCTTCTTGCCGAGATACGAAATAGCGGCGACGTTCGTGGTCATCGGGCACGGGCTGATCGCCATCAGGATGCCGAGCCACAACGCCGACGCCGCGCCCAAAAGGGCCGAGGCCACTAAGCCGCCTCCAGATAGACGCGGACCTCGTCCTGGATATACTTTATAAAAGCATTTTTATCGTTCAAAAGCTGCCATATCTTCGCGAGGTTCTTCCACCGGACCTCCTCGCCGCCGCGGACGTCCGAAACGACAACGGACTTGGCGTAAAGTTGGTAGTCGTCTATGAAATGCCTGTTCGCAGGTTCGTCGACGTTAACGAGGCGCCAGACCAACTTACCATCCTTCAACTCTTTGCTAAACGCGGTTTCGACCGCTTCTCTCGAGAAACCCTCGATCTTAAAGCAGGATGGTCAACGCTTTGACGTATAATAATAAGTAACGACGACCTTGCGGTCGGGGGCAGGCGGCGTAGTCCTCTCGACCGGCGCGACGTCGGCGGAGGCCGCGGCCGCCGGCGGCACGGCCGCCGTTTCCGTCCCGGCGGTTGCCAACTCTCGTTCGGCGGTCGCGACGGGCGCGGCCTCTGAGGCCTCCGCCGCCGTAACCTCGGGCGCTCTCGCCGCGCGCACCTCTTTTACGACGAGGTACGCGACGGCCGCGGCGACGAACGCTAGAATAATGGCGGTCAATATAGTCTTCGGCTTCATCTACGCGAGCATCTCCTTGATCTCATCTTTGGACGGCACCCTTCCGACGGCCTTTACGTCGCCGTCGATAACCAACGCCGGCGTCATCATAACGTTGAAGGACATGATAGCCTCGATATCGGTGACCTTTTCCATTTCACATTCCAGGCCGAGCTCTCGAGCGGCGGCCTCGGCGTTCGCCGCGAGTTTTTTACATTTGGGACAGCCTATGCCCAAAATTTGTATGCGCTTCACCCACAACCTCCTAGCCGAACACCGCGCCGTAGAGCAGGCCGGTAATCGTAGCCATTATAACCACTAACGAGACGTAGGCAACGGTTTTCTTGGTACCTATAATACTCCGTAATACTATCATACTGGGCAGCGACAACGCGGGCCCGGCCAGGAGCAGCGCCAGAGCCGGCCCTTTTCCCATGCCACTTCCTATAAGGCCCTGGAGGATGGGCACTTCGGTTAGCGTCGCGAAGTACATGAAAGCTCCCGCGACGGAGGCGAAGAAGTTCGCGCGGAGCGAGTTGCCGCCTACGGCCGCGCTCACCCACGACGACGGTATTAAACCCTCCTGTCCGGGACGCCCCAACAACGCCCCGGCGACGAGCACGCCCAGTAGTAACAACGGCAATATCTGCTTCGCGAAGCCCCACGCGGCGTCGAACCAATCGCGGGCTTCGCCCTCGTCCGTCGCCGTTATCAGCGAGAGCCCCAAGGCGCCCGCGGCAAAAGGGACCAACGGCCAGCGCGGGAAGAACGCCGCCAACGCCGCGGTGGGCGCGGCGACCAGCGCAACCTTCCACCACGGGACGCGGAACCATAGCGCGAGCATGACCCCTAAGCCGAGGGCGGAGGCGGCCGCCAACCACCACTTCAGCGAGTAAACCGCGAACCATATCCCCGCATCCGCGGCCGGCTTACCCCAATTGCCGAAGACGAGGACGCCGACCATGGCGGCGAAGTAGAGCACGTTGCGCCACAGCGGCCGCGCCACCGCGGCCTCGGGCATCGCCGCCTGCGCCTCCGCCTTCGCCATCTCCTCCTTGCGGAAGATAACGTGCATCGCGAGGCCGATGACGACGCTGAAGACGACGGCCCCCACCGCCCGGGCCACGCCCATCTCGAGGCCCAAGACCCGCGCCGTGAGTACGATCGCGAGGACGTTTATCGCGGGCCCGGAGTAAAGAAACGCCGTCGCCGGCCCGAGCCCCGCGCCCCTCTTGTAAATACCCGCGAAGAGCGGTAGGACCGTACAGGAACAGACGGCCAGCACCGTGCCCGAGACGGAGGCGACGCCGTACGCCAAAACCTTGTTAGCCCGGGCGCCCAGATACTTCATCACGGACGCCTGACTCACGAAGACGGAGATGCCGCCGGCGATGAAGAACGCCGGAACCAGGCATAACAAGACGTGCTCGCGCGCGTACCATTTGACCAGCGCCAGCCCCTCGAATACGGACCTATCGAACCGCGCCGTTCCGACGGGCAAGTAAAAACAGGCCAGGAAAGCGACGACGATCGCCGCCAGCACTTTCCACTCGCGCTTCCAGTCCATAACGCGGCTTTCCTTTTATATCGGTTTAATTAGTCGACCCGTAAGGCCGGGGTACGGCGAGCTTTGCGGCCGCCCCCCATTATTTGACGTGACCTAAGCTCTCTCGCGCTACGGCCTTTATGACCGCCTCGACGCACCCGAAAAAATTTAACACGCACGGCATCCTTAAGCGGTAGTAAATCCGGGAACCTCGTTTTTCGGCCGCGACGATGCCCGTCGCCTTTAAAACCGCGAGGTGCTTCGACACGGTGGATACGTCGGCGCCCACTAAGTCGGTCAATTCGTAGACGCAACGCTCGCCGCGGGAGAGCTGGTCCACGACGAAAAGGCGCGTCGGGTGCGCCATGGCCTTGACGACGCCGGCCAACGCCTCGAATCGCGCTTGGGTTTTAGAATCCATAGTACCTCACCGCGTTTGTTATTTGGCATTATAACCAAATGGCCAAATGTAGTCAAGAAAAAACCCGGGCTCGTAGCCCGGGGCGAAACGTCAAGGGGCGCACCTTCCTACTGCGGCCCCAGGATGATCGGGATCTTGCTGTCGCCCAAGATCACGACCTTCGTATTCGTCGACTCGGCTAACTTCTCCGCGGCCTCGATTCCTTTCCATTGGATCAGCATCGGCGATATACCCTGGGATACCGTGATCTGGTAATCGCGGATGCCCTCGGCCTCGATGCGCTTTCGCTGCGCCTCTTTCGCCTCCACCTCCAGCTTGTAGTCATATTCCTGGCTCTGCTGTTCGCGCTCTTTCTTGCGCTCGATGGCCTCGGTAACGCGCGCGGGGAGCACGACGTTGCGAAGATTGACCAGGACGCAAGTGCAGCCGTTTTTGGCCAAAAGCGTATCCGCCAAATCGCGGATCTCTTCGCCCACTCTAGGCCGTCTGCCGGAATACAATTCCTGCGCCGAATATTTGGCGCATATGTCGCGTATAGCGCGCCTGATCTCCGGGCGGACGTATTGATACTCGAAGTTGTCGACGTTCCCCCAGACTTTGTTGTTCAGGATCCAGGGGGTTTTTTCCGGTTTTATCCGATATTGGACCGTTATATCGACGTCGACTTTCATCCCTTCGTTAGTTAGTACCGTTATGACTTCGGTCGGGTCGACCTGGCCCTTGACGGTGACGACGCCCATCGTGTAGGCGCGCTCCTGGACGCTCATTTTTTCGACCTGAGCCACGGGCCATTTAAAGTGTAAGCCGGAAGGGTAGACGGTATCGCTCACCGCGCCGAATATCACCGGCACGCCGACGTGGCCCGGGGGGACGACCACTACCGACGAAAACAGGAACAGCACGACGGCCAGCGCCAGCGCGGCCGACGGTACGATTCTGAAACCGCCCCTCGCGCCCGCCCATTTTCCCAACGCGAAAAAGGCCAAAGCGCCGACGAAGGCCAACATCGAGAACACGAAGAGGACCATCCGTTACCTCCTTAAGCGCGGGCACCGCGCCCGCCGGCCGCAGGTTTGCGCCCGCCGAACGTAAACCGGCTTAGCGCCGGACCTAAGCCGCTTCATTCGTCACGTCGACGGCGCGCTTCGAATATATTTTGCGAAAAAAAGATAAAGCGTCGTCGCCGACGCGGCGGACGTCGACCAACGCCAAAGGCGCCGGCCCGGCGAAGCGCTCCTTTTTGAACGTCTTGGCAATCCCCAACGTACCCTCGCCGAAACCCGGCCACGTCGCCAGTCTCTCCACCGCGCGAAACGCCAGGCCGCGGCCGTAGGGTGGGTCGAGAAAAACGACGTCGTAAGGCGCACTCGGCCGCGTTATCTCAAAATAGTGGAACACGTCTTCCAAATTCACGCGCGCCGCGTCGCCGAGGCCCAGCGCCTTAAGGTTATCCTCTAAAAAATCGACCAGCGCCGGGTCGTTTTCCACGAACGTGACGCGGGCGGCGCCCCGGCTCAGCGCCTCGACACCAAATACGCCGACGCCGGCGAACAGGTCGAGCACCGCCTCGCCCCCTATCGCATCGCCGAGGTAGTCGAACAACGATTGCTTAAGCCGGCCCGACAGCGGCCGGTAGTACTTACCCCGCGGCGCCGCGAGTACCCTTCCCTTAAGAAAACCGCCGCTTATCCTCAAGGACAACCGCGTCACCACCCGTAATAAAGACGCTCCGCCAAGACGCCGGGCAAACCAGCTTTTTTAATCTTTCCCGCCGCGGCATCTACGTCGTATTCCAACCGTACGAACTCCAGGCGGACCTGGGCCCTATCGTATACGACGTAACACGCCCGGCGGTCGCCGTCCCTCGGCTGGCCCACGCTCCCGGCGTTGACCAGCCACCTATCGTCGGCCGCGAACGCACTCGCCGGCGCTAAGGCCGGGCGGCCGCCGTGGTAGGCCACGACCGCGGGTTGATGGCTGTGGCCGTAGAATATGACGCCCTCCCGGGTCGCCCCGAACGCCTCCCCGGCATCCGTAACGGAGGTCAAATAATGGAACTCCCGCGGGCGGACCGGCGTAGCGTGTACGAGGAAAATGTCCCCTTCCGTCGCGGTCAAGGGGAGGTTTTGCAAAAAAAGGCGAGCCTGGGCCGAAAGCGCCGTCGCCGTCCACAGGGCCGCGGCGCGAGCGGCTTCGTTAAAATAATTTACGATGCGGTCGCCGAAGGCCGCGGCGTCGTGGTTTCCGAGGACGACGTAACGAAGTTTACCCGCCAGCGTCCCGAGCGCGCCCTTTAACTCGGCGTCGACGCCCGGGGGAGGTGCGGCGCCGGCCAAAGCACGCGTTAACTGGACGCAAATTTCCGGATCGGCCCCGTACCCGACGACGTCGCCCAAACACCAAAGGGCGTCGATATCGCCCCGGGCCGCGATATCCAAAATGGCGGCGCGGTAGGCTTCCAAGTTGCTGTGTACGTCCGAAAATGCGGCTATTTTCAAAAGGGCGTTCGCCCCACCCGAACGGTTTGGTTATTCAGCCTCTGATCACGTAACGCCGGTAGACGTTGTTCAGAACGCCGTTAACGAATTGGAATGACCGCTTGGTCGACCCGTACATCTTCGCGATTTCAATGGCCTCGTTTATCGAAGCCTTGGGCGGGACGTCGTCCAAATACAGCATCTCAGCCGTGGCCAACCTGAGGAGGTTGCGCTCCACGCGGGCGATGCGGCTCAGCTCCCAATTATCTACCGACTCCTTTATTATATTATCGATGTCCGGCTGGTGGTCGATGACGGTTTTCACGAGGAGAGACGCGAAGAGCTCGACGTCGGTATCCGCGGGGTGATCTTCCCAAAACGCCCGTACCGTCGACGCGTGCGCCTCCGGGCGGACGAGCTCGAGTTGGTAGAGGAGCTTCAATCCCAACTCGCGCGCGATGCGGCGTTTACCCAAATTACCTCCCCTTGGGCTCCAACTTAGCGAAGAGGTCCACCTGCTCGAGCGCCGCGAGCGCCGCCTCCCGTCCTTTATTCCCGCCTTTCGAGCCCGCGCGCTCGACGGCCTGCTCCAGCGTATCCGTCGTCAAAACGCCGAACACCACCGGGACGGCGGCGTCCAGCGCCACGACCGCCACCCCTTTCGCGACCTCCGCGGCAACGTATTGGAAATGGGGCGTGTCGCCGCGAATGACGGCGCCGAGGCATATTACGCCGTCGTACTTCCCGGCCGCGGCCAGGCGCCTCGCAACGGGCGGAAGCTCGAACGACCCCGGGCAATATACCACCGTTATATCGTCGTCGGCCACCTCGTGGCGGCTTAGGGTATCGACCGCGCCGTCCAAAAGGCGTTTGGTCACGAACTCGTTCGTCCGGCTTACGGCCAGCGCGAACTTCCGGCCCCGGCCCGAGATTATGCCTTCGATCGTCTTTGCCATACTTAAACCTCCGCCGTCCTCGCGTAATACGTCTTTAAAGGCCTAATGTCTGCCAAACCTTATGCGCGAAAGCCGCGCTTTGTCCTAGCCGTCGTCTTCGTCGTCCGGATTCAGCTCGAGGATGTGGCCCATCTTCTCTTTTTTCGCTCTCAGGTAATCGTAGTTGAGCTTATGGGATTTAATCTGCAGCGGGAGCCTTTCCACGATTTTCAGGCCGTACGCTTCCAACCCTACCATCTTCGTCGGGTTGTTGGTCATAAGGCGAATGGTAGTGAGGCCTAAGTCGGCGAGTATTTGCGCGCCGATGCCGTAGTGGCGTTCGTCGGCCTTAAAACCCAACAGGACGTTGGCGTCAACGGTGTCGACGCCCTCGTCTTGTAAAATGTACGTTTTGATCTTGTTGAGCAGGCCGATGCCGCGCCCCTCCTGCCTCATATACAGGAGCACTCCTTCGCCCGCGGCCGCGATTCTCTCCAGCGCCCGCTGGACCTGGTCGCCGCAATCGCACCGCAGGGAATGGAAAACGTCGCCCGTAAGGCATTGCGAATGGACCCGGACCAGAATGTTATCTTTGCCGGCGACGTCGCCCATCACCAGCGCCAGGTGGTGTTCGTCCGGGGCCGTGAGCGACTCGTAAACGTGCATGGTGAATTCGCCGTAAACCGTAGGCAGCGGCGCCGTCAGGATGTCGCGCACGAGTTTCTCGTGGCGGCGCCGATACTCGATTATATCGTGTATGGTGACGATGCCGATACCGTACCGCCGCGCCACCTCGATCAACGTCGACAGCCGCGCCATCGTCCCGTCCTCGTCCATTATTTCGCACAAAACCCCCACCGGCGCCAAGCCCGCGAGCCGCGCCAGGTCTACTACGGCCTCGGTATGGCCGGCCCGTTCCAATACCCCGCCCCGTTTCGCCCGCAGCGGGAAGACGTGGCCGGGGCGAGCGAGGTGCTGCGGCCTCGTCGCCGGGTCCGCCAGTACCCTAACCGTTTTCGCGCGGTCGGCCGCGGAAATGCCGGTGGTCGTACCTTCCATCGCGTCGACCGAGACCGTGAACGGCGTTCGCATAAGGCCGGTATTTTCGGACGTCATCGGCGGCAAACCCAGCTCGTTGGCCCGCTCCTCGGACATAGGGGAACAAATCAAACCCCGGCCGTACGCCGCCATAAAATTGATTACGTCGGGCGTAACCGACTCGGCCGCGGCTATAAAATCCCCCTCGTTCTCGCGGTCCTTGTCGTCCGTGCAAATCAGCAACCCGCCGCGGCGGAAAGTCGCGATCGCTTCCTCGGCCGCAAGAAACGGGCTCTCGTTACCTCGTCCAACCTTCTTCGGTGCCATAGATAACGGCGCTTTAGCCGCCGTAACCCAGCTCGGCCAGCCGCTCGGCGCTTAAACCGCCGCGGCTCGAGCCGACGAAACGCTCCACGTATTTCGCGATCAAGTCGACTTCTATATTCACCCGGTCGCCCGGGCGCCGATACCTCAGCGTCGTATTACGGTACGTGTGGGGGATAACCGCGGCGCCGAATTCGCCGTCCCCGACCGCCACCGCGGTCAAACTTATCCCGGCCACCGCGACCGGGCCTTTTTCGACGACGTATCGGCTTATATCGGCCGGGACCGCGACCCGCAGCGTATACCCGTCGCCGCAGGGCGCCAATTCCTTAATCGTACCGACGCCGTCCACGTGCCCCTGGACGAGATGGCCGCCGAGGGGCGCGCCCATAGGCGTCGCCAACTCGAGGTTGACGGCGTCCCCCGATTTCGTCCCGGCTAGCGTCGTCGTCCGAGCCGTTTCCCGGGAAACGTCGGCCTCGAAACACTCGCCGTCGACGGCCGCCGCCGTCAAACACGCGCCCTCCACCGCGACGCTGTCGCCGACCGCCAGCGCCGCGGCGACCTTGGCCGCTCTGATTTTAACCCGGCCGCCCGCGCCGCCCACGGCGATACGCGCCACTTCGCCCACCTCTGTTATTATGCCGGTAAACATAGCTTGCCTCTAAATCACGTACCCTGGTGACGTTTACTCAAAACGTCGGGGACACGCGCTACGTTAAGGAAGAAATTGTCGACGTCCGTCAAATAACCCTCGATTAACAGGTCGCCGCCTACCGAACGGCGTCGGCCCTCGAGGAGTACGCACGCCTCCTCCAGCCGCGCCACGCCCCGGCCGCCCACGGCCGACTTCGCCCTCTTCCCGCCGATTATCTTGGGCGCGATAAAAGCTGCGACGCGGTCGACCAGGCCTCGGTCGAAAAAATCCCCCAACAGCGCTTCGCCCCCCTCCACCAGTATACTCGTTACCCCGCGCGAGGCCAACTCGCGGAGTAAGGCGGGGAGCGAAACGCGGCCGTCGTCTTCGTCGCATATTATAATTTCGACACCCCGCCGGGTCAACCGTGCAACGTCCCGTTCGCTCGCCCGCTTGGTACACGCCACCCACACCGGCGGCCTCGGCAAATTTTCGAATATCCGCGCGCCGGCCGGAATTACGCCGCGGGAAGATATCACCAACCGCACCGGCCCGTCGGCTAAGTCCCGGCCGCGAAGGCGAACTGTTAAACGGGGGTCGTCCGCCCTTATCGTCCCGGCCCCCACGGCCACCGCGGCATGCTCCCACCTGAGACGGTGCGCGTGCCGCCGCGCCGCCGGCCCCGAAATCCACGCCGCGTCGCCGCCGCGGGTCGCTATTTTTCCGTCGAGCGACGCGGCGAATTTCGCCGTTACCCAGGGCACCCCCGTCGTCACGAACTTCGCGAAATCCTCGACCAGGTGCCTGCATTCCCGTTCGTTAACGCCCACCTCCACCCGCAAGCCCCGCTTTTCCAACGTCGCGGCACCCGCACCCGCCACGCGCGGGTCCGGGTCGAGGGTGCCGATGACGACCCTTTTTACGCCGGCCGCCGCGACCAACGGCGCACACGCCGGCGTCTTACCCTCGAAGTCGCAGGGCTCAAGCGTCACGTAAAGCGTAGCGCCGCGGGCGCCGCCCCCGGCTTCCCGCAACGCCACGACTTCGGCATGAGGGCCGCCGGCGCGCTCGTGAAAACCCCTGCCCAGTACTTTATCGCCGGCGGCGACGACGGCGCCGACGGCGGGGTTCGGCGCGGTCCTCCCTTTACGTAATCGGCCGAGCTTAATAGCCTCGGCCATCATTCGCTCGTCGCGCAAAGCAGCCAACTGAGTACTCGGGCCCTTAAAAGCCCCGCGGCGGCGCCGACTCGACGGCCGGTTTCCGGCCCGAAGAGGCCTCGACGTCTTTAAGCGCCCAGTCGGTGGGGCCGTGCATGTCGCAGAACTTGGTGGGAACGGTGCCCTTCAGAAACGATTCCGAGATAACGCGGGTGCATTTATTGGTAGCCAAGAGGCCGGATTCCTCGCAGATGCGGGCGCCCACGATATCGGGCGAATTCTCGAATTTCACGTCGCCGCGTTCGCCGAGGGCTTCGCTCATAAATTTCGACCATATAGGCACGGCGTACGTCTCGCCGGTCGCCGTGTACCCCAGCGATTCGTGGTCGTCGCGCCCTACCCACACGCCCGCCACCAAGCCCTCGGGAACGAAACCGATGAACCAGGTGTCCGCGGCGCCGTCGGTCGTCCCGGTCTTGCCGGCGCCGCGCCCCTTGAAGCCGTAACGCCGCGCCAGCGCCGCCGTCCCGCGGTCGATGACGCCCTCCAACATATTTACCATAATAGCGCACGTATCCTCGGCCACCACCACCTCGCGGCGAACGGGGAACTCTTCCAAAACGTTGCCGTAGCGGTCTTCGACCCGCGTTATGGCGCGCGGTTCGACGTGGACCCCCATGTTGCTCAAAGTAGCGAAGCCGTCCACCATATCTATAAGCGTAACGTCGCTCGAGCCGAGGGCCAGCGAGTAGACCGGGACCAACTCGCTTTTGACGCCCATGCGGTGAGCGTAATCTATTACGGTCTCGACGCCGACGTCGTCGATGACCCGGGCGGCCACGATGTTTATGGATTGTTCGATGGCCCGGCGTACGGTCATCGGCCCGGAAGTCGACCGGCTATAGTTGTGCGGTTGCCACACGACGCCGTCGGCCTCGATGCGAAACGGCGCGTCAAAGACGACGTCCGCGGGGGTGAAGCCGTTATCGATAGCCGCGGTGTATAAAAACGCTTTGAACGACGACCCCGGTTGGCGCTTCGCCTGCACCGAACGATTGAATTTCGACTCGTTGAAATCGGCGCCGCCGATCATCGCGAGGATGTCGCCCGTAGGCCCGTCCATAACGAGCATCGAGCATTGCAGGAAGGGTTCTTGCTCGAACGCCAGCAGCACTTTCTTTTTCTTAGAATAAACGCCTACAACCTTCGCCGGAACCTCCTCCCCCACCTTGATGACGTCCGTCGCTTTGAACGGGAAGGACCACTCCCCGGGCGAGATATCCATCGTCCCCGATATGCCGCCGCCCAGGTCGCATATCGCGACGGCCTTGGTCATATCCGTCACCTTGACGTACCTGACCTGGCCCGTCTCCAACTTTTCGAATCTCAGCGTAGGGTCGTAACGGGCGATTTTTTTGCCGTGATTTTTCTCGAGGCGAGCCAAACCCCAAGCCGCCGTCTCATCAACTATACTTTGGTAGCGGAGGTCAAGCGTGGTGTAAACGCGCAGGCCGGCGCGGAACACCTGTTCCGAGCCGTACCGTCGGACAAGTATCTGGCGCACGTATTCGGTGAAATACGGCGCGAGGTCAGGGTCGCGTTTTACCGGAGCCACCCGGACGGGCGTCGCCCGGGCCTTTTCGTATCGTCCGCGTTCGACGTAACCGAGCTCGTACATTTTATCGAGGACGGTATTGCGCCGGCGCAGGGCTTCGTCGGGGTCGACGTAGGGCGAGAATCTGCCCGGCGACCTGGGCAACCCGGCAAGGGCGGCGCATTCCTCAAGCGTCAAGTCCTCGACGTGTTTATCGAAATATACGCGCGCCGCGGCCTCGGCGCCGTAGGCGTTGTGGCCGTAATAAATCTGATTCAAGTAAAAATACAGGATCTCGTCTTTGGTATAAGCCTCTTCGATCTTGCCGGCGAGCATGGCCTCCCGGATTTTCCGCTCCCACGTCCGCTCCAGCGTAAGAAACAAGTTGCGCGCCAGCTGCTGCGTGATGGTCGAACCGCCCTGGACGACGCGCCGGGCTTTAACGTTGGCCCACGCCGCGCGCATAATCGCGACGTAATCGACGCCGCGGTGCTTATAAAACCGCTCGTCCTCGATAGCCAGCGACGCGTTAACGAGGTCTCGCGGGAACGCGTTATAGGGCCTGAGATACCGCCGCTCGACCTGGAAAGACGTTATCAACCGGCCGTCGCGACCGTATATCTGGGTAGGGAGGGCGGGCTCGTACGTCTCCAGCCCCGAGACGGGAGGGAGCCCCCGGGAGAGCACGGTCATAAGGCCGAAGCCGACGCCTACGGCGACGAGCCCTCCCCAATAAAGGGCCCAAAACAATATCCGCGTCACGCGCGAGACGCGGGTCTTCTTGACGCGCCGCGCCCGCCGGCGGCTCAATTCCGGGAAATATTCCTTAACCATATGGACTCCTATCGCCTAAATTTTACCATAAATAAAAATAGTTATCAACGGCGGTAACCCAGCCGCGCGCGCGCACGGGTCGTTAACGCCTTGACGGGCCGGCCGGCTCGAGTTATCATCTTCCCGGCGATGCGACGGGTCATAATATTAATATGTATAGCCGCCGCCGGCGCCGGCGCCGTAGATATTAACGTCGCCGAGGACGAGGCGAAAAAGGTCGAAGCGACCGTATTAAAGCCGCTCGAGGGGGAGGGCTACCTCGATTCAACGGCGCTGGCCGAGCTCGCGTTGGCGCGGAAACGCCGCTCGCCCACGGGCGCCCTGTGGCGCTCGTTCGCCGTACCCGGGTGGGGCCAAATTTACAACGACCGATACGTGAAGGCGGGCGCGATTATGGCGGCCGAGGCGGGGACCCTTTTTAAGGCCGTAGATAATTACGTCGCCTCGAGAAAATATCTCCGCGAAGCGCGCGCGGCCACCGACCGCAAAATAAAATACGAAAAATACGCCCGCCACGACGATTACATCGTCGAAACCGAATTTTGGGGGTGGCTCTTCGTCGGCGCCCTCTCCTACTCCATGATAGACGCGTACGTCGACGCCCACCTCGCCGACTGGGACGTCTCGGACCTGCCCGCCGACAAGGAGGCGCAATCGCGCGTACATCTCGAACCCACGGCGTACGGAATATCCGTATCGCTGGAATTGCTCTAGGCGGTTTTTTAAGGACCGACGGCGGGAGTTGACGAAAAAAATCCCGGCCGGAGGCCGGGTTCATTCCGTCGCGAAATTTCATACGTTCAGGTTTTAAACGCCGCCGCGAAGTCCAGGCCGAACGCGCGGCGTTTTCCGGAACGCTTACTCGTCCGGCCCGAAATCCACCGCGAGCCGCGGCCGGCTGAGGTCCACGCCGATTTCGTTAAACCCCTTTCCAACCTTCGTTATCAAAACCGGTCTCACATCTTACCCTTTATCTGTTTCGCTTGAGGCAGATATAAAGCCCGCGTCGGATAAGCGAATTCGACCTTTTGTTTACCCAACTCTTCAAATATGGCGAGATTGATCCGCTGCTGGATGTCCATATATTTATTATAATCGTTGCCTAATACGTAGTAGACTATCTCGTACCTGAGGCCGAAATCGCCGTACGAGGCGAAGTGGGCGCGGTCGAAAAGGGCGCCTTCGACATTTTTTATTATATTCTCGACCAGCGCCGGGACCTTCGACAACTTCGCGGCCGGCGTCTGGTACGTTACGCTCATGCTGAAGGCCACGCGGCGCCGTTCCATCCGTTTATAATTTTGAACGCGGGAGTCGGTGAGGTCGGCGTTGGAAAAGATCAGCTCCTCGCCGCCCAGGCTTTTCAACCTGGTAGTCTTTACGCCGACGCGCTGCACCGTGCCCATCTGGTCGCCGACGGCTATGAAATCGCCTATTTCAAAAGGCCGGTCGAATAATATGGCGAAATAACTAAAGAGGTCTTTCAATATCGCCTGGCCCGCCAGCGCCACCGCGACGCCGCCGATGCCCAGCCCCGCGACGACGGTAGAGACCTTAAAACCCAAGTTATCCAAAAGGAATATGACGGCCACGAGCCAAACGGCGATATGTATTATCGGCATCAACGCCTTTACCGTCTTTTCCCGGCCGTCTTCTTCCGCCCTCTTAAGCCAATAATACTTTATGGTACTGACGATCACGGCGATAACGAAGCGCGCGATTAAATACGCGAGCAATACCTTCCCGGCGACGTCTATAATCCTCGCGACGTTGGCCGGAAAGGCCAGGTTCCGCAGCGCCAGGTAGGCTATCGCCAGGTATATGAGCGGAAGCGCGGCTCGGGCCGTGTTCTTTACGAGTACGCCGGCAACCGGCGCTTCGGTCCGTTTGGCCCAGGCCGCGACCCTCCACCCTACCAAGAACCATACAAGCCTTAATACGACGATGCCGCCGACGACGGCGCCCACGACTATAAGGTATTCGGAGACGCGGTTATTCCATAACTTGTAATCCAGAACGTCTTCTATCATAACGCTTCACCGCCGCGACGGCGCGAAATCGCCCGCTTCGCGCCGGGGCGGCCCAAATATAGAGCATAACGCCGCTCAGGTCAAGGGCCTCGGCGCGCCAACGTACGGGTTGCGAGGATGACCTTGGCCGTCTACCACGACGTAAATTCCGCTACCATGATCGGAATTTAAAAACGGCCGACGTAACGGAGACGAGGCCGCCACGCCTATTATTTTGCCCGGCGCGGGGCCGGGCGCGAACTTGGGGGGAGCGGGTGGGAATCGAACCCACCGACGACATGATTAGTGCCGCCGCACGGATTTGAAGTCCGGCCTGCCCACCAGTAGCAGCTCCGCCCCCTTTATTCCTACCTTTGCCGTCAGTATATGCCCAATCTAACGCGAGGGCAAGGTTTTTTTGCCTCCGCCTTCTTACCGCGTTAAAGCCCTTCCCTTACAACTACACGCGGTCCCACGCGCGGCTGGGCCGACCGCGGCCCCGGACGCGCCGCCGCTTGGGCGTCGTAAAAGCGGCGAAAAAACCTTGACACCCAACGTTAAATATGTTAGGATTACCTAACAATGACTACGGACTACGCACCGTCTTCAGGTAAAAAATTGACGCCTTCGCTCGAGGATTACCTCGAAGCGGTGTTCGACGTCGGCCCCCCGGCGCGGGTCTCGTTAGTCGCGCGCCGTTTGGGCGTCGCCAAGGCGTCCGTAACGCAGGCGGTCCAACGCCTGACAGAAAAAGGGTTCGCGGAATGCGCGCGGTACGGCCGCGTCGACCTTACGGCACAGGGCGTAAATCTCGCGCAAAAGGTACGCCGCCGGCATAATATGCTCGTAACTTTTTTGGAAGAGGTTTTAGGCGTCTCGACCGCTACGGCCCAACGCGACGCCTGCGTCCTCGAACACGGCCTTAGCGACGAAACGACCAAGCGCCTCGCCGACTACATATTAAAAGCAACCCAAGGCGGCGCGGCCCGCGGTAAAACCCGCCGCGGCGCGGCAAAAAAGTTAGCGACGTCGGTTCGAAAACCGATCGCCGGCTTGGCGGCGACCTCAAGGCCCCGTTAACGGAGGCGCCTTAATTTGCCGGAAATCAAATCCTTACTGGAGTTCGACGTCGGCACGACGGTACGCGTCGTTAAGATCGACGCCGGACGCGGCCTCAAACAACGCCT
>CAZLXP010000046.1:0-18849 GCA_964563535.1 uncultured bacterium | reverse complement strand
ATACTCGACCTCGTAGAACCCGAAACCGGTGAGTACCATGTCCCTTGTCCCCCCACCTGACGGCTAAAATATGGGTTGACGGGTCAACCTAAAAATGGTAACCTCCGATACGGGCGTCAAGCAAAGAGGCTAAAACGATATGAAAATGAGCGAATTAACGGCGCTAGGCGTCGCCGCGGCTTTAGTATGGTGGGGCGCGGCCCCCGCGCTGGCCGAAGATAAAGAAGAAGAGCCCTCCGACCCGACGGGGGAAAATATACGTTACTATTACGGCCGCGGTCAAAACCCGTTCAGCGCCCCCGGGGCGGAAGAACAGGACGAGATCTTCTATTTCGGCGAGAACGAACAAGAGGATTTCGTCGAGCTGGAATGGTCGCGCTTCCAGGACACGAGCGGCAAGGCGTCGCGGGATATCAAAAGGATAATCGGCCTGAGCCTGGTAACGACGGCCATAACGATGACGAGTTGGGCCGTCTTTCTAAACACCGAGCAAAATAGGGTCGACAACTGGCAAAAAATATACGAGGGCACGGGCGTTGTGCTACAGAACCGAGAACATACGGTCAACGTACCGACGGTCGTAGCCGGCGTCTGCCTCGCCGGCGGCGGCGTATGGTTAATGCGACGCAACTGAGGGAGTATTAACGCATACCAAACCCCGTTAAATAATATCGTCGTTGAGTCCGGCGGCCGGAAACGCGATAATGGCACTGAGCCGCGGAAACGCCGAGAGGGCCCGCAGATATCCGGGCGACGAGCGCGTTCGCGGCTGAGCGGCCGACCAGGCCCGGCCGGAACGCGTTTTCAAATATAAGAAAAGGAGGAGCGAACGGAGCAAAAGGTATTTACACGTAACGCCAGCCATTCCGATGAGACGAAAGGGGAACGCCCTATGAAACGACATTTTAAAGGCATGGGCGCCGCGGTCGCCGTGCTGGCCATGACGGCCGGGGTTTTTACCGCGTCGTGCGGCACGGAAGAGCCCGGGACCAACGGCCCCAGCGAGGAGTACTTCCCTATCGGCGAGGGCCAACGGTGGGCCTACGACACGTATAACGTTACGCGCGACCCCACCATGCAAAACCCGTTCTACACCCACGTATCGGTCGAGAACGTGCCGGCGGGCCCGGGCGGCGTCGTCGAGCCCGTCTTCGTGACCAAATACGCCAAGAACGCCGCCGGCGAATGGCTGCGGCTCAGCCAGGCCGGCTATTGGGTCAATAAGGATATCTTCTTCAAATACGAATACTTCAGCTACAGCGACGAAGGCCTTTTCACCCTGCGCGGATACCATTATACGAGCGAGTATCGCGACCCGGTAATCGGCACGTTCTTTTACGATACCGCCCGCCAGCGAAGGGCGTTCACGCTGTTTAAAACGCCTTTCGTCCCGAACGAAAGGTGGGACGTCCTGAATTATGGAGGGGACCCGAATAACCCCACCGTATTCCGCAACGTCGACCAGAAAGACTACTTCGGCCTCGCCCAAGATATGGACCACGACGGCTACGTCGACACCATGGACATCTCCATAATCGGCGAAGTTACGGGTAGCGAGCATATCGGTACGGAGCTAGGAAGGCTCGATTGCCAAGTCGTCAAGCTTACCCAGACCGTCGTCTTCCACCTCTCGCACGATGGCGACCTGAAGGACGTTTCGACGACGACGTATTGGGTCGCGCCTAATTACGGCGTGGCCAAGGTCCGCTGGTACGAAGGCAGCCAAAAACTCGACGTAATAGAGATGCGCCTAAGGACGTGGTGGTTCGTTAAGTAGCGACCGCCGCAGAGCTCCGATAACAAGAAAGCGAGGCAAGAATATGAGTATGAAGCGCGTTTTACTCGTGAGCTTCGGGGCGACGTTGGCCGCGGCCGTCGCGACATACGGCGTGGGCACTCACGCTACTTACGGCACCGCGGGCCTTTTCCGCACCTGGTCGGCCGACACCATAAAAGTCCCCAGCCTCGACCTAACCATGTTCGCCGCCCAATACTGGAGCTACGACACCCCCGAGGGCGGCGACAACTACCTGCTGCCGTCAATAGGCTTGACCCTTTGCCCGATCAAATGGTTCGAAGTGGGCGGCCACTTCCGCGGCGCCTTGCATTACCGCGAACCGGTCGTGGAGACCAACACGTACGTAATGGGCCCCAGCGACGCGGCGCTCACCGGCAAGTTCCACGGCGTCGGCCAGGATATGTTCTGGATGTCGTTAGGCGGCCTGGTATACGTAGACCTCCCCACCGGCAAAACCGAAGATTACACCACCATCAAGGAAGAGGGCACGGACTTCATAACCGATAGCCAGAACAACGTGGGCATAATGGCGCTCGCCTCCAAAGATTTCTTCGGCAAGGCGGTCGGCATCAACGCCAACGCGGGTTACGTCATCCGCAGCGGCAACGCCAACTACGAGACCACAAAAGGCATATACCTCAAGATGGAGCGGCCCAACTGGGTATCCTACGGCGTCGGCTTCGACCTCAGGCCGATACCCGTTCTGTCGATCATAAACGAGTATACCGGCTTCGTAGGCCAAACGTACGAGGGCGGCGGAAGCGACAGGAATTTCGAGGTAACCCTCGGCGCGCGGACCAACGGCTACGACTTATATCACTTCGGCCTGGGCGGCGCCTACCGCTTATCCGCCGCCGCCGCCCCCGACTTCCGCGTCTACCTCCAGTCGAGTATGGACATCCCCCTCACCCCCTCCGACCGCGATAAAGACGGCATCCCCGACGCCGTCGACAAGTGCCCCGACGACCCGGAGGATTACGACGGCTATATGGACAGCGACGGCTGCCCGGATACGGACAACGACAACGACGGCATCCCGGACGCGGTGGATAAGTGCCCCAACGAGCCCGAGGACAAGGACGGCTTCCAGGACGACGACGGCTGCCCCGACCCGGACAACGACGGCGACGGCATCCCGGACGCCAAGGATAAATGCCCGAACGAGGCCGAAGACTTCAACGGCTACGAAGACGAGGACGGCTGCCCCGAGGGCGGCAAACCGGTCGAGAAACCGAAGGAGACGTCTTTCATCCTCGAGGGCTTGAAGTTCGAACCGGACAGCCCGACGATGGTCCCCGGCGCTTATACCTCGCTCGAGAAGGCGGGGAAAATATTGAAGGACTATCCGGACGTCAACGTCGTCATCGAGGGCCACGCCGCTTCCACCGGCCGACCCGACTTCGAAATGACGCTGTCGCAGCAGCGCGCCGAGACGGTCCGCAATTACTTAGTCCAGACGTACGGCATCGAGTCCAGCCGGATAAGGGCCGTCGGTTACGGCAACAGCAGACCCATCGCCGACAACGCCACGAGCGACGGCCGCGCCCGCAACCGCCGCATCGAATTTAAAGTCGAGTAGCGGCGCGTCGAATTAATGTCGAATTAATAAAGGAGGGCCGGCTCGGCCCTCCTTTATTTTTATCTATTTTTGTCGGGAATTGAGCTAAGCCGTTATCTGAAGGAACAGCTCCTCCAGCGTCAGCGCGACGTTGCTGTTGTCGCGGAGGGCGGCGCCGGCGCGCGCCAGCGCGTCCCACGCCCGTTCGGGCGTCGCGAACCGGCCGCCGGCGGCCAGGTCTCGGCACCGACCCTCCAGCGCCGGAAACCGCGCCGCTTCCGGCACCCCGCCCTGCAGCGCGGCCAGCTCGTGGGTTAAATCCGCCCAGGCCGCCACCAACGCCAGAGCTTCGTCGCGGTCGCGCGTAACTTGCGCCGCCCCGAGCGCCTCGGCGACGCCGCCGGCGGCGAGTTCCTCCATAATCGTCAACGCCGCCTCGACCCGGGCGACGTATTCGTCGTCGAACGCGGCCGCGGCGCCGACCAGCGTCCCGTCGGCCTTCCGCGCCGCCTCGGACGCCTCCGCCGCGCTTACGCCGTAGTCGCGGACCATCGCCGCCGCGAGTTCCGCCGCCGTCAACCGCGAAAAGTGGACGTTCACGCACCGCGACACGATCGTCGGCAGGAGCAGCCGGGGGTCGTGGGAAACCAAAACGAAAGTCGTCCGCCCCGGCGGTTCCTCCAGCGTCTTGAGAAAGGCGTTGGCCGGCGCGTCGCTGCGATACGTCATCTTCTCCGGCTCCATTACCAGGAGGATCTTCCGGGAGCTCTCGCTCGGCGGCCGGCCCGCCTCGGCCAGAATCTCGCGTACGCGGTCGACGTCGAAATGCATCCCCTCGGCCTCGTACCGTCGGAAGTCGGGGTGCAGGTCGGCGAAGACGCGACGGCAGACGTTGCACCGGCCGCAGCCCTCGAGCGGTTCCTCGCGGCACAGCGCCGCGGCCCCCAACGCGTACGCCACCGCCTCCTTCCCCACGCCCCGCGGGCCGGCGAAGAGGTAGGCGTGCGCCAGCCGGCGCCCCCGCAGCGCGCGCGCCAGCGCCGCCGCCACCTCCCGCTGGTACGGGAGCTCCGCGAACGTCCAGCGTTTTACCTTCTCGTCGCTCACCGCGTCCATTCTACGAAAATATCGCCGATTCCGCAACGAAGGCCGCGCGCCGTCGGCCGCCGAAAACCCGCCTCGCGGCGGGTCGGGACTCCAATCATAATAATTCGGCTCGTCATAATGCCTTCGCGAGCGCGCGCTTGACGGCGGCGAAGACCGCCGCGGCCGCAGGCGAACCGTCGACCGTCACGACCGCCTCCGGCTCCCGCCGCGCCAGCGTTAAAAACCCCTCCCGCACGCGGCGGTGGTACGCGAGGTCGCGCGCTTCGATGCGGTCCCGGGCCTCGCCGGCCAGGCGGGCGAAACCCTCCTCCGGCTCGACGTCGAGCACTATTACCACGTCCGGCCACGCCGCGCCCACGGCGACGCGGCACAGCTCGCGCAGTTTGCCGATATTATCCTCGGGCGACGCGCCGCCCAGGTCCACGCCCAGGCCGTAGCCCTGGTAGGCGAGCGTGGAGTGGACGTAGCGGTCGAGGAGGACGAACTTGCCGGCGGCGAGAGCCGGCGCGACCACCTCCGCCACCAGCTGCGCCCGCGCCGCGAGGTATAGCAAAAGCTCCGCCAGCGGCGCCATAGCGGCGTTCTCGCGGCTGAGCAGTATGCGGCGGACTTGCTCGCCCACGGCCGTGCCGCCCGGCTCGCGCGCGGCGACGACGTCGAAGCCCTTCTCCCGGAAGAAGGCCGCGGCGCGCTCGAGCTGCGTCGTCTTGCCGGCGCCCTCCACGCCCTCGAAAGTTACGAGCCTTCCTCGAGCCACGCTCATAGCCGCTCACGCGCCGCCGTCGTTATTTTTTGTCGCGCGCGCCGGCGACGACCTTTTTCTTGCCCCGGGCCTTGGGGCCGCGCTTGCGCTTGGCCGCCGCGGCGCCCACGTCGGGTCTCGCCGCCTTCTCCTTGGCGCGCTCGTTGTCCGGGCCCCGGCCGGCGATGAAGTCCTCCACCATCCGGCGGCAAACGTCGTCGGGGAACTGGCGGGGCGGCGACTTCATGAAGTACGACGACGGCGCCACCAGCGCGCCGGCGATGCCGCGGTCGAGGGCGAGCTTGGCACAGCGCACGGCGTCGATGACGATGCCGGCGGAGTTGGGGCTGTCCCATACCTCAAGCTTGAGCTCCAGGTTGAGCGGCACGTCGCCGAACGTCCGCCCCTCCAGCCGGATGAAGGCCCACTTGCGGTCGGCGAGCCAGGCGACGTAATCGCTGGGGCCGATGTGGATATTCTCGGCGCCGATGTCGAACGGCAGCTGCGACGTCACGGCCTGCGTCTTCGAGACCTTCTTGGACTCCAGGCGCTCGCGCTCCAGCATGTTGTAGAAGTCCATGTTGCCGCCGACGTTAAGTTGATAGGTCCGCTCGAGGCGCACGCCGCGGTCGTTGTAGAGGTTGGTCAGGACGCGGTGGATGATGGTGGCGCCCACCTGCGACTTGATGTCGTCGCCGATCACGGGGAGGCCGCGCTTCTCGAATTCCTTCTGCCAGTAGTTTTCCTGGGCGATGAAGACCGGAATGCAGTTGACGAACGCGCACCCGGCGTCCAGGACTTTCTCCACGTACCACTTCGTCGCCATCTCGGCGCCTACGGGGAGATACGAGACGACGACGTCGCATTTCGTGCGCTTGAAGATCTCGACGATGTCGGCGGTGGGCCCGGGGGCTTTTTGGATTATTTGCGACAGGTATTTGCCCAGGCCGTCGTGGGTCATGCCCCGTTCCACCTTGACGCCGAGTTTCGGGACGTCGCAGAATCGGTACGTGTTGTTGGGATACGTGTAAATGGCCTCGGCGACGTCCTTGCCCACTTTATTGCGGTCGATGTCGAACGCCGCTACGAACTCGATATCTTTTATGTGGTAGCCGCCGAGGTTGACGTGCATCAACCCCGTGACGCTCCTGTCTTCCGGCGCGTTTTTATAATACTCCACCCCCTGGACGAAACTCGAGGCGCAGTTGCCCACGCCGATGATGCCGACCCTGACCTTGGACATTGGCGAACCTCCTTCGCGGAAACGCCGCCGCGCGACCGCTCCACCGCGTTCTCTTGGCTTCACCCCGCCCGGCGTAAAAAACCCCTAATCGTCTTGATAATTCAACGCCCCTAAATATATAATATATGACGTATACACTCGCATATAATTATAATTTATAATTAAAATTAGGGACGCGTTTAACTAATAACACAAAAATTTATTAAAGTCAATAACAATAAATACGTTCTTAATACAACGCCTAATCGTAAAATGAGCGCCTCAAAAATACATAATTAACGGGCCGCGGTGCGGCCCGGCCTAAAAAACGAATTTCAATCGGAAATTATTTATCCGCGGAACCTCCTCAGCCGCAGCGCGTTGGTGACCACCGACACCGACGACATCGCCATCGCCCCCGCGGCTATAATCGGGTTCAAAAAACCCAAGGCCGCGAGCGGTATGGCCGCGGTATTGTAGAAGAACGCGAAAAACAAGTTCTGCTTGATGTTGCGCAACGTCCGGCGGCTTAGGCGGTAGGCGCGCACGACGCCCGCCAGGTCCCCCGACATCAACGCCACGTCCGCCGCCTCCAGCGCGATATCGGTGCCGGTTCCGAGGGCGACGCCGACGTCGGCCGCGGCGAGCGCCGGCGCGTCGTTTATGCCGTCCCCCACCATCGCGACGACCTCGCCCCGCTGCTTTAAATCTTTTAAGACCTCGAGCTTGTCGGCCGGCAAAAGCCGCGCCCGCACGTCGCTGATACCGACGTCGCCGGCGATGGCCGCGGCGGTGGCCTCGTTGTCGCCCGTAAGCATCAACGTGCCGACGCCGGCCCCGGCGAGGGCGGACACCGCCTCCCGGGCGTCGGCCTTGAGCTCGTCGGCGACGCCGACCAACCCCAGGAGCTTGCCGTCGCGCGCCGCAGCCACCGCCGTGACACCCCGCGCTTCCATCTCCGCCAGACGGCCTTCCAACCCCTCGAGCGAGACGCCGTTCTCGCCCATGAAACGGACGCTGCCCACCAGCACCCGCTCCCCGCCGACCGCGGCCGCGACGCCCCGGCCGGTGGCGGAATCGAAGTCGGTCGCCGGCGGCAACGTCAGGCCGCGGGCTTTGGCCCCGGCGACGACCGCCGTCGCGATAGGATGTTCGCTGAGTTGTTCCGCCGCCCCGGCCCACGTCGCGAGCTCTTCTACGGATACCCCCTCCGCCGGCGCGTACGCCACCACCGCCGGCGCGCCCTTCGTTATGGTCCCGGTCTTGTCGAAAGCGACGACGGTAACCCGCCCCATAAGCTCGAGACTTTCGGCGTCGCGGAAGAGGACGCCCAACTCGGCGCCCTTGCCGGTCCCGACCGTCACCGCCGTCGGCGTCGCGAGCCCTAGCGCGCACGGGCACGCGATGACCAAGACCGCCACCGCGGCGATGACCGCCGGCTCGAAGGCGTGGCCCGTAAGCAACCACGCGGCGAACGTCAACAACGCGATGGCTATGACGCAGGGCACAAAGACGCCGGCCACCTTATCCGCCAACTTCTGCACCGGCGCCTTAGAGCTCTGCGCCTCCTCCACCATGCGGACGATCTGCGCCAGGACGGTATCGGCGCCGACCTTGGTGGCCGCGATCGTGAGGGCGCCCGTCTGGTTCACGGTCCCCCCGACGACGGCGTCGCCTTCCGTCTTCCTCACCGGCATCGGCTCGCCGGTGAGCATCGATTCGTCCACGGCGGAGGTTCCCTCTATAACGTCCGCGTCTACCGGAACCCTTTCGCCGGGTTTTACGAGGAGCCGGTCGCCGACTACGACCTCCTCCACCGGTACCTCCCGCTCCTCGCCGTCCACGACCTTACGGGCCACGGGCGGCGTGAGCTCGAGGAGCTTCCGGATGGCCGCGGAGGCGCGGCGTTTGGCGCGACCCTCCAACCACCGGCCGAAGAGGATGAGCGTGATTATCATCGCCGCCGTCTCGAAATAATAGTGATGGGCGGCGCCGAACAGCAACTCGTATAGACTATAGAGATACGCGGCGCTGGTGCCCATCGCGATAAGGGCGTCCATGCCGAGGATGCCGCGCCGCAGGCCGCGCACCGTCTTCGCGTAGAACTGCCACCCGGCCCAGAACTGCACCGGCGTCGCCAGCGCCAACATCGCCCACCCGTCGCCGCGGAAGCGCAGGAACATCGCGATGACGAAGAGAGGCGCCGTGAGCGCGGCCGCGAATATCAACCGTATCAAAGCGGGCTCCCAGGCCGCTTTGCGGCTTACGGCCCTCTCCTCCTCGGGTTTGTAGCCGAGGTCGCGTATGACGCCTTTGATTTGCGCGAGGGACACGACCGAGGGGACGTACTCGACGCGGGCCAGGCCCGCGGTAAGGTTCACCGCGATAGAGGCCACGCCGGGCAACGCGCCCACGAAGTCCTCGATATTGACCACGCACGTCGCGCACGTCATCTCGCCGACGTGAAGGACCGCGCTCTGTGTAGGCACGTCGTAACCGGCGCCGCGCACCGCTTTGACAAGTTCGCCGAAGCGGCCGCGGCCGTCGTCGTACGTCACGGTCCCCCTCTCCGCGGCGAGGTTGATGGCGACCTGTTGGACGAACGGCAGCGCGCGCAGCGCCTTCTCGTTGGTCGCGACGCACGTCGCGCACGTCATGCCCGATATGGGGAAAGTTACGGTCTTCATTTTGTCATCTTAGCCGGCGGCGTCTTAACGCCTTAAGCCGTGCGCGTTCGAAGGACGCAACATCACACCTATAACGGCGATAAGTTCCTATACCGGTCGCCGCGTTCGTTTAAAAAAGGCAGGCCATGCCTGCCTTTCGCGAGCCGCCCGACGCCGCTACTTGCCGCCGGCCTCCGCCGTGGCGGGTGCCGGTTTTTCGACCTCCGGGCCAGGGGGCATACCCATCATACCCATGCCCATACCGGGGCCGTGGCCTTTACCGTAAGCCGCGCCGCAACAAGGACACTTGCCTTTCTCCAAGCCGCCGTGGCCCATCATCATATGACATTTGTAGCCGGGCCCGTACGGCCCCGCCTTCCCGGCGCCGGCGTATAGGAACGCGCGCGTGATAGTGCACACGGCCAGGAGGACTACAAAGATAACGACTACGATCGCGACGACCTTCGCGAGCTTCTTGGGGCCGCCCTCGGCCTTAGCGGCTTTAAACCATATAATGAAGCCGAAGAGCAGCACCAGGAGCTCAAGCGCTAACGCGATATCCCAACCGAACATATCTTCACCCCCTTTGCGTTATTTTTATGTCGTTTAATAATAACATAAAACCGGGCGCGCGACGAAAAAAAACCGGCGGCCTTTCGGGCCGCCGGGTCCGAGCTTACCCCTCGCGGTTAGACCGGCGCGCGGGACTTCCGCCGCCTACGGGGCGGAGATGCCTTCGCTTCCGCCTCCGCCGGTTCTTCGCGCACCTGCGTCATATACCCGCCCCAGCGGCGCCACTCGTCCATGCGGCAGGAGTGAATCAATTGGCCGTTGTAGACGGTGAGGTCGGGGCACGAGTCGCACATGTCGACGCGGCCGTCCGGCAATACGTCCGGCGCCTGGACGATGCCGATGCTCTGGCCGTAGACGGGTTTGTAGAACAGACGCAACGGGTTGGCGAGGAAACGCCGCGTAACGCGCCGCACGTACGGGTCGAAGAGGCCGGCCAGGAACACTTTTCGCCCCAAACCGCATTTCTGCGAGTAGGCGAAGTACCGGCCGCGGAAGAAATGGTGCGCGGCCTGCACGAATTCGACGGTCTTGGGGCCGACGGCGCCGTACCAGCCGTCGTCGGACCCCACCATGTAACCGATAAGCCATTTGAACGAGTCGTGGCGCTCGGTGCCGCCCAGGTACGCCGCGGCGTCGTATGCGGGAATGTGTTGCTTAATAATGTTATATACGTCGTTGGAGGTGACGTTAAATTTTTCAGGCGCCTCCGCCGTCGCATACCCGAGTTTGTCGACGCCCATATCGACCTCCCGGCCGGCGACGAGGTATTTGACGCCCGGTTTCACCAGCGCGCCGCGGTAGGTTATGAACGTCAGGCCCTGGACGTACTTGATGTTCTTGATCCCCCACCGCACGAAGTCCGGAATCTGCTCGAAGTTGTCCTTATATACGGTTATGCCGAAGGACGTAGGGATGCCGCCGACGCCGGCCATGACGTCGACGCACTGGTCGCGAAGGGGCGTAAGGGCGAGCTCGTCCTTGCCCTCCCAACCCCGGCGGTTCTGCATCATGTCGACGTGGAAAGCGACGCCGGCGAGCCCCCGCTTCTTAAGGGTCCGCATCCGCTCCTCCGTAACGGCCTCGCCGTTGGTCAGGAGGTACGGCTTGATTCCCTGGAGGTGTATGAACTCCACCAACTCCTCGATGCCCGGGTGCGTGAGCGGCTCGCCCCCCGCCAGCGAAACGTTGTCGATGTTGCGGTAATCCTTCATCAGAAGGACGTCCTCTTTGAGCCGCTCCAGCGGGAAGTGGCCCTCCAGATTCTGGCGGTAACATCCCTTGCAGTGGATGTTGCAAACGTCGGTAACCTCGAGCCACCCGATCGGATTATCGTTCTTCGACCACGGGAACCTGTATAATTCGGACTTTTTGAGTGCGCGCATAAAACCTCCTAGCGGAAACATCGACCGAGCACGAAGCGGGATTTTACTAATAAAAGGCGTCGTAGGCAAGTTAATTTTTAGCGAGGAAAATCCTAAAGGCGAAAACTTTTGCAATTAAACAATTTATACTTATTGCGGAATACAAAATTAGGCCGTTATGCGGGGGGTCCCGCCGTCGCCGCGCGCCCCGAGAAGCCAACGCGCGCGTATTTTTTTATTGACGCCTCCCATCCCGTATATTAGTTTTGCGTTCCCGCCCGACGGCAATTGTTTCGCTCAAAGGAACGGCCGCCAAGAATAACGCTCTTCCTTGACGCGCGCCGAGTTGCGATTTCCATAACGCGCCGTCGTGCTCGACGCAAAAAATATGGACGACGAAAAAATCCTCGTTATCAACCCCGGCTCGACGAGCACGAAGCTGGCGTTGTTCCGCGGCGAATCGCGCGTCGCGGAGGAGAACGCGCCGGCCCCGGCCGGCGGCGCCGCGCTGTGGGACCAACTCGAAGGCCGCCTCATATCCATAAACGGCTTCCTAAAACGCGAGGTTAACGTCGCGCTCGACGCCGTCGTAGGCCGCGGCGGCCTCATCCGGCCCGTCCCCTCGGGGACGATTCTGGTCAACGACGCCATGCTCGCGGACGCGCGCGCCGGGTATCAGGGCGAGCATCCGAGCAACCTGGGCTGCGCGCTCGCCGACGCCGTCGCGAGGCCGCGCGGCATCCCGGCCTTCATCGTCGACCCGGTGGCGGTGGACGAGATGTCGCCGCTGGCGCGGTACTCCGGCACGCCGCTCATAACGCGGCAGTGCCTGTCGCACGCGCTGAACGTCCACGCCGCGGCGCGCAAAGCGTGCGAGCGCGTCGGCAAGAAGCTCGCCGCCAGCCGGTGGGTGGTGGTCCACCTGGGCGGCGGCTTCTCGGTGGTCCCGCTCGACGGCGGCCGCATCGTCGACACCAACAACGCCAACGCGGAGGGGCCCTTCGCGCCCACCCGAACCGGCGGCCTCCCCACCCAAGGTTTAATAATGCTCTGTTTCTCGGGGGACTACGCCGCCGCGGACCTCAAGCGCCTTACGACGCGCGAGGGCGGCCTGATGGCCTACCTCGGCACCGACGACGCCCGGGAGGTGGAGCGCCGCATCGCCGCCGGCGACGAGCGTACCCGCGAGGTCTACGAGGCTATGGCTTACCAGGTCGCGAAGGAAATCGGGGCGATGGCCTGCGTCCTGTGCGGGGAGCTCGACGGCGTCGTGCTGACCGGCGGCCTGGCGCACTCCGACATGTTCTGCGGTTGGCTCGAGGCGCGGGTCGGCTTCCTCGGGCCAATCTTCCGCTTCCCGGGGGCGTTCGAGATGGAGGCGCTGGCGCTGGGCGCGCTGCGGGTCCTGCGCGGCGAGGAGGAAGCGCTGACGTACCCGCCCGAGGCGCCCTCGTAACGCGATGAAAACCCTTTCCGTTAATTCTTCGACGGAGACGCGCGATGAAGCAATTGATGTTGGGAAATGAAGCCGTGGCGCGCGGCGCTTTCGAGGCCGGCGTCGCCTTCGCCTCCGGCTACCCCGGGACGCCCTCCACCGAAATCCTGGAATATCTGGCCCAATACGAGAACGTCGTCGTCCAGTGGGCGCCCAACGAAAAGGTGGGGCTGGAGGTCGCGATGGGCGCCTCGCTGGCCGGCGTCCGCGCCCTCGTCGCGATGAAGCACGTCGGCCTGAACGTCGCCGCCGACCCGTTCTTCTCCGCCTCCTATATGGGCGTCAACGGCGGCCTGGTAGTCGTCTCGGCCGACGACCCCTCCATGCACTCCAGCCAGAACGAGCAGGACAACCGGTGGCTGGCCAAGGCCGCGAAGGTCATAATGGTCGAGCCCGGCGACGCCGAGGAGGCGCGGTGGATGACGCGGGAGGCGTTCGCCCTCTCCGAGCGGTTCGATACGCCGGTCCTGTTGCGCATGACGACGCGCGTATGCCACCAGACCGGCGTCGTGAACCCGGAGGAACCGCTCGAGGCCCCGGCCCGGGGCTACAAGAAGGATATCCCGAAGTACGTGCTGCTCCCGGGTCACGCGCGGCTGCGTCGCCCCAAGGTCGAGGAACGGCTCGCGGCCGCGGCGGCCTTCGGCGACGAGGATGACCGCTGGAACCCCATCTTCGCGGGCGGCGCCGACCTCGGCATCGTCACGTCCGGCGTCTCCTTCGGCTACGTCCGCGAGACGATGCCGACGGCTAGCATCCTGAAGTTGGGCCTGACGCATCCCTTGCCCCTCGAGCGCATAAAACGCTTCGCCGCCGGGGTGAAGAAAGTCGTCGTCGTCGAGGAGCTCGACCCCTATCTGGAAGAGCAGGTCCGCGCCGCCGGGATAGACGCGACCGGGCATTCCTTGCGGCCTTACTCCGGCGAGCTCAACCTGACGTTGGTGGAGGAGGCCTTGCTCGGCAAGGCGCGCGACAAAGTCACGGTATCGCTGGCCGACGTCGAGATTCCGCCGCGGCCGCCGACGCTGTGCCCGGGGTGCGGCCACCGGCCGGTGTTCAAGGTCCTCCGCGACATGCGCGTCCACGTGATGGGCGACATCGGCTGTTACACGCTGGGGGCGCTCAAGCCGCTGGCGTCGATGGAGTCCTGCCTGTGCATGGGCGGCTCCGTCGGCATGGCGGAGGGGCTGGCGCGCTTCGGCGGCCCCGAGCTTCAGGGCCGGGTCGTCGGCGTCATCGGCGACTCGACCTTCTTCCACTCCGGCATCACGGGCCTCATAGATATGGTGGTCAACGGCAGCAAGGCCACCTTATTAATACTGGACAACGGCACCACCGCCATGACCGGCGCCCAACCCCACCCGGGCTCAGGCGTCGACATCCGCGGCGGCCGTGCCCCTCGCCTCGAGTTGGCCGACGTCTGCCGCGGCGTGGGCGTCAAGCGCGTCGTCGTCGTCGACCCCTACCATATGGACGACCTCGAGAAGGTCTTCGAAGAGGAGCTCGCCGCGCCGGAGGTCTCGGTGATAATCGTGCGGGCGCCGTGCGTCCTCAACGAACGCGTGACGTTCGCCGAGCCGGTGGAGCTCGACCTTGAGCTGTGCGACAAGTGCGGCCTGTGCATCCGCGTGGGGTGCATGGCCCTCCGGGAGAAGGAGGGTTACCCCGAGGTCCTGGCGGACCTGTGCAACGGCTGCGGCGTATGCGTCCAGGTCTGCCGGGAGGGGGCGCTGAAAATCCCGGAGAAAGTGGGCGCGTAGCGGCGGGCGTTACGACTCGCGCCCGGCGAGGTATAAATGGAAAAAGACGGCATCACGAACGTTCTTTTGAGCGGCGTCGGCGGCCAGGGCATCCTGACCGCGGGGCGGCTGTTGGCGCTCGCGGCCCTCCGCCGCGGCCTCGACGTCAAGATGAGCGAGGTCCACGGTATGTCGCAGCGCGGCGGCAACGTCGACACCCACGTGCGCGTCGGCGAGGCGGTCCCGTCGCCCCTAATCCCCAAGGGCGGCGCTCACTTCCTGGTCTCGTTCGAGAAACTGGAGGCGCTCCGCTACCTCGACTACCTGAGGCCCGGCGGCGTCGCCTTCGTCAACCGCCTCGAGATATCGCCCCTCACCGTGGCGCTCAAGCAGCCGAACTACGTCGACGACATCGATAAGGTCTTAGAAGAAAAAACTCCCCACTTGGTTTGGGTCGACGGCACCGAGATGGCCCGGGCGCTGGGCGACGTCCGCATGGTGAACGTAATCTTGCTCGGCGCCCTCGCGACGCGGCTGTCCTTCTTAGCGGATGCCGACTGGGAAGCGGCGGTGAAAGAGCGCTTCGCGAAGCCCAAGATTCAAGAGGCCGTCTTAGCCGCGTTCCGGAAAGGGGCCGAGGCATGCCGCAGCCGCTGAGGACCTTCGAGGAAGTAGTCGCCGCGGCGCTGGCGAAGGGCGAGGTGGCCGTGGCCGTCGCCGCGGGCGACGACCCGGCGGCGCTGGAGGCGTGCGCGCTGGCCGAACAGAAAGGCCTGGGCCGCGCCATCCTCGTGGGCGAGCCGGCCCTCATCGAAAAGGCGCTGGCGGCGATGCCCAAGCCGCTCGCTCGAGCCGAGGTCTTAGCCGCCGAGGGCGAGGAAGACGCGGCGCAAAAGGCCGTCGCGCTCGTGCGCGAGGGCCGGGCCCATATGGCGCTCAAGGGCAAGGTGGACACCGCGACGTTCATGCGGGCCGTCCTCGACGGCGACCACGGCCTGCGCACCGGCCGCCTGATATCCGACGAGTTCGTCTTCGAGTATCCCGACCCCGACTTAGGAACCCGCCTCGTCTGCATCACCGACGGCGGCATCACCATCGCGCCGACGCTCGCGGAGAAGAAGCAAATAGTCGAGAACGCCGTCGCGTTCTACCACGCGCTGGGTTTTGAGCGGCCGCGCGTCGCGTTGCTCTCCATGGTCGAGAAGCCGGTGAAGGGACATCAAGCCAGCGAGGACGCCGTCGCGCTGACGGATATGTACAAGCGCGGCGAGATAACGGGGTGCGTGGTGGAGGGGCCGCTGAGCCTCGACCTCAGCATCTCGCGGGAGGCCGCCCGCAAGAAGGGCTACGAGTCCGAGGTGGCGGGGCGCGCGGACATCCTCGTCGTCCCGGAGGTCGTCGCCGGCAACCTGCTCGCGAAGGGGACGACGTACTTCGCGCACTATCGCCTCGCGCACGCCATGATGGGGACGGCCAGGCCGGTCCTCATCCCCAGCCGCTCGGACACCGCCGAGGCCAAGTTCCACTCGCTGGCCCTCTGCGCGTTGGTCTGCTAATACTCGGATATAAGCCGCATAAAATAAAACCGCCCTCCCGGGCGGTTTTCTTAATGTTAATTATTGCTTTAGGAGGCTGGATATTTTATAGTCGTAAAAACGGTGCGATTTTACAAAGAAAAATCGATACATATGGTAGAGCCCCTTTACCAGCTAATGAGAAACGAAGTGGCGCAATGGCGAGCGCGGGCCTACCCAAACGGCGATTGGCCGGCACTCGCGGAAATCCTTACGTACGCGGTTAACGAAAGCGATTATTTACGCGCGCCTCAAAAGGAAGCGTTAGCGGCGTATTGGTATATTCGTTCTGTATTAGGCGCACCGGACATCGCGGGGTTATACGATACGATTTACAAAAACCCTGTCGAAAAATTAAAGGCTTTAGGGCTACCCGCGCAAAACTTTGAGGGCTTATCGGTAGAAACGCAAAAAGCGATATTCGGGGATTTAGTTAAACGGGTCAAAGAAGACGACGAATTCGTTAAGAAATACAAATTGTCAGGGCTTAGGGAAACACTTACTCTTCCCTACCCGAGCTATATACTGGCCCTTGCAATGGGGGCTGGTAAAACCGTACTCATCGGGAGCATAATAGCGACTGAATTCGCCCTCGCGATTGAATATCCGGACGGCCCCTTTATTAAAAATGCACTGGTCTTCGCACCGGGAAAAACGATACTCGGCGCATTACGCGAATTGGGCGAAGTACCTTACCACCGTGTTTTACCCGCCCGGCACTATAAGAAATTCGTTACGAATTTAAAACTAACTTTTACCCGGGACGGTGAGGCAGACATACCCGTTTACGGGAATCACAACATGGTAGTAACTAATACCGAAAAAATACGCCTACGCGCCCAGGATGTAACGCAGCCGATGTTAGGGCCGGGAGGAGGAGAAGAAGCTAGAGAACTCGTAGCCAACCGACGACTGCAAGCTATAACATCGTTAGAATCGCTCGGTATATTTTCGGACGAGGCACACCACACTTACGGCCACAAAATCGGGACGGTCCTAAAGCGAGTAAGGGAAACGCTGAACTATATTGGGGAGAAAACTACGTTAAGAGCGGTCGTAAACACTACCGGTACGCCGTATTACGAGAAGAAAATCCTCCGCGACGTTATATGTTGGTACGGCCTGGGGCAGGGTATACGGGACGGCATACTCAAAGACGTACGGCATAACGTAATAGGGTTTGAAAGGGTAACTGACGAGAACTTCCTAAGAGACGTTATAAACGGGTTTTCGCAAGATTACGGAAATATTAAACTACCCAATAACGCACCTGCCAAGTTGGCGATATATTTCCCTAACATAAGCGATTTAAGAGAACTCCGCGCCGCAGTAGAACGCTTCGCCGTGGAAGCAGGTATAAATCCGGGCCAGATATTAGAAGTACACAGCGACGCACCGGAAGAAGATCAAGACTTGTTCAAACATCGGGTAAACGACCCGGCAATACCTTACCGCATTTTCCTGCTAGTAGGTATGGGGACTGAGGGATGGAATTGCCCCTCGCTTTTCGTCGTCGCGCTTGCGCGTGAATTAAGAGGGGCGAATAATCTTGCGTTACAAGCGGCCTGTCGGTGTTTACGTCAGGTGCCGGGGAATACGACGCCGGCGCGTATTTACCTTTCACGTGAAAACGAACGGATACTAGAAAAGCAACTCGTAGAAACGTACGGCGAACGCCTAATCGAGCTTAAAGAACTGACGAAAGTCGAAGTAGAACGCAAAAATATAGTACTACGGAAACCCGACATAAAGCCGGTTATTATAAAAAGGAAAATACGTAGATTTATACGAAGAGATAAGGGAACCGCGGGAATATCGATAACCTTACCGAAGGGCGAGGAGGAAGATTACGAAGTAATCATCTACGACGTCCAAGAAAAACGGAATGGCAGGGGCGTTTTTGTACCGGAAAAAGTTGAACGCCGCCTAACCGAACCCGCCGTGTTAGACATATATACCGGCGCGTTACGATTAGCCGCGAATTATCGCTTGGACGTTATGGAAACGTTAATTAAATTAAAAACCCTATACCGAGAAGGACTTGTCCCCGAAAAGCACTTATCCGAATTGGGGCTCCAAATGGAGAGTCAATTGGGAAGGTACGACGTCGTTGAAGAACACGAAGAACAAACTTTGGCCATAGTAAGGAAGGAAGGGTTCCAACGGGACGTACGGGACGGCGAAAAAGTATGGGTAACGGAAATAAACGTTCGCGTAGACAAACTGGAGTTGCTTTTAGGCCACGAGGTAGCGGGGGGCGATTTCGGTTTCCATTATACCCCTTACAATTTCGATAGCCGCCCCGAAATGGATTTCTTCACTACGTTGTTATCGCGGTTAGGCGAAAACGCGGACGACATTGAGGATATCTATTTCACAGGCGCGCTAACGGACCCGGAAAAAAGCGAATTCTTCTTCTGGTATTGGGGGGAAGACGAACTTTGGCACCGCTACTTCCCGGATTTCTTGCTCCGGAAAAACGACGGCAAAGTACTAATTGTAGAGATTAAAGCCCCTCGGTTCAAAGAGGAGGCGAAGGAAAAAGCCGTCCGGGAAGTTGAGGCCATTAACGCGGAATCGATTAAGTACGAAATAATAGAGGTAGAAAAGGATTCGGTCCCCCACGCGGGCTTTAAGAGAACTTTAGGTTTCATTTACGGGGAGGCGAAAGATGCTTAAGAAAGAGAAAATAAGGATCGCGCCGGTTAAGGGTAGGCCCTTTCTACATTGGGTTAATAAAAGGCCGCTGGAATTCTTAGAAGGGTACCCGCCGGCACTAGTTGAGGTGTACGACCCCGAGAAAACGGGGGTTTCGTTCGAAGAACCCCGTTTTGAAGACCTCGAGGCTACCTGGCAAAACCTACTCTTCCACGGCGATAACAAAGAAGCTATGGCGGCGCTACTAGAAATGGGGTTCCGGCGCAAAGTGGACTTAATTTATATCGACCCACCTTTCGCTTCGAACGCCGATTACGTACGAAAGGTTACCCTACGCGGGACTTCCGAAAGAATAA
>CAZLXP010000045.1:0-19155 GCA_964563535.1 uncultured bacterium | reverse complement strand
GCCGCGGCGGTGGTCCATACGGTTTCTCGTTCGTCTTTATGGGGAAGGCGCTTGCTGTTCACGGCCGGGGGCGTAATTTCGGAGGGTATGCGACGGCGGGCCCGTTTTTACGCCGACGTGCTGACTACATGCCGGGGGGCGGAGGGTGCCGCGGCTTCTTAGCGGAGGAAACGGATGAGCTTCCCCATCCGGTTCCAGCGGATGCGGCGGTCAAAGCGCCACCGGGCCGTCGGCTCGAAGTCCCAACCGAGGCGCATCTCTTCGGCGTCGGCGACGCAATGCCAGCGGCCGTTTATGCGGCTTATCGCCGTCCCGTGCTTGGGGCAGGTTATAGGCGCCAGCGAGAAGTAGATAATCTCCGCTTTGCCGGTGACGTACTTCCGCGGCACCGGGCCGATAAAGCGGCTGTCGGCCGAGTCGTAGCGGTTGTCGCCCATGACGAAATATCGCTCGGGCGGGACGACGTACGGCCCCCAGTCGCCGCCGGCGTCCGTTTTCACGTACGGTTCCTTAACCGATTCGCCGTTCCGGCGTAGGACTTTCCCTTTTATCTCCAATACGTCGCCGGGAACGCCCACGACCCTTTTGATAAGCAAGCGCGGGCCGGTGCGGCTCTCTCCCAGGATGTTGCGTAGAAAAAAGCGCACGGCTTGACCCGGCGTCATGTCGTGATACGGATATATGAACGTTACGATCTCGCCCGGGCGGGGGTCGCGGAAGTGGTACGTTACTTTCTGGGCCAGGATATAGTCGCCCACGAGAAGCGTATCTTTGTCCGAGCCGGAGGGGATGACGTTGGCCTCGACGACCCATACCCTGATGACGACGAAGGCGACGACGATTATTACGATGTCGCGAATCGTTCTCTCGACGGGCCCGGCTTTTTTCTTTTCCTTACGAGGCGGCCTGGTCTTCTTTTTGTTCATTTTTGGGGAGGGGTTGATTTGGCTTTTCGCCGGTTTTGTTCCGCCCCGGCGCGAGGTGCATGCCGGCGGCGAGATCCGCTTCCGAAAAGGGCCGCGGCGCCGCCGTCGCGACGCCGTAGCGACGCGCGAAATACGCGAGTAAGGCCTCTACCTCGTCGCGGTAGGCGGGGGCGGCCCAGGCCGCGAAGGCGCCCGGGCGGCCGTTCATTTTAGACCGTAGCTGGAGTTTGTATTCGTAGCCGTCGCAGACGGCGATTACGGTGCCCTCCGCTTCGGCCGGGACTTCCAATTCCCATACGAGAACGTCGCCCGGGGGCGCTTCCGGCGCGCTCCAACGCTCTCGAAAATTCACCGTTTTCCCCGCCTCTTGTTTTTTTCGGCGCGCGCCGCCAGGTGGCCGCCGAAGGTTTCGCTGAACGTGTGGCTGCCGTCGCCGTTCGATACGAAGAACAAGTAGGCCGTGTCGGCGGGGTAAAGCGCCGCCCTAAGCGACTCGCGCCCGGGCGAACATATAGGCCCCGGTGGCAGGCCGACGTATACGTACGTATTGTAAGGCGAGTCCACTTTTAAATCCTGCACCGTCAAGCGGTCCACGTCGCCACCGAGGGCGTATATCACGGTGGCGCAAGACTCGAGCCGCATGCCGCGGGCGAGCCGATTGTAAAATACCGACGCTACCAGCGGCCTCTCCTCGTCCAACATCGCTTCCCGTTCGACGATGGAGGCGAGGGTGACGACGTCCTGCAGCGGCCGGCCCAGCTCTTCGGCGCGGCGGAGTTCGGCGGGGCCTATCACGTCGAAGAAGCGGTCGACCATGATCGCGACGACGTCGTCGGCGGAGGCGTCCGCGGCTACCTCGTAGGTGTCGCCGAAGAGGTAACCCTCCAGGTCTTTGACCGGAACCCGCCCCCGGCGGTCGCCGCGGCCGCAGGCGGCCAGGAACTCGTCGGCGGAACATATCCCGGCGGTCTTAACGACGCGGGCCGTCTTCTTTTTATCGTACCCTTCCGGCACGGTAAATTTTACGACGTGCACGCGGCCGGCGGCAAGGGCCGCGGCGATGGCCGGAATGCCGTCCTCGCTGGACAATACGTAGTCGCCCGCCTGGAGTTTCCCGTCCAGGGCGTGGAGGCGGCAATACCACACGAAAGGCCGGGCGCCGGCGATAAGGCCTTCTTGGGCCAGGAGCGCGGCGATCTCGGCGGTGGTATACCCGGGCGGGACGACTACCTTTTTGGTAACCGCTTTCGGCGGCTTTCGCGCCACCCCCGCTTCGTAATATTTATAAGCTGCGGCGCCGGCAGCGACGACGGCCGCCCCGAGCACCAACGTCATAACCGCTTTCTTCATTTCCCACCCGGGCTATTATATTATAAAAAGGGCGCGGCGGCAAACGACACCGCGGCCCGCCGAGCTACCTCGCTTTTCTCCGGGCGACGTTTTACCCGCGGCCGCCGGCGTTGGTCGCGTAGTACGAGAGCCACTCCAGTTCCATCGCCAGGTCGACCCGCTTCACCGTTACGTGGGGGGGCGTAATTATGCGGCCGGGCGCGAAGGATAATATGGACTTAAGGCCGCCGGCGACCAGCGCGTCGCCGGCCTGCTGCGCGCCCGCCGCCGGGACCGCTATGATGCCGATTTCGGCGCCGCTTCCGGGGAGTACCAACGCCGCGTCCGCGATATCGTAGATCTTTACGCCTTCCCAGGTCTGACCTATTTTAGCCGGGTCTTTGTCGAACGCGATTACGACGTCGAACCCTTGCTTCTTAAAGCCGTTGTAAGCCAGGAGGGCGTACCCGAGGTGCCCTACGCCGGCCAGGGCCACCTCCCACCGGCGGTTTATACCCAGGATGGTCGCGAGCTCGTTGTGGAGGTTCTCGACGTAATACCCGCGGCCGGGGACGCCGAATTGGCCGAAATACGCGAGGTCCTTGCGTATTTGGGCGGCGGTAAGGCCGATTTGCTCGGCGAGTTTTTCGGAAGACGTCGTCGCGACGTTCTCGTTAAGCAGTTTGTTTAGCGCCCGAACGTAAACCGACAAGCGAGAGACGGTAGTGCCGGGTATTTTTTTAGGCCGTGCCATAATGCTTTACTACTATGTGAAAAAGTTATCAAATAAGGTTAAAAATAAATCGGGAAAATATTCAGATATCAATAGAAAATTATAGAGGGTTGGGTTACGTTTGTCAATATTTTTCGGCGAGGGCCGTTCTTGACGGGCCAACCCGGTTGTGGTAACGTTGGGCGTTATAGGATATGCGCGTGATAGATATTTCGACGCCGCTGCGCGAGGATATGCCGACCTACCCGGGCGACCCCCCGTTCCGTAGGGCGGCGGCGCGTAGCCGGGCCAAGGGCGACGCCGCGGAGGTTTCGCTCCTGACGCTGAGCAGCCACGCCGGCACGCACGTAGACGTCCCGTTCCATTTTATCGAGGGCGGCGCGGACCTCTCGGCCGTGGCGCTGGGCCCTTTCGTGGGGCCGTGCCGGGTAGTAGACGCGACCGGCCGCGCGCGCGTGGACGCCGCCGACATAGATGCTTGGGCCCCGGTTCACGCCGAGCGCATTTTATTTAAAACCGACAATTCCGCCCTATGGGGCCGCCGCGATTTCGCGACCGACTACGTTTACTTGACTGCGGCGGCGGCGCGGACGCTGGCCGCGCGCGGCGTCGCGCTCGTAGGCTGGGATTATCTCTCCGTCGAGGAATTCGGCGCGGCCGACGCCGCGGCCCATAAGTCGCTGTTGTCGGCCGGCGTGATGATATTGGAGGGGTTGACGCTGGCCGACGTCATTCCCGGAAAGTACTTCCTGGCGGCGCTGCCGCTCGCGCTCGCGGGGGGCGACGGCGCGCCGGCTCGAGCCGTGCTGTGGGAGAGTTCGCATGCCGAAGGAACGTCATAGCAAGGCCATGGCCGAGTTGGGCGCCGAAGTAGCGGCCCTCAGGTACGGCTGCGGCTTTACGCGCGCCGATTTGGACAAGCCGCTGGTGGTAGTCGAGGCCGCGGCCGGAGAGAGTCACCCCGGCAGTTATCACCTCGGCGCCGTCGCGGCCGCGGCCCGGGAGGAGTTGTTCGCCGCGGGCGTGCGGCCTCTCGACTACCGCTGCACCGACATCTGCGACGGCGTCGTTCAGGGGACGCCGGCGATGGCGCTGTCGCTCGCGTCGCGGGACGTCTTGGCGCTGGCGGCCGAGATGCACGCCACGTGCGCGCACGCCGACGGCGTCCTATTTATTTCATCCTGCGACAAGGCCATCCCGGCGCACCTTATGGCCGCGGCGCGGCTCAACCTGCCGGCCGCGTTCGTGCCCGGCGGCGTCATGCCGCCGAGCGACGATTGCCGGACGTTGGAGTACGTCGCGACGTTGGCGCAAGAGGCGGCGCGCGGGCCGGTGGCGGCGGGGGAGCGGCAGCGCTTCGACGAAGTCGCGGCTCCCGGCGCCGGGTGCTGCGCCTTTATGGGGACCGCGGCCACGATGCAAATCACGCTCGAGGCGTTGGGGGTCGCGCCGCCGGCGTCGGCGCTCGTCCCGGCCGGCGACTTCGCCCTCCTTCGTTCGGCGCGGCAGGCCGGGTCGCTGCTCGCCCAGGCGCTCGCGCGCGGCGTGCGGTTCGCGGACGTCGTCGACGCGCGCGCGCTGCACAACGCCCTCGCCGTTCACGCCGCCATCGGCGGGTCGACCAACGCCCTCTTGCATCTCGCCGCGCTGGCGGCCGAACTTGGCCTGCCTTTCGACCTGGCGGCGTATAACGACATCCAAAGGGAAGTCCCTTTTATAACCGATATCCGCCCGAGCGGCGAGCACCCGTCGGCGTTCCTGTGGTATGCGGGCGGCGCCGCCGCGGTGATGAACGAGATACGCGACCACCTGCGCCTCGACGCCGTGACGATTACCGGCTCGACGGCGGGGAAGAACCTGGCCGACCTCGCGAAGGCCGGTTTCTTAGAGCGGAACCCGCGGCGCCTCGTCTGCTACGGCCTGTCCCGCGAGGACGTGATAAGGCCGGCGACCAAGCCGCTCTCGCGGCACGGCGGCGTCAAGGCGCTGTTCGGGAATATCGCGCCGGCGGGCGCGGTGGTGAAAGTGGCCGCGGCCTCGGCCGCCAGGTTCAAGGGCCGGGCGCGAATTTTCTTCGACGAACGGGAAGCGCGGGACGCCGTGAACGGCGGCCGCGTGCGCGCGGGGACCGTAATGGTCCTGCCGTTCCAGGGGCCGCGGGCGGCGGGCATGCCGGAGCTCTTCTACCTGACGGAGGCGCTCGCTTCTCAGCCGCGCCTTGGCTCGAGCGTCGCGCTCGTCACCGACGGCCGCTTTTCGGGTGGGACGCGCGGCCTGTGCGTAGGCCACGTGTCGCCGGAAGCCGCGGCCGGCGGCCTGCTGGCCGCGGTACGCGACGGCGACGTAATCGAAATTAACGCCGACGCGGCTAAGCTAAACGTGGTCGAGACGGCGGGGGGCGCGCGCGGCCGCGACGTGCAAGGGGCGCTCAAGGGCCGGCTGGAGGCGATGGCGCCCTTCGAGGCGGGCCGGCGCCCGGGCTTAGTCGGCCTTTATACCAGCCTTGCCGGGCCGCCGGAGCGCGGTGCCCGTATGGAGTGGTAATACGGCCATGAGTAGGGGCGCACAGCAGTGCGCCCTTACTCCGGCGTTTAGAAAGTCACGTACGGCTCCAATTTTTTTACCGTCGCCGGGCCGCCTGAGCGCGGCGCCCGGATGGAGTGGTAAAGTATTTGCCCAGCCCGATTAGGCCGCGGCGCGGGTTAACCTGCCGGCCGGGTTCGTGCCCGACGGGGGCTACGGCCTCGAAGGCGCGGCGGCGTTTTTGGGGGTGGGTATAGCGATCGAGTAATCCGGTACGGCGGCGGTATCGTTAAGGGGCAGTTGTAACCGGTCCTACCGAGACGGGCGCTAACACAAAGCTATTCGTAATGCGAATGGCTCGGCAAGCCGTCGTGGGTATGGTCGTTTATAGCGTGATACGCCAGGCCCGGTTCGTCGTTAGGATCGACGTGGATAATAGCATCGGAAAGGTATTCTAAGTGGTGGAGCAAGCTATGGCGGACCTCTTTAGCTAAAAGGTGTGCTTCTTTTAACGGAATGGAACCTTCGGCGGTAACGTTAAGTTCGCTGTAAAGCCTATGGCCTAACCACCGCGCCCGTACGGCGGTGACCTCTTTTACGCCGGCGACGTGCTCCGCGGCATGTTTAATACCCTCGGCATACGCCGGGTCAACGCCGTCTAAAACACGGGTAAAAACGGCCCGCGCCGAATCCCATACGATCTTTAAAATAACCGCCGTTATGACTAATCCGATTATGGGGTCTGCGAGCGGAAAACCCAACCACACCCCCAACGCCCCGCCTAAAACGGCTAAGCTCGTAAGGCCGTCGATACGCGCGTGGTGCCCGTCGGCGATCAACGCCGCACTTCCTATTTTACGACCAGCTCGAATTCGATAGATTGCTACCAACTCGTTACCAATCGCACCTACGACCGCCGCGGCCGCCACCGCCCATACGTGCTCAACCGGCCGAGGGTGGAAAAACCGGTCCACCGCCTCGTAGCCGGCCAAAGCGGCGCTCGCGAAAATGATGATTATTACGGCCATACCAGCTAGGTCTTCGACGCGCCCGAACCCATAAGTAAACCTGGCGGTAGGTCGCCGGCGAACGACCGTAAAGGCGATCCATAGCGGAACGGCCGTCAAAGCGTCGCCGATATTATGGACCGTATCGGCATATAAGGCTACGCTGGAAGTAGCGATGACGACGACGACTTGAACGATAGCCGTTATACCCAAGGCGACGAAAGACCATAAGACGGTGCGCCTTCCGAGGGCCGTCGTCAATAAAATGCGGTCGAGTGCCGCGTCGCCGTGATGGTGGTGGTGCGGCCGGGAGGAATGGGAACTCGGCGCGCGGGCTTCGTCAGTACCCTCGTTATTATCGATCAGATGGTCTTTCATCTCGAGTTCTCTCACGGCGGCGGGTTTCCATATCGGCGTCGGGTCTAATTTTGCGGATTATAACACTGGCTGTCAGACCACGCAAGGCGTCGACGAAACAAAAAGCCGCTTCGGGGCGGCTTTTCGGTTGTTACCCCGGCGTTTAGAAAGTCACGTACGGCTCCAATTTTTTTACCGTCGCCGGGCCGATACCCTTGACCGCGGCCAGGTCCGCCGGTTTCGCGAAAGGGCCGTGCGCCTCGCGGTATGCGACGATGCGGCCGGCGTACGCGGGCCCTATTCCCGGCAGCTCGCACAGCGCCGCGGCGTCGGCGGTATTTAAATTTATTTTTCGGGGGGCGGTTATTGCGGCCAGCGCCGCGGCGTCGGCCGGCGCCTTGGCCTTGCTTAGGTCGAATTCTATTTCAACCGGCCGAGGCGGCGGCGGCGCCTTCTCGCCCCGGGCGACCTTGACCGCGGCGCCGACGGCCAGCGCCCCCGCTAAAAAAATTAAGACGAGCCGTTCTTGTCTGGTTAGATAAATCAAGTTTACCCGAAACCGCGCGCATCTGCGGGGATGGTGGTGGGTTTGACGGCTTGCCGCGGCCGTACCGCTGGCGGAGCCGAAGCGCTATTTCGCTACGTGCCGCGGTATTTAATTTCTATTTCAGCGACCTTGGCGTCGTATTCCGCCTTCGCGGCGTCGCGCTTGGCCTCGTATTCCGCCTTCGCGGCGTCGCGCGTGGTTTCGTATTCGGCTTTCGCGGCGTCGCGTTTGGCCTTATATTCGGCCTTAGCGGCGTCTAAGTCCTTTTCCTTTTCGGATTTATCCATTTCCTTTCTCCTATTTTAGGGGAAGATTTCGGCGGGCTCGTTTGACCCGGCCGAAGGGCCACCAGTAGCGGCCGCGTTTGGCGATGGGGTAACCCATTTAATCTACGAGGAATATGCGCCGTGGTTAGTTAAAATCGGTAACGGTAAGGCCGTTTAACCACGCGTCTACTCTAATATCTAGTTTATCCCAAGTAATATCCCGCATCAACCTACTGACTATTATCGAATCGTTCGAGTCTACGGCACTAGCGAGGTGTTTGTGAACTTGAGCAGTCGTCTTCGACGTAACGATTAACCACACCGAACCGTGAATATGGGCATACTTAACATAGGACGTAATAGCAGCTTCCATACTCGGGTAATCCCGGTCGGGTTGATGTAGGTCGTACGAGATTACGTAAACCATACGGGATCCTCCTTACCGCCTAAATACCTTACGCGATTACTAATACCTCTTCGCCTAACATATCCGCGATCTTCAACGCGACCGGCGTTGCTACCTCGGCCGTTTGAAAATCAGTACTAAGCGCTGGGGGCGGACGTTCGGTTGTAAACCGATAATATATTTAGGGTCGCCGAAGTTCGGCCATGCGGTCTCCATCTCAAGGTAGCAACCGACCATTTCCCAACCCTCCTGGCCCAATTCATTCAACGCCGATTCCGCCGGGTTAACGTACGAGAAATCGCCCGCTCCTGATTCCACCCGTGGCCTGTCAACGCCTTTGGGCGACTCGGCGCCGAAGTCGACAATCCTGTATTCCCAGCGTAGCGGTATTACAATAAAAACTGATTGAAATAAAAGGGCCAGGATCGCTAAGACCAGGAGGGTTATTAAGACCCGCCAGCCGGTCTTAAAGGCGCGGGCCATTTGTGTATTCACACGGGGGCCTAATGATTGATTTGCGTCAGCCTCCACCATAAGATTATCTCCTTTATATTTAAGATGATGAAGTTTAAACATTACACCCCTACGGTAGCCGCAAACGCCGCAAAGAACAAACTACTTAATAACAACGCCCGCTTCTTCATCTCGCGCCCTCCTTATTTATCCACCGTGCTGCCGGCAGTACCTGCTGCCAGGTTTCGCCGCGCTTTTTCGACCGGTGCCTTTCATCTTAAATCCAACCATTCCTGGTATTCGGAAGCGGGACCCGTTGCTACCAATCCGAGTCGAGCTGCAATAAAGCCCGATTGTCGAAGTCGCGGGTTTCCGTTATACCCGTCTGGACGCCTACCCCCAGATAAACGCCAGCTTTCAACTTGAACTTAACCGCCGGCAAAACGTAAAGAGATGACGATGCCGGCATGGTCTCCTGTTTTAAGAAGTACTCTCCGGAGAACTCTACGACCGGGTAGAAATAACCCGATACGCTCCCGACCGCCGCGGCCTCGTACTCAAACATCTTCATGGTCGGCATGTAATGGACGTCGGCGTCGAACGTCGCGGCGTCGCCGAAAGTCTTGCGGCCGGCCAGGCCGAAGGCGCTTTCGACATCCTTCTCGCCTGACGGAACCGCCCCCGCCGGGACTTCACCGGCGGCGAAGATCGAAACGCCGCTCGCCCCTTCCCGGTCTTTCAGCGCCGCGAACATCAGCATGATATCCAACCGCGGATCCTGCATGACGGCGTCGGTGCGGACGTGGAGGCCGAGGCGGTTTAGGAGACCCGCTTCGAGGTGAAATGCGCCGTCGGTCCAGGACGGTTCACCCCTTCGTCCCTGGCGATACGCCGCGACCCGGACGCTCAAGCTCCCCGGTTCGTCGGGTAAACCCATATGGCTCAGGAAGGGGTGCGGGAGCATGTGACCCATCGCCGACGCAGAAACCGGCGTCGCCATCGCCGCCATGTCGTCGGCTTTAGCGATGGGGCCGGCGGCAAGCGCGAACAGCGACGCTACGCCGTACCCGAACCTTTTCGGGACCATTTATCCGTTCCTCCTTCGGGTGATAGGCAATATGTTCTTACCCGCCGTGCTGCCGGCAGTACCTGCTGCCAGATTTCGCCGCGCGTTTTCAACGGGTGGCTTTTTTGGTGAAGGCCTCGTATTCCGCCTTAGCGGCGTCGCGCTTGGCCTTATATTCTGCCTTCGCGGCGTCTACTTCCTTTTCCTTTTCGGATTTATCGATTTCCTTTCTCCTATTTTAGGGGAAGACCTCGGCGCGCCCTGCGTGGTTTCGGGTATCATTTTCCCTATCTAACCTCTCTGCGGGTGTCTAAGGCGTTTTTATCCTGGGACGTGCCCTTTTTGAATGAGCTGGTCATCGGCAGCGGCCAATAACTCGCGCTCCTCGGCGTCCGTTAGCTCGCCCCGCTCGCGGGCTTGTACTACATCCAACCGCGCGGCGCGTATGTCCTTTGGCGTACTCGCGGTGAATATACGGTCTAATAAATCCTTTGCGGGGTTTTCGACCATCTGGATACCTCCGTTGATAACCGCCCGGCCGCTTGCTAACGGCAGGGGGCGGTCATTATATGTTACCGATAATGTATGTTTGCGGTAGCATAGCCCTGGGCATGGTGGCGTACTAAACGGCGTCCGGGCGCCCAAAAAACGGCCCAAAGAACCTCGTAGACGCGCGCGGAGCGCATCGCCCGTATGAAACGCCGTCCAACTCTCATATCCCCACCATCTCCCTAAACGCCGGGTCGCACTCCTCCCGCATTATGCGGTACGTTTCGGCGAGCGCGATTACGATGGCGACGTAGTCGCCCGGGGCCACCTTCCGGCCCTTACGGTCCGAGAGCCACTTGCGGAGGACTTGGTAACCGCCGACGTAAAACTACCAGACGCGCTTCGGGACCGGCCCGAGGCGGTACTGTTCCTTCGAAGGCTTCCGCGCGTCGAAGATTACCTCCTCGGTCTTCTCGTCGTATTCGACCTTGCCTACAACGGCCTCCTTCGCCTCGCCACGCTGTTCTATCCCTCGCCAGCCCCAGCGGTACTTGTCCTTGAGGAGGTGGAGCTCGGCGAGCCGCTGGCCGGCGGCGGCGAGGCGATGCGCGAGACGCCGAGAACCGCGAGGCCCCCGATCACGAGGGCGCTTATTAGGATTGCTTTAGCGGCGGTCATCGGTTGCACTTCCCTAGTATTAAGAAGTGAACTGAAAGCATTTATTAGTAATAAAACCTTCAGCTAACAAACAGTTAAGGAACTCCTCTACGTTCGAACTCGATAGCTGATTAACGAAATCCGCTAACCTTTCTTTGTAATGATCCCGGGATATTCCCACGCCCGCTAACCCTACTATCATATTCTCATTACCTTTGTAAAGGTATACTACCTTCAATACGAAAGGTCGTAGTTCATCCTTTAGTCCGTAGACCCAATATCGGAAATACCGTTTCGCAGGTTTCCCCCGATTACTCTCATCGATAAACACGGGATAGAGGTAATTCACGGCTTGCAGGCTAATCGAATCTCCGAATAAACGGTCTTTGTATTTTCCTACTGAGTTTAAACAAACGACTAAGGATTTAAACATTGCTTTAGGATTGTCGATTTTAACTTTCCCGCTTAACAGTTCGCTTCTTAAATCGTCGAATATTTTACGTAATTGCGGTGATTGGCGGTTTTTAACCTTAGTAATCCTACGGCTGTATTCGGGAAAATCCGAAATGGCCTTGATAAAATTAACCGCGTCGAAGAAGTCCTGCCAAAGGTCATTCGTTTTAGAAAAAGTTAACTGCGATAACCCGTCGTAGTATTTCCGCTGGCCGACTTTAGTATCAAAGCCTGAACTCTTTAAATACTTGTTAATCCACTTATGTTGTACGAGATTAGCGACGAGTTCGGGAATACAAATAGAGTAGTTAAATAACGGGTACTCTTCCTTGGCGTAGAAGTGTCGCGGGTATCCGAGCACCGTAATATATACATGACACAATTCATGTATAAAAACCGAATTATCCACCAAATTAGGGTTAACCTTAATTACGAATTCATTTTCGTCGGGCAACCTAAATCGTGGAAATTCAGTCCGGCCACCGATTAAAGCGTTTTCCGGTGATCGATAATCTTGAAGAGTGATAACGGAAATGCAGATATCAGCAGCTATGGCGCGTTCGATATCATTTACGATTCGAGGGAGAAATACGTCGCCTTCGAAACAACGATACTCACCGAAATCGATTTTAACTCTGCCCGGCACGATAACCCTATTATCTCGTTCTACTTAATATCTGGCGGATAACCTTTTAACCCCGACTCCCTCACCCTCGCCGCTTTACGCGGGACGTCGAGGCGATGCGCGTTCGCGAGGCCCTAGCTCGTGCCGCGGCCTACTTACCATACGTAAAAAAAGGCCCGACGCGTAGCTCTTAAATTTCTTAAAGAGCTGGCCGCGCTTCGGACCCTTTTCTTTCCTGATGTCATATCTCGCCTTCCCGGTAACAAGGTAACATAACTTGAAGCGCTACGCTACTAAAAAAACCACCAGGTATTCCCGGCGATGTATGAAACGCCGCGGCGTTAGTATTGCAAATAAATAGCCCCGCTACAACCGGCGGGGCCTTGGCGCAACCGGCCGTCGTTTACAATTTGCCGGCGTCGTCGAAAAAGCGCGAGATTCTGTTTTCTATTTTACCCAACGCCGCGCGCATCGCCGGCGTAAAAAAATAGGCCCCCCCGACTAACTCCATCGTTTTGAAGACCAGTTTGATCGCCAACAAGTCTCGGCGCGTAAAAGCTATGTCGCCGGCGCGCCCTTCGCGCATCACGCGATAACCGTCGTCGTAGTATATGGGAACGAGGTAGGAGAGGTCGACTACGTCGCGATACACCGTACGTTCGGAAACCCCTAACGTCTCCGCCAGTTCGGCCGCGCGATAGCCCTTCCCGGAGGTTAAGATATTCGCTAAATAGAAAAGCCTTTCGGCCTTTTTCCTTGTCATGACGCGACGCACCTACGTCTTACGTTACGTCAGGCCGCCTACAAAGTGCTCGAAAGGCAATCGCAAACCGTTAACTATGTTGGCTTTCCTCCCAATAAATAATTGTGAAAAACAATCCCGCCGTTATTTAAATATAGAGCAAATAATGTGCCAATTATATTATCCGTCGAAGTCTAATAATTTCAACGTTTTATATATTCAATAAATTTCTCAACGCCGCCAGTTTTGGCGGGAAAAACGGCTGATTTGGCGAAATAATGCCGTAACTAGTTGGGAAATAAATAAATATTAAAACCGCCAGAATTGGCGGTTTTTTTGATTTGTGGCGGCCGCGGCGGCCTTAAAAACCCATATCCACGAAACCGATTTTTCCGGCGAGCCAACCCAGTTTATTGAAGAAGATTATGTGGCCGAACTCGATGAGGAGAATGCCGCCGACGACCTCTATCGTGCGGAAGTGCTTTTTTATTTTCTGGAAGGCCGAGAGGAACGCGTTTACGGCGACGGCGGCGAGTAAGAACGGGACCGCCAAGCCGAAGGAATAGACCAATAACAAGAAGAACCCCTGCCATACCGTATCCTGGTTGCTGGCGAGGAACAAGAGGCTGGCGAGGAAGGGGCCGATGCACGGCGTCCAACCGAAGGCGAAGGCGACGCCGACGACGAGCGTGCCGAAGACGCCCCATCGCCCCTTCTTGCCCTCGAAGCGCTTTTCCATGAGGAGGAATTTAATCCGGAACGCGCCCACCATATGGAGACCCAATATGATGATGATGACGCCGGCGATTTGGTTGAACAACATTTTATGGGTTTGGAGGAACGAGCCGAGGCTGGTGGCGGTGACGCCCATCGCCAGGAATACGACGGTGAAGCCGAGGCAGAAGAACGCCGCGTGCAAGAACGTCGTGGCCATGATTTGGCCGCGCCGCTCTTTGCCCGTGAGCTCTTCGAAGGTGTGGCCGGAGATATAGGACAGGTACGCCGGCACGAGCGGCAGTACGCACGGCGATATGAAGCTCAAAAAGCCGAAGACCAGCGCCAGGCCCGCGCCGCTTAAAGAGAAGGGAACTTCCACGGGTCCTCTCCTATTTCAATCGTTGAATGCCGACATCGCCCGCGCCGCGCCGTCGACGAGCCAGCCCTCCGCGGCGTCCGCGGCGCGCTCGAGCGCGGCGAGGATAACTTTTTCGTCGCCGGCCTCGAACGGCGAGAGGACATAGGCCGCGGCGTCGTCGCCGCGAGGTTCGCCTACGCCCACGCGGAGCCGGGCGAAGTTTTCTGTCGCCAATTCATTTATGACGGACTCGAGACCTTTATGGCCGCCGGCCGAGCCTTTGGCGCGAAGGCGGATTTTGCCGAGGGGCAAGTCTATATCGTCCGATATCACGAGGATGCCGTCCGGGCCGAGTTTTAGGTTTTCGGCCGCCTCGGCTACGGCATAACCGGACAGGTTCATATAGGTCCGCGGTTTTAAGAGCCAAACGTCGCGGCCGCCGATGCGGCCTTTACCGCACGCCGACTGGAAGCGCCGGCGCCAAAGGCGGATGCGGTGGCGGCGGGCCAGGACGTCGACGACGGCCGCGCCGGCGTTGTGCTTAGTCCCGGCGTACCGCCGGCCCGGGTTTCCGAGGCCGAATATGGCGCAGGTATCGTTTCCGGCCACGAGTCTGTGCCGTTTTGGCCTAAATATGAAAAGCGACTTTATTTAGGAGGGCGCTCCGTTTTGCCTCCCTCCGTCCCGGGGGCCTTTTCCGGCGCGGCCTCTTCGCCTCCCGCCGCCGCCGCCGCTTCGGCCGCCAGAGCCGCGGCCTTTTCCTCCTCGAGTATTTCGGCGCGGGCCATACGCGGCGCTTTGACCACGACCAACGCCGTATCGGGCGGGTCGAGGAAGGCGACGGCCGGCGGCGGCGCCACGTCTTTCAAGTGTAAAGATTCTCCCAACGCCAGCGCCGAGAGGTCGAACGTTATGCTCTCCGGGATGTCGGCCGGCAGGCACTCTATCCGTACCTCGCGTATCAGGTGCTCGACGACGCCGCCCTCTTTTTCGCCCTCGGAACGGCCGGTAGCCGTTATGGGAATCGTAACCTGGATGGGTTTCCCCGCGGTTATCCGGAAGAAGTCTATATGTTGGATCTCTTCGCCGAGGGGGTCGTATTGTATCTCTTTTATTATGGCAAGCGTCTCCTCGCCGCCGCCCTCGACCTTCAGGTCTATGATCGCTTTCGACGAGCCGGTGCGCAAAACGCCCCGGAAGTCCTTCTCGTCCACCGCTACCGGGACGGTAGGCCGTTCGGCGCCGTAGACGACGGCGGGGATTACCCCCTGCCGCCGCAGCGCGCGGCCGCGCCGTATTCCCGCCGCGTCGCGCGGTTTTACGTTAATCGTAATTCTTTTCATCGCGATTCACTCTTCGATAATTAAGGTTCGTCGGGGCGTTGCTAGCCGAGCTTTGGCTCGAGCGGGCGCCCCCCCAACAGGTGCATATGGAGATGGGGAACGGTTTGGGTCGCGTCGGCGCCGGTATTGATGACGAGTCGGTACCCGGAAGCCGATACGCCGAGCTTACGGGCCAGCCGTTGTGCCGCGTGAATCATATGGGCGACGACGGCTAGGTCGTCCGGGCCGAGGTCCTCGACGGTCCCCAGGTGGTTTTTGGGAACGACCAGCGCGTGCACCGGCGCCTGCGGGGAAATATCGGCGAAAGCCATGACGTCGTCGTCCTCGTATAGCGTTTTCGTCGGGAGTTCGCCCGCGATTACCTTACAGAATATGCAATCTTGCATAACGTTAACCTCCGCCCCGGCGAACGGGGCCGAGGTCGCCGGCGGCGTAGAATATCAACGCGCACGCTATCGGCCCGGCGAGCTCCGCCCGGAGGCGCCGCGGCCCCAACTCGAGGGGTCGAAACCCGGCGGCGGCGGCGCGGCCTTCCTCTTCGGCGGCAAAACCGCCCGCCGGCCCTACCGCCACCAGAAAGCGATTGGCGCCGGGTTGGTGTTGCGCCACGACGTCGGCCAATGGTTCCGCGGCCGGGTCGCTTGTGCAAAAAAGCGCGACGTCGACGTCGCGGCCGCGGGCCAGAACGTCGCCGAAGGTTTTGGGGCCGCTCAACTTAGGAACGACGGCGCGCAACGACTGCTTGACCGTCGCCCGGGCGACGGCCTCCAAGTGTCCCAATTCCCGGGCCGTGACCTCCCGCGGCTCCGACCGGGCGCCTTCGAAAAAAATGAACTCATTTACGCCCAACGCGGTCGCTTGTTTTACGACCGTCGCGAGGTCGGGCGTTTTTACGAGCGCCTGCGCGAGAATTACCCGCGCCACCGGTTCGCGGCTGCGCCGCGTCGTCCTAACGACTTTACCGAGCAGGCCGTCGGCCGTCCGAATCTGGACCTGCGCCTCGTATTCCGCGCCCCGGCCGTCGACGGCGACGAAGATATCGCCCCGGCCCAGCCGCAACACGTTCTTGGCGTGATTTCCTTCCGCCCCGACAAGCCGGACGATGCCGTCTCGCACGTCTTGGGGCGAAATGATAAAACGGGGCGGCGGCTCTCCGCCCGGGCATTCCGGCCTCTCGGGCGAACCGCCCGCCGGCGTATTCGGGTCGGAATTTACCATAAATTTATTTTTTACGCAACTATTCCGTCTCCGGCTCGTCGCCGGCCTGGCGCGCGAGCAGGGCCCGCAATTCGTATAGGGCGTCCAGCGCCGCGCGGGGCGTCATGCGGTCCGGCTCGAGGGTGGCGACGAATTCCTCGATCACGGGCGGCCGGGGCGCGAAGAGGCTCTGTTGGTTGGAATTTTCGGCCAGCGCCCGCGGCCCCCGGCCTGCCTCCAACTCTTCGAGGATCTGGCGGGCGCGCGCGAGTATCGCCGGCGGCAACCCCGCCAGCCGCGCCACCTGGATGCCGTACGAGCGGCTGGTCACGCCCCGCGTTACGCGCCGCAGGAAGTGAACCTTGCCGCCGGCCTCGCGTACCGCTACGGTGTAGTTGACGACGCCGGCCCCGCCCTCGGCCAACGCCGCGAGCTCGTGGTAATGGGTGGCGAAGAGCGTTCGGGCCTGGGTGTTTTCGGCCAGGTATTCCGCCACGGCCCACGCCAGGCTCAGGCCGTCGTAGGTCGACGTCCCGCGCCCAATTTCGTCCAAAAGGATGAGGCTACGCGAGGTGGCGTTGTTGACGATGTCCGCGGTCTCGGTCATCTCTACCAGAAAAGTGGAGCGGCCGCGGGATAGGTCGTCGGCGGCGCCGATGCGGGTGAAGATGCGGTCCACCAGGCCCACGGTCGCGCGCCGCGCCGGGACGAAAGAGCCCGCCTGCGCCAAAAGCGTTATCAACGCCGCTTGCCGCAAATAAGTCGACTTGCCCGCCATATTGGGGCCGGTGAGGACGACGAATCGCTCGTTGTCGTCGAGGTGCAGGTCGTTGGGCACGAAGGGCTCGTCCAGGTAGAAGCGTTCCACTACCGGGTGCCGACCGTCCTCGACGTCGAGTACCGGCTCGGTTGCGATCTGGGGCCGGGTGAAATCGCTCTCGAGCGCCGCCTGCGCGTACGACGCCATCACGTCCAGCTCCGCGACGGCGCCGGCCACCCGGTTAAGCCGCTCTACGTGCCGGGCGAGTTCGGCCCGCAGTTCGACGAATATCTCTCGTTCCAGCGCGGCGATCTTCTCATCCGCCGAGAGCGCCGTCTCCTCGTACTCCTTGAGCGCGGGGGTGACGAACCGTTCGGCGTTGACGAGCGTTTGTTTGCGGATGTAGTCCGGCGGGACCTTAGCCAGGTTCGGCTTGGTGACCTCGATATAATACCCGAAGACCTTGTTGTATCCCACTTTCAGCGAGGCGACGCCGGTTCGCTCGCGTTCGCTGTGCTCCAGGCCCGCGATGTATTCCTTGGCCTGGGCGGAGCGGTCGCGAAGGTCGTCGAGGTCGGCGCGGAAGCCGCGACGGATTATCCCGCCTTCGGCCACCGTCGCCGGCGGCTCGTCGGCCAGCGCGTCGCCGATTAACGCGGCCAGGTCGGCGACGTCCACCAGCTCGCGGGCCGCGTCCGCCAAAAGCGGCGCTTCGGCGCCGGCCAGCGCCCCGCGGAGTTCGGGCACGAGGGCGAGGCTGTCGCCCAGCGCGCGGACGTCGCGCGGCGTCGCGGTCCCCAACGCCACCCGAGCCGTCAGGCGCTCGACGTCGCCGCACGGCCGAAGGAGTTCGCGGACGCGGTGGCGCGCCTCGCCCTCCCGGAGCAGCGCGGCGACGGCGTCCAGCCGCCGGTCGACGGCTGGTTTCGACAACAGCGGCTCGGCCAGGTAACGGCGCAAGCGGCGGGCGCCCATGGCGGTGCGCGTGCGGTTCATAAGGTCGTAGAGCGTGCCGCCGCCCCGCCCCGGGTGTTCGAATATTTCCAAGTTGCGTACGGTCGTGGCGTCGAGGTACATCCGGTCGCCGAGGGCTCGCGTTTTGACGGATGCGACGTGAGACACGGGCCCGAGCTGCGTCGCCGCGGCGTAGCGCAAGAGGGCCGCCGCGGCCGCGACGGCGGCATCCTCGCCTTCCAGGCCGAACCCCGCCAGGTTGGCGACGCCGAACTGGTCTTGCAACAACGCCGCGCCCTCGGCCGGCGAAAAGTCCCCGGCGTCGCGGTATGTCAACCGCGCGTCGTCCTCGGAGAGCCCCTCGGGTAACGGCGCGCCGTCCTCGGCGATCACCTCGGCCGCGCCCCAGGACGCTATCAAAGACGACGCGGCGGCGGCGTTCAAGGAGGGCCAGACCTCGAGCGAGCCGCCGGCGAGGTCGAGGCGCGCCGCGGCCCACTTATTCCTCTTGATGGCGACGGCGGCCACGTACCGCGTCTCCGAACCGGCTAAAAGCTCGTCTTCGTATACCGTCCCCGGCGTGATGACGCGGACGACGTCGCGCCGCACCAGGTTTACCGCTTCCGCCGGGTCTTCGGTTTGGTCGGCCACCGCGATTTTATAGCCGGCCTCCAGCAATTTCGCGACGTAGGCCGTCGCGGCGTGATGGGGAAAGCCACACATCGGCACGCGGTTTTCGCCTTTGCCGCGGCCGGTGAGCGTAAGGCCGAGGAGCGCGCTTGCGACCTCGGCGTCCTCGTAGAACATCTCGTAGAAATCGCCGAGGCGGAAGAATATTATGGCGTGGGGATACCGGTCCTTAATGGCCCGGTATTGCCTGAGCATGGGGGTGGTCACGGGGCGCTTCGACCTCCGGGGACATAGTATGAAAACGGCCGGGGCGGCGCAAGCGGTTTTTAAAGATTAGTAATGGCGTAACCGCTCAAACCGGGCAAAGGCGCCGGGCGGGGGGTAGGAGCCGAGGGTGAAGTTTCGGCGCGGTTTCCTTGAAAAAAAGCTTGGCACGGGGGCCTCGGCGTGTTATACTAAAAAGGTATTAAGTACGCGTGAAAGACGTGCTCAAGACCTTAGGGTTTTACGATCTCAGGAGGAACGTTGAATGAAGAAAGGGCTCTGGCTGACATTATTTTTGGCGGCGTCCGCGTTGGCGTACACCGTGCAGGTTAACCCCGCCGACGTCGAGGTGA
>CAZLXP010000044.1:0-19236 GCA_964563535.1 uncultured bacterium | reverse complement strand
AGGTTCTCCGGGCCGGCGGCCGGCGTCCGCGCCGCCGGGAGCTCGTATTCTTTGACGCCCGCGGCGAGGTCGTAAACGGCCGTCGCGCCGCCCAGTACGGCCAGCGCGAACCGGTCCTCGCCGGGGAAGAAGGCCGCGGCCAGCGGCGCGCCGCCGTCCGCGCCGCCGGTATGAGCTCCGGCGGCGGAATAGAAGTCGAGGTGCGCCGTGGCCGACGGCCCCTCGCCGCGCATCGTTACCAGCGCCGCGGCGCCCGAGTCGGCCACGTACGCCGACGTCGCGCCGGTCCCCGCGGCGGCCCAGAGGACGCGGCCGGCGCGGTCGTAGACCCGCACCGTGCTCGCCGGCGGCATCGCGCCCGCTTCGAGCGATACCACGGCGAAGGCCCCGCCGCCGGCTGAGACGAAGGCGAACTCGAGAGGCCCCAAACTATTTAGGGCGCCGCTCTCGTTCCATACCTGGCGGTCCCAGACGGCGAGGTACTGACCTTGGCCGCCGACGCCGAAAGCGGCCCACACCGCCGCCGCCGCGACGGTTATGCCGAGGGACGTAAATATTTTTATACGCATATCGTACCCCTTTTTATTCGAACGTAGCCTATTTCCGCCGGCTCGGCTTAGCCGGCCTCCGCATAACGATATGACACGTCAACCCCGCGTGTCAAGTATAACCGGAAGGAACGGCGATAAACCGCTTCGCCGGGGCGGCCGTTTGTTTTAAAAATCGAAACGGCGTTCGGCCGACCCGAGCCGCCGTGACCTAAAATTCCGCCCCAAACGACGGGCGAAATCTGGTATACATATTCGCCTATCGCATAATCCAATATAATTTTTGGGCCGTCATTATTCAGGCGGGCAAAGCGGGCGACCTGTGGCGGAAATAGAGATAAAGGGCCTTGAGCCCCGGAAGGAGTAACGCTGCTGGACGGAACGACCCCCTATCTCGGCGAAGCCCTCGCGCTGCTTACCGCGGTGGCGTGGGCCTTCGCCGTCGTCTTGTTCAAGAAGAGCGGCGAGACGGTGCACCCCATAGGGCTCAACCTGTTCAAGGACCTGTTCGCGCTGGCCCTCTTCCTTCCGACGACGTGGCTTTGCGGCCTGACGCTGGCGCGCGACGCGCCCGCCGGCGAATACGCGCTCCTTATGGCGAGCGGCGCGTTGGGCATCGGCCTGGGCGACACCTTCTTTTTTAAGAGCCTGAACCTGCTCGGCGCCGGCCTTACGGCCATCGTGGACTGTCTCTACAGCCCCTTCGTCATCGCGCTTTCCGTTCCCGTGCTCGCGGAAAAGCTCACCCCGGTGCAGGGAGTGGGCGCGGCGCTGGTCGTGGCCGCGGTGCTCACCGCGTCGCTCGAGTGGAGGAAAGGGCTCATCAGCCGGGGCGAGCTGGGGTGGGGCATTTTTTACGGCGTCCTGGGCCTGGCGGCGATGGCGGTGGGCATCGTAATGATCAAGCCGCTCTTGGAGCGTTCGCCGCTTTTGTGGGCGGCGGAAGTCAGGGTAGTCGGCGGCGTCGCGGCGCTGGCCGTAATCCTCTTGTTCCACCGGCGGCGCCGCGCCATCCTGTCGTCCGTGGTCTCGGCGCGCGGCTGGCACTATATGGTGGGGGGCTCGTTCGTGGGCGCGTACGTCGCGATGGCGCTCTGGCTCGGGGGGATGAAGTATACGCAGGCCTCCGTCGCCTCGGCGCTGAACCAAACCGCCAACGTCTTCATCTTCATCTTCGCGGCGCTGCTGTTGCGCGAGCCCGTCACGCGGCGGCGGACGATGGGCATCGTCCTGGGCGTCCTAGGGGCTATTCTGGTCTCGTTTGGATAATGGCCGAAAAGGAGATATGATAAGCGTTCAGAGGAACCTTTCGGCGGTGACATTATACGCGGCCGCGCTATATGCCGTAAGGGGCGGCGCGTAACGGCGGAACCCCCGGCCACCTCGTATAATTTACGAAAGTCGGATTTTTAATATAATATTTGACTAACGCAATCTAATATGTAATAATAACCATGGGGTGAGGGAAACAGGTTTAAATGACGGGACGCGGAGTGAAAATAAAAGCTACGAGTTGCGACCGGGGGTATGGGTCGCGGCAAAACTCTATATACGTAAAACAAGCCGGGTTGGACTACGGGTCCGCCCGGCTTTTCTAGTCGATAAAGCCTTTATTTAAACCAAAGCCAGGAGGTTAAAATGAAGAAGCTAACCGCGATGACCGTTTTCACGTTGCTTTTGATACCCGCCTTTGGCATTGGGCAAGGATTCGAAAAACTAAAGGTGTACGAAGAATTACCCAACGGCGAACGCCGGGAGATATTAAACGGCGATTGGATCCACGAGGACAGGGATATACTAATCGAATATCCCAGGGATCGCTTAGTATGGATAGTCGTAACCGAAAACGAAAGTTTAATAAAAAGTGCCGAAGTAAGATCTTTCATCACGTTGGAAGGGCGCACAATAAAGGCTATGGAAGAACCGTACCGGGTGCGCGTTAAGTTCCAGAAGGAGACCGGCGTAGGCCTGGGCAGAGACGGCCAGGAAGTCGAAATAACAGCTTTCAAAAATACCGAAGAAGGAAAATACGTCTACGACGGTTCCCGAAAATTTAAAATTTACAAACCCGGTTTTAAACTGCGTCGGGCCGATAGCGTCAACGCGACGCCCCTTTTCATCTACGAAAGCGGCAAAAAGGTAAAACCCGGCGGCGAGAAAACCAACGGCCTCAACGCCGGCGTTGGCGGGACTTTATTATTCTTCATCGTAACCTCCCGCCTCAAGTGGCTCGCCCACTTAGGCTTCGGCCCGGACTTATATTATACGAATACCGAAGTGCTGGAAGAAGGGGCGGTGGAAGCGGAAAACAGGAACGTCGCCAACGGTGGCCTTACCGTCGCCGTCGAAATCCCCGCCGACCAAAAAATATACTTGTTGTTGGTAGTCGGCCGGGGCGGCCTTAACGTATCCGGCGGGAGGTATAATTACTTCGGCGTGGGTATTACGACCCCTTTTAAATTTTAAACGTATAGGCACAGTTAAATATCAGGTGATATACTAGAAAGACGCCTCGAGAACCATCAGGCCGGGGCCGCGGCCCGCCGTCAGCCGCTTTCACGGTAACTTCGCATTTGAAATGCAGCCCGCTTTTCCTACTCACCCTCCTTAAATAAAATTCCCCAAAACTCCTTGCCTTCAATACTCGCGGGTGTTATATTTTTTCGAAAGGTCTATTCGCGGTTCTTTCGCCCCAGGAGGGCGCGTCTTGAAGATAGAAGGCATAACTGACCTCGCGTCGCTGGCGGCGTTCGCCCGCGAAAACCACGTCGCCAACGTCGACCTGAAATTCGTGGACCTCGCCGGCCGGTGGCACCACGTCACCGTCCCGGCGGCCCGGCTCGGCAGCCGCATGTTCGAATATGGCGTCGGCTTCGACGGCTCGCAAAACCCGGGCTACACCACGGTCGAGGCCGGCGACCTGGTCCTGAAGGCCGACGCGGCGACGGCGATGCTCGAGCCGTTCTGGGAGAAACCGACGATATCGCTCATCTGCGACATCCACGAGGCGGACACCGGCGAGCGCTTCGCCCGGGACCCGCGCGCCCTCGCCCAACGCGCCGAGGCGTACCTCGCCGGCCTCGGCGTCGCCGAGGGTTACTGGTTATCGCCGGAATACGAGTTCCACCTCCTGCGCAACGTCTACTACGCCTCCGAGCCGGGGCGATGTTTATACTTCGCCAACGCCCCGGAGGAGGAGGAGGGCTCGCACATCTCCGCGGCCGTCGCGACGCCGGGCTACAACGTCCCGCGCGAGGGGGGCTACCAATCCGTACCGCCGCTGGACAAATATTACGACCTGCGGGCCGAGATGGCCGCGGCCATCGAGGCCTCCGGCGTGCCGGTCCGCTACCACCACCACGAGGTCGGCGCGACGGGCCAGTGCGAGATCGAGGTGGGATTCCTCCCGCTGGTCGCCGCCGCGGACATGAACCTGTGGATCAAATTCCTTGTCCGCAACCTGGCCCGGAAGTGGGACCTCTACGCCACCTTCATGCCTAAGCCGATATTCGGCGAGGCGGGCAACGGCATGCACGTCCACCAGTTCCTGGGCGCCGCGGGACGCTCCGCCTTCTACGACCCGGCCGGCTACGGCGGCCTGGGCGACCTCGCCCGCCATTTCATGGGCGGCATCCTCAAGCACGGGCGCTCGCTGGCGGCCTTCACCAACGCCGCCACCAACTCCTACAAACGCCTCGTGCCCGGGTTCGAGGCGCCGGTGCGCCTTTTCTATTCCATCGGCAACCGCTCCGGCACCATAAGGATCCCGAAATACGCCGCCCGGGCCGAGGAAGCGCGCTTCGAGTACCGGCCGCCGGACGCGACCTGCAATCCCTATCTCGCTTTCTCGGCCCTCCTTATGGCGGGCCTGGACGGCGTCCTGAACGAGATCGACCCGGGCGAGCCCATCGAGGAAGACCTCGAGCAGATGCCCAAGTCGAAGCAACGGCGGATCAGGTCGCTGCCCAAGTCGTTGGTGGCGGCGCTGGACGACCTCGGCCGCGACCACGAATACCTGCTCGCCGGCGGCGTCTTCACCCGGGACATCATAAACGCGTACGTCGAGACGAAGATGGAGCACGACGTGCGCGCCCTCGACCGGCGGCCCCACCCCCACGAGTACATATTGTATTTCGACATGTAGCCGCCCGCCCGCCTGCTCTTCAATACGGCGGTTTCTAAGGAAATTCGCGGCGCCCTTGCGCCGCCGCGGCGTTTATGTTATGGTAACCAAACCCGCTTAAAAATTCCTTAATGGCAAATCGCCTGCCGATATTTTGGGGATGCACGATAGGCCACCGCCTCCCCTTCGTAGAAAACGCGACCAGACGCGCGCTCGAAACCCTCGGCATCGAAATCGTCGACGTCGAGGGTTTCAGCTGTTGCCCGGACCCGCTGTATGCGCGGCTTTTGGGCGAGGAGACGACGCTCGCGCTCGCGGGGCGCAACCTGGCGCTGGCCGCCGCCGCCGGCCCCGAGCTCCTGGTCGAGTGCAACGGTTGCTACCAGACCCTCGCCCGGGCCGTCGCCGAGCTCCGCCACCCGGGCCGCCGCGCTTCGGTCAACGCGCGCCTCGCCCCGGCCGACGCGTGTTACGAGGGGGGCGTCGGCGTCGTCCACTTGCTGGAGGTCCTGAAGCGGCTGGGCGAGGAGCGGATTAAGGAGCGGGTCGTCCGGCCGCTCGAGGGCTTGCGGCTGGCTGCGCACTACGGCTGCCACGCGCTCTCGCCTCCCGCCCTCGCGGTAGACGACGTCGAGGCCCCCGCGATAATGGAGAAGGTCCTGCGGGCGCTGGGCGCCGAACCGGTGGCCTACGGCGAGCGGCTGAGCTGCTGCGGCGGCTCGCTTTCGGCCTTCGACGAAGGCGCGAGCGCCCAGCTCCTGCGCCGCAAGATGGCCAGCCTGACGGCCGCCGGGGCCGACGCCGTCGTCCTGACGTGCCCGAGCTGCTTTTTGCAATTCGACCTTCACGCCCAACTCGTGGACGACGACCTCCGGCGGCCGGTATTCCACCTCGCCGAGCTGATGTGCCTGGCGTTCGGCGTTCCCGCCGAGGAGCTCCGGTTCAAGGGGTGGCACGCGGTCCGTGTGAACGACGCCCTGCGTAAGGTCGGCGTCGCGCCGGCGGGGGCGGACCTGCGCCGGCGTTTCGACGTCGAGAGCCTTAAGGCGTGCTGCGGCTCGTGCACGTACGAGTGCACCGTCGTCCGCGGCCAGGCCGACGTGCCGCCGCGGAACCTCTACGACCCCATGGACGTCGTCGCAAAGGTCGTAGGGGGAGACATCGAACAGCTGCTGGAGAGCGGGGAAATTTGGTATTGCCTGGCGTGCCACGAGTGCGCGAAACGCTGCCCGCACGGCCGCGGCCTGGCGGAAATGTTCGAGACGCTGCGGCGCCTCGCCCGGGCGCGGGGGATAAAACCGGAGGCGGTAGAGGCGAGGATCGGCAACGTCCGGAAGACGGGTTTGAGCGTCCAAAGACAAGACTGGGCCCGCGAGGAGTTCGGCCTGGCGCCCTCGGCGGGGCCGCCCATGGAAGAGCTCGCCAAGATCCTGGGGGAACGTGACGACGAATGATGGGGCCCTCCTTTAGAAGGATGTTGGAGAAGCCGGCCTCGCCGCCGGCTCGGCTCGAGCGAATAGGCGAGGGGTGCGGGATCGCGGCGCTGGTGAACCTGGACGGCCGGCGCGAGAGCGGCGCGCGCGTCGGCAAGATGGTCCGGACGATGTCCGACCGCGAGAACGGCCTGGGCGCGGGTTACGCCGCCTACGGCCTCTTCCCCGAGCGGCCCGACCTCTATTGCCTCCAGATGGTTATCGACGACGCCGACGCGCTCGCGCGCGTCCGGGAATTCGTCGCGACAAGATTTCTGGTCGACGCCCAGGAGGAGATTCCTACGCACCCGGTGGAGACGCTCGTCGGCCGGCGGCCGATCTGCTGGAGGTTCTTCGTCGCGCCCCCCGCGGGAGCGGACGACGACGATTACGTTATGGCCCAGGTCTTCGCGGTCAACGCTCAGTTGCCGGGCGCGTTCGTCATGTCTTCCGGAAAAAATATGGCGGTCTTCAAGGGGAACGGCTGGTCCCGCGAGATCGCGTCCTTCTACGGCATCGAAAATTACGAGGCGTCGTTGTGGTTGGGCCACTCGCGCTTCCCGACGAACAGCCCCGGGTGGTGGGGAGGCGCGCACCCGTTCAACATCCTGGGCCTCTCCATCGTCCACAACGGCGAGATAACCTCCTACGGGACCAACCGCCGCTTCGTCGAGATGGCCGGATACAAGTGTACGCTCCTCACCGATAGCGAGGTCATCGCGTATACGTTGGACCTGCTCCTCCGCCGGCAGCGCCTCCCGGAGCTGGTGGCGTGCGCCGTGCTGGCGCCGCCGTATCACTTCATCATCGACGAAATAGAAGACGGCGCCGTGCGCGAGCTTTTGCGCGAGGTTCGGAAGAATTACCGGCCCGCCATGCTCAACGGCCCCTTGAGCGTCGCGGTCGCGACGAACTACGGGGCGCCGACGCTCTTGGGCATGACGGATCGCAAGAAACTCCGGCCGCTGGTCGCCGCGACCTCCGCCGACGGCAACACCGTCTTCCTCGCCAGCGAGGAGTGCGCCATCGCGGTCCTGGGGGAGGAGAGCACGGCGGCGTGGGCGCCGGAGGCGGGGAAGCCGGTGATCGCGGGCGTGGGCCGCGGCCTCGTCCGGCGCGGGACGGAGGATTACTTCCAGGGAATGGAAATCGCTTTCGCCGCGGCGTAACCGCGCGGCCGCGGTCGAAGGACGACCGCGAGGAGGAAGTCGGTTATGCGGATAATAAAAACTGCCAGCTTAGCGGAGACGCTGGACGCGCTGAACGACGCGTTTTTCTTCGAGAGGCCGGTGCCGAAGGCCGAAAGGGAAAAAGTCGCGAAGTGGATCGCTAAACGGCAAGGCCTCCCGGGCGCCTATGCCGGGATGTTCGCGCCCACGGCTAAGGATTTTAGTAAGGGCGTCCGCCTTTTCACCGGTGAGAGAGTCGCCTCCCGGGCCGCGGCCGGCCACGTCCTAGGGGAGGAAGCATGCCGCGCGCTCATAAAGTTAAACGTCCGGGATAAAGACGTGAAGGAGGCGTTGGCCGAGGCGAGTCGAGGGATGATGGCGCGCATCAAACTTTCGGAAAAGGGGGGCGATACGCCGGGCACGTATTGTTGCGGTACGTGCACGGCCGCCTATTGGCGTAACCTCGCCGCCGGCGGATTTGAGCGGCCCGAACGCCGGCTCGCGACGGGCTTGAAGGTGTTAAAGAAATATCGCTTAGGGGATGGAACGTGGCGCCGCTTCCCGTTCTTCTATACTTTACTCGCCTTGAGCGAGATAGACCTGGCCGTCGCGACGGCGGAAAAACGCTACGCCGCCCCCGCGCTCGAGCAGTACTTGAAGCGGCCGCCGCGCGACGACGTATTCAACCCGCGCCGGCGCCTTCTGGCGGCGAGGGTTTTGGAACGTTCGTAATTTTTTAATATGGACATCTACCACGAGATACCGCCTCGCTTCGAGGTCGAAATCGACCGGGAGAGGTGCCGGCTGTGCGAGCGGTGCACCGTCAACTGCACGTACGACGTGCACTCGTTCAACGGCGAGCGGATCGTCGTCAAAAGCGAGAACTGCGTGGCCTGCCAGCGGTGCGCGACGATGTGTCCGCAGGAGGCGATCTCGATCGGCCCGGGCAAGGTCGGCTTCGCGCCGCATTATACCTACGGCGAGCGGATCCGGCGGATCATCTACGAACAGGCCAGCACCGGCGGCGTAATGCTCGCCGGCTCCGGCACCGACCTGCCGTACCGGGTGATCTTCGACGACCTCTTGCTGGACGCGGCGCAGGTTACCAACCCTTCCATCGACCCGCTGCGGGAGCCGGTGGAAACCGTAACGTACCTCGGCCGGAAGCCGGACCGGATGGTCGTGGCGGAATACGACGGCAAGCTGGCCGTCGACCGCGGCGCCGACTACCCCAACGTCAAGCTCTCGACGCCCATCGTCGTAGGGCACATGTCGCTGGGGTCGATATCGTATAACGCGTGCGTCGCCATCCTGCGCGCCGCGCGCGAGGTCGGCCTTCTGGCCGGAACGGGCGAGGGCGGCCTCCACCCCGACTTCTACGAATACGCGGAGGTAATCAACAGCGAGGTGGCGAGCGGCCGGTTCGGCGTCGAACCCCGCTACCTCAAGGAGGTCGCGGCGCTGGAAATCAAGATCGGCCAGGGGGCGAAGCCCGGCCACGGCGGCCACCTTCCCGGCGAGAAGGTCAACGCGCTCATCTCCGAGACGCGGATGATTCCCAGGGGAACCGACGCCCTCTCGCCCTACCCGCACCACGACATCTACAGCATCGAGGACCTGGCGCAGCTCATCGGCGCCCTCAAGGAGGCGAGCCAGTATCGCGTGCCGGTGGGGGTCAAGATCGCCGCGGTCCACAACAGCGCGCCCATCGCCTCCGGCATCGTCCGCGCCGGCGCCGACTTCATCACCCTCGACGGCCTGCGGGGCGGCACGGGCGCCGCGCCCCGCATCATCCGCGACCACGCCGGAATTCCCATCGAGCTGGCCGTCGCCTCCGTGGACCAGCGCCTCCGCGAGGAGGGGATTCGACACCTCGTCTCGGTCGTCGCCGGCGGCAGCATACGCTACGCCGCGGACCTGGTGAAGGTGTTGGCCCTGGGCGCCGACGTCGCGATGGTGGCTCAGCCGGCGCTTATCGCGATGGGCTGCCGCGTGTGCCAAATGTGCCACCTCGGCAACTGTTCGTGGGGCATCGCGACCCAGCGGCCGGACCTCGTGCGGCGCCTCGACGTCGACGTCGCCACCCGGCGGCTGGTGAATTTGTTCCACGCCTGGACGGAAGAGCTGCGCGAAATCCTGGGGGCGTTGGGGATAGATTCCGTGGAGTCGCTGGTGGGCAACCGCGACCGCTTGCGCTACGTCGGCCCCAACCCCAAGATCGCCGAAATCCTCGGCGTCAAGCACGCCGGCGAGCCCTGGTCGGATTAAACCTTCGCGGAGGAATATGGTCGAAGTTAACGACAAGGTCGAGACGGCAGCGGAAGTCGAAGCGCCGCCCAAGGTCGCCGAAATCTCGGCGCTGGACGCCCGGGGCGAACCGGCGACGTACCGGGCGCTGAACGAGAAGGTCCGCCGCGCCGTACAGGACGGCTACGACCTCATCCGCGTCTACGACGTGCACGGCCAACGCTTCCTCGGCGCGGGCCTGGAAGGCGACGTGCGCCTCGAGATCTACGGCACGGCGGGCAACGACCTCGGCGTCTTTATGGGCGGCCCCACGATAGAAGTCTTCGGTTCGGCGGAGGACCAGGCCGGCAACACGATGAACGACGGCAAGATAATAATCCACGGCAACGCCTGGGACGTAACGGGGTTCGCGGCGCGGGGCGGCAAGATCTTCGTGAAGGGCGACGGCGGCTACCGGATAGGAATACATATGAAGGAGTTCCGGCGGCACAGGCCGGTCGTGGTCTACGGCGGCCGGGTGCGGGAATTCTTCGGCGAGTATATGGCGGGCGGAATATTAATCGCGCTCGGCCTCGAGCGCCGCGGCGACGCCGACCTGGGCGGGGCCGGCTGCGCCGTCGTCGGCCCGGGCGTCGGGACCGGCATCCACGGCGGCACCATCTACGTGCGGGGGGAGGTCCCCGATTACTTCCTCGGCGTCGCCGCCGTCAAAGGGGAGTTCGACGAGCGCGACCGCAAGACGCTGACGCCCATCCTGGCTGAGTTCGGCGGGCACTTCGGCATATCGTTCGAGACGATATGGGAGAAACCGTTTACGAAGATCGTGCCGGCCTCCTCGAGGCCGTACGGCGCGTATTATTGTGGAAAATTAATTTAGCGTATGTTATTTTTTTAGTAAAGGCAAAGGCATCTGAAAAACCCGTCGATATATAAGGTAATAGAAAGCAGGCGGAAGCGAAAATGGGTAAAAGGTGGAAAAAGATAATAGAGTTGGTATTTAAAGGGGAAAGATTCCGAGGGCACGGTATCGACGCGGACGCCCTCCGGGAAATATTAACTTTTCAAGAGATTCTATCGGAAACAGCGAAAGAAATTTGGCGCAGGAAACACCCGGAGAGGAAAAGGCTTCTAAAAAATTTCGAAGATCTAATCTCTATACGGATAAGCGAAATTAAAGCGGGCAGCGCCGCCGTAACGGTTGAATTACCTTTGAAAGAAGGGAAACAACCCGGTCTATGGGACGAACCTCTACCGGAAGCCAAGGAAGCAATTGAAAGCGTTTATCAAACGATTAACGCTTTAGCGGGAGGTGAACCGTTACCGGAAGGGTTACCTAAGAAGGCCCTATTTTCTTATAAGGATTTTGGAAGGAGTTTGGGTAAAAACGAATCCCTTTTTATTTCCGTTAAAAAAAAGGGTAAACGAAGAGCGGAACTGAACCAGAAAATCCGCGAAAAAATCGAAAAATATATCCCCGCTACTTATCCGGATTATATAGAAGTAACCGGTACCGTACTAGCGGCAGACGTAAAAAGGCGAGATTTCGTTATCTATCCGGACCCTAAAACCCCTATACCAGTAAATTTCACACCGGACGAAGAACTCAAAATAACTACCGCTCTAAGGGACCACGAAAAAATTAAACTTAAGGTGGAAGGCTGGGCAGAATTTACTAATTTCGGCATAGTAAAAAGGATTTACGAAGTTAAAAGCATAGAAAGTTCGGAAGAACCTATTTTTGAATATAAACCTGAAGCTAAACCAATATGGGAGACGTTCTTAGAGATAATAGACGATATAACGGATGCGGAAAAAAAGGAATTACCCGAGGATTTAGCGACTAATATAGATTACTATTTATACGGCGAGGGTATCAAATGAGGTACATTTTTGCGGACACCGATTATTGGGTAGCCCTTTTAAACCCCGAGGATTCGTTGCACCAAATAGCACTTAATAATACGCAGAACCTAGGTGAAGCTATTATTATTACGACTTACTGGGTACTTCTAGAATTTTTTAACGTTATTACGATTAGAGCGAGGCCTTTAAGAAAACGAGTAGTGCTTGCTTTAGAGGGTATGAGAAAAAACCCCAATATTGTGATACTACCGGCAACACGTGAATCGTTCGATGAAGGCGTTAATATATTCGGTAACCGCCCTAACAGGCCGTATAGTTTAACCGATTGTATTTCTATGTATGAAATACAAAATAGGAATATAAAAGAAGCATTGTCCGCAGACCGCCATTTCAGGCAAGAAGGGATAAATACCTTACTCAAGGTTTGAACGGTAGGCCGCGATGCTTAGATACGTAACGACCTTAATTTCGCTATCGGCGTTCCTCACCGCCGGCTGCTGGTACGGGACTTTTATGAGCCCGCGCGCCGTCGGCACCGGCAAGATCCGCATCCGCGTCGCCGGCGAGCTGCCGGCCTACGTCAATACCCACGACCGCGAGAAAGACAACGCCAAGGTCCCCGGCCCCGGCGGCGAGGAAGTGACGCCCGGCTTCGGCGACGCCTTCGCCAACGCGATGGTCACGTATGGCGCCGGCGACCGCTTCGACATCGGCCTCCAGGGCAACTTGTATTCCCTCGGCATCCACGCCAAGTGGTGGGCCGTGGTCCGGCCGGAAACGAAGAAGCGGGGAATGGACTTTTCGCCCATCCTCTCCCTCAACTACATCTTCGATACCCAGCGCATCGCGCCCAAGCTCTCCCTGGTCGGCGGCCTGCCCATCAGCCGCATCGCCGAGGCCTACATCGGCTACGAGGGCTTTTACGGGCCGCAGATGAACCTGGTGGACGACGTCTACGCGGGCCGCATCAAGTTCGACGACATCCAAAACCAGGAGCTATACCAGGACAACCTCTTTATCGGCGTCGACTTCAACTTCCGTGACATCGGCTTCACCACCGAGATCGGCTATCCCGTGAACCGCAACGACCGCGACAAGTCGACGACGATCTGGTTCGGCATCGCCGCATACTACGGCGAGCTGCTGAAGGGACTGCTGTAGCTATCAAACAGCCGCTGGATGGCCTAGATAACGTAATATTAAAAAACCCCGCCCGGAGGCGGGGTTTTAGTTTAAGTTACCGGGGCGGATAAGTTATTTATAAAAATCGTTTCCGCACGACGTTATGGCTTTTTGCAGGTATAAAGGGAGGCGATGGTAGTTCTTAGCCGCGGTCTTGGAGAATAATACCTTCACTCTTTGCCGGTGCCTCCGTTGACCTCCTCCAGCGTATACGTATCGCCCCGTTCGAAATCCTTTCGGCTGCCGGCGATTTGGGTTTCCTCATCCTCCAACCGGTTGCCCTGCGCCGCCTTATCCGCGAAATATAAGACCTCCAGGATAGCGTCCTCGTCCAACGCCACCGCTTTTTCCATAAGCCGGCCCAATAATTCTTGCTTGGTCATTAATTATCACCCCTATTATTATAACATTTTTGCGCAGAACGACGTTATCTGTATAACGCCTTCACGCGGCCGAGAGACGCCGGTTCTACTTCGGGATTAGTAAATTTGAAATACTGGATCCGGTCCCTATCATAGTCGCTGGCGTAAACGCGCGACGTGTTGGGGTCAACAGTTACCCCGGTCAGTGCCGTAAACTCGCCTTCTCCGGTCCCGTACTTGCCGGCCTTCCCGAGTTCCGAACCGGTACTGGTAAATATTTTTATATATTCGTCCGGGACGAAAAGACAAGCGACGTAAACGCGGTAATCGGCCGCAACCTCTACGTCGTCGCAATACACGGACGGCTCCGGGGTGAATTTACCCAAGAACGAACCGCTCGCGGTAAAGTATTGGACCCGGCGGCCGTTCGATTCGGAGACGTATACGACGCCGTCGGGCGCTACCGCGATACCCCGGGGTTGATTGAATTGGCCTTCGCCGCTCCCCGATGAACCCCACATCCCGAGGAACGACCCCGACGACGTAAAATATTGGATGCGGTTATTACCTTCGTCGGCGACGTACACGTTACCGTTGGACGCAACCGCTATTCCGTACGGGCCTTTGAATTGCCCTTGGCCCGAACCGTAGCCGCCCCATCCGCCCTGGTAACCGCCCGCGGCCGTAAAATACTGGACGCGGTCGTTACCGTAGTCTATTACGTAAACCGTTCCGCCGGAATTAATACCAATATCCTCCGGCCCCATAAATTGGCCTTGGCCCGTTCCTTTCGTACCCCATTTGCCGAGGAAAGAACCCGTCGCGGTGAAGTATTGGATACGGTTGTTGTTCATATCGGCGACGTACACGTTACCACTGGGCGCCCGGCAAATACCTTCGGAGCGGTCAAACTCCCCGTCGCCGGACCCATGCGAACCCCATTTGCCCTCGTACTCGTAATTAATCGACGTCGCGTACGCCCCGTTCGCTAACCCAACCGCGAAAACCGCCGCGGCCAACATCGCTTTACGCATCGCCATTCCTCCTTCGCGTTTGTTTATACCACCCTTCCCGGCCGCCTTAATATCAATGATTCGAGGGCGCACGGCCGTTAGCCCCTACGACGTTTATATACCTCCCGGGCGTTATTTAAACAACGCCCGCACGCGGCCCAGCGACGTCGCCGCGACCGCGGCGTACGCGCCGAAGCTCAGGCGGCAATAATAAGGATACCCGTCGGCCTGGCCGACCGCGGCCTCCGGGTCGTTCGCGGCCCATACGCGGTGGTTGTTGGACCCCTGAAGCTCGCCGGTGTAAACGGGCACGTCGCCGAGGTCGTCGTCCTGCCACTTGATCTCGACGAGTAGGCCGTCGACGTTGTTGTAGTCGTACGTCTCCGCCATGCGAAGCGAAAACCAGTCGCGCGTCGCGGGGATGGAGAAGCTCCGCCAGTTCCCGACGAGTACGGGCGTCCCCTTGTAGTTCTCCGCGAACGTAGGGGATAGCGACGTCTTGGCGGTGTGGCAGAGGTAAATGCGGTAACTATTGTACCGCCCGGCGTAGCCGAAATAATTATAGAACTCGACGTCGTTGAGGGCCCCGGCGTAGTTGATCTGGTCTTTGTCGACCAACGTCTGGAAGCGAATCCCGTTCAGGACGCTGCCCATAAACGGGATAAGGTTAGCGCGCGCCGCGGCGTAACAGGTAATCTGGCGCCCGGTCGTGTGCGCCGCCGTCGCGGCCACCGCGACCGCCGTAACGTATAACGCAAACTTCCTCATCCGCGATACCCCCTTCCGGATATGCGGGGTTCTTCCCGCGCATAATATAACGTATTCGACGCGGCATTTCAAATTTTTTCGGCGCGGCCGCCCCGGTCGCATTTTCGCCTTGCCCCGGCGCCGCCTTTCCCTTATGATAAAACGTCGCCTGAGTGCCGAAGGAGGCCGGAATGCTCGTTGAAGTCGCCCTCTATAAAATAATCCCCGGCAAGGAGGCGCAGGCGCTGGCCATCCTCGACGGCCAGGCCGCGCTCAAGAGGCGCCTCGAGGGTTGCCGCGACGCCCGCGTCCTCTCCGCGTCGCGTTCCGTCGCCAGCCCCTCCACCGACCCCGAGCTTATACTCGCATTGGCCGAGTTCGACGGCGCCTCGAGCTACGCTTCGTACCGGGAGCTCGTCGCGGCGGAGGAGAAGAAGGCCGGCGCGCCCCTCCTCGCCGGCCTTACCGCGGCGCCGCCCGTAATCGCCGTCTTCGAGTGACCGCGGGGAGCTAAGGTACCAAACGGTAAACGCCGGCGCAAGGTTCTCGACCTAGGAGGACCTAGCGCCCTCGCGATACAAAAAGAAAAGCCCGCCGGAAGGCGGGTTTATCCATTTAGGGCTAAGTTTCATAAACGCGCGGCGGCCTTGTAGAATTCTTTTTTACGTATCCCGGACTGCTTAAAAATGCTTTTGAGTACTACGCCTTGCGGGCTAAATTCGTCGTCGAACGTTACGGTCACTAGCCTACGCTTACCGCGGAAATTCTCGTGTTCGTATTGGCCGTGGTCGCCCTTAACTCGGTCTAAGTTAAAACCGTAGCTCTCTAATACTTTGACTACCGTTCTCCTTTTAAGAGGATGATACCTCGGCAAAAAGCGGCGCCCTCCTGTAGCCCTCCGGGTTAAACTGGATATCGAATAACCATCCCTTTAATGATTTAGCGGTCTTAATAAATAAATATATTAGCCAATACTTTACAGGCGCTCGCCGCGGGAACATTTCTCCCTCGACGCCCTTTTCTATTATATACGACATATAAGATACCGCTTGCGACTCTATTTGAGCCCGTACGTCAGCGCTCGTTTCGCCTTCGGCGAATAGCGAAAGGTCTAGACAAACGCCAACGTACCGTTCGCCCTTTGGATACGCGATACAACGGAGCGTATAAATCCTATCTGCCACAGCCGTCCTCCTCCATATATTATAATCTATTGCGTTTAAAAAGGCAAGCTTAATCTAACATTCAATAATTCATAATTAACACCTCCCGGCCGTTCGTGCGGCGCGTCCCGCCCGGCCGCACTTTATCTGCGCAATACCGCGGCCTTGCCTCCTCGACGTTGAAGCCGTCATATAGGGCCCGCACTTCCGCGCAATCGTTGTAGCTCACCAAACACCGGCTTTTTAATCCCTTGATAACGTCGCGCAGGCGCTCGTGGTCGGCGGGCGCGAAATCGCCGCCGTAGTAGCGCTCGGTCCCGACGTACGGCGGGTCGAGGTAGAAGACGGTATCGGCCGCGTCGTAGCGCCTTAGGCAATCCTCGTAACGCAGGTTCTCGATGGTGACTTTGTTGAGACGTCGCGCCCAGAGCTTGAAGTCGGCCAGCATCGAGTATTTACCCGGAAATCTTTTGCTCGAGCTGAAGCCGCAACCCACCTGACCCGAGAACGCGTTCTTGACGAGGTAATAATATACGGCGGCGGCGGCGACCGGGTCGTCGGGTTCGGCCCGCTCGCCGAATTCCCGGTATAGCGCGCGGGAGCGCGGGAGGAACTCGAGCGCCTCGGCCAATTCGCCGGGCGCGTCGCGCACGACGCGGTAGAGGTTCACCAACCGGCCGTTAACGTCGTTCAGCACCTCGACGTACGACGGCTCTCGCGCGAACAGCACCCACCCGGCGCCGCCGAAGACCTCGGCGTAGCAGCGGGAGCTCGGCAGCCGCGCCGCGACGACGCGGGCGAGGCGCGACTTGCCGCCCAGGTAATTCAAAAAGGACCTCATACTGACGTATAACCACCTAAGACGCGCTTATCACGTATGCGGAATAAAGGACCGTCTCGTTGCGGTTCCGTTGGGCGCCGACGGCCTTGGCGGCGAAGCCGTGCCGCCCGGCTAGGCGCTCCACGAAGCGGGCCTGAAACGCCTCGAAGCGGTCAGCCAGGGTGGCGGGAGGCCGGCGCACCTCGTCGGAGCCGGCTAAGTAATAACGAAATAAATTCATCGGCGCGCGGCGCCGCGCGGCGAGGAGGCCGCCGTCGGTCATAAGGAGTAAAAACGGGTCGCCACCTTGTCCTCGATCGCTTGGAAGAACTTGATAACGGTTTCGCCGGGGGCGCCGAAGGCGTCGAAGTCCGCGGCGGAGAAGTCGAGGTGGTTTGGCAAGTCTTCGGCGATAAAATCGACGTTAGCTTTATGGTAGTAACGGACGTTCGTGAATCGGCCGAGGCGCCGCAGGAGGCGCCGGAAATGCGCGGGGTCTTTCTCGACAACCACGGCCTCGCGGTAAGCGCCGGCGTAGACCGCGGACGTGAGGTAACCTACCCCCGCGTAGAACTCGATCATCTTATCTCGGCGCCGGTCGCGCGCCAGCGCCCCGCGGCGGAAGGTGAACTTCTTCGGGTTTAGAGCATCGACGTCGCCTTCCAGCCTAAGGCTGTCTTGATATTCGGCGTCGTTTAACATAAACTAACTTCCCCGGTCCGATTTCTTCGGAGGACGATAGTGGAAATTATCGAGCGGCCGCGGCGCACCAAGTTCATCCGCTATTTCGATAAGACGCCGCCGGGAATAATTTGCCCTCACTTTTACATCCTGGCGCACGGCAACGGCTGTGTCTTTGAATGCGCTTATTGTTATCTCCAGCTGACTTTCCGCGGCAAGGTCCGGCAGACGATATTCACCAACACCGACGTCATGCTCCGCGAGGTCGAAGCGTTCCTCGCCCGCGAAGAGCCGGCGGTCCTCAACGCCGGCGAGCTCTCCGACGCGCTGGCCGTCGACGACCGGACCGGCCTGACGAAAAAACTCGTCCCCCGCTTCGCCTCCCAGGAACGGCACCTTCTCGTCCTGCTGACGAAATCCACGAAGGTCGACAACTTGCTGGCCCTCCGGCATAACGGCCGGACCGTCGTGTCCTTTTCGGTAAACGCCTCCGACGTCGCCCAAAAATACGAGCTCGGCTCGCCGTCTCCCCGCGAGCGGGTGGAGGCCGCCCGCCGCGCCGCGGAGGCCGGGTACCGGATCCGCTTTCGCCTCGACCCGATTATCCCCGTACCGGGTTGGGAGTACGCCTACCGTGCGGTCCTGGAGCATATCTTGGAAATCGCCCCCCCGGAGCGCGTTACCTTCGGCTCGCTGCGTTATTTCCCCAACGTCAAGACGTACGCGCGCAAGCTGGGCCGGGACACGTCGGCGTTCGACTACGCCGCGGAAAAGACCGGGGCTGACGGCCGCCTCCGCGTCCCCTTTGCGCGGCGCGTTGGTATCTACGAATACTTGATGGGGCTGGTTCCCACGGGGGTGGAGTTGGGCCTGTGTAAAGAGACGGAAGCCTGCCACCGCGCGCTGGGGATAAAAGACGTCGTCTGCAACTGCACGCTTTAACCCCTTAAGGAAAATGGACCGCGACGTCGCCGGGGACGCGATTCTCGACGGCGAATTCGAAGCCGAACGAACCGAACGCGGCCGCGCCCGTCCCGCCGCGGAGGGGGCCGGTCCGGCGACACCTCTCCGCCGCCAGGATGAGTTCGCGTTCGTATAAATTATCCGCTCCGTCGTATAACCTGAGCGCGGCGAGCAATTTGAATTCCGCCGGCGAGTTGAAGGGGCTGACGACCACCGTCTTGCCCGCCGCGGCGGCATAAAAATAGTCCACGTAGACGTAGAGGCCGGCCCGGGCGGCGTTGAAGGTCAGGGCGGCGCCGTCGACGGCGTACTCGTCCGGCCCGGGCGGCCCGGCGACGCGCCGCAGCCGCCAGTTGTCGTCGCCGATGACTATTTCCGACAGCGGCACTACCGTCGTCTCGACCGGCGTCACCTTGTGCGGCGGCTCCGCCGGGACGAGGTGCGGCTCCGCCTCTACCCTCGCGATCGCGCCGACGGTGAGCGCGTCCCCGGTGACCGCGGCCAAAAGTTCCGGACTCAAGTCGTACCAGGCGATTTTGCCGGTTATGGCGGCGTCGCAGGGTACGGCGCAGCCGGCGGCCGGCGGTATGGCCAGGCCGAAGTCGATTTCCACGTCGCCGTAATCGGGGAAATTCTCGCCCCGCTCGGCGTCGATAATCAAACCTCTTCCCATGAGCTTCATAAATAACTCCCGCGTAGTGCGCGGCTTAACGCCGCGCGGCGAGCCGCACGCGCCATTCGGTGCGCGCCGCCCGGACGCGACGCCGCCGGAACGCGCGGCCTTTCTCTCGCGTTAAATAATCGGTGCGTAAATATTCCGTCTCGAGGCCGAGCGCGCCCGCGCGACTCCGAGGCAACCGGGCCGCGAACAGGGCGGCCTCAA
>CAZLXP010000043.1:0-19367 GCA_964563535.1 uncultured bacterium | reverse complement strand
GGCCGGGAGACGTGGCAGTCGGGCCGGCGGGTACGGTATTTGTAACCGATATATACAACGACCGCGTCCAGTATTTTACCCGCACCGGTTCTTTTCTCGGGAAATGGGGAAACGAAAATTTACCTTCCTTGGGCCGCTGCTTTAATTACCCATGCTGCGTCGCCGTCGGGATAAGCGGGCAAGTTTTCGTGACGGACCATAGTAACCAACGGGTGCAATACTTCACCGCGGCGGGTTCGTTCTTAGGTATGTGGGGGTCAGGAGGCCAGGGCAAAGGCCAATTCAATGGACCCCGGGGTATTGCTTTATCTCCGTTCGGGGCCCGCGTTTACGTCGTCGATTCGGAAAACGACCGCATCCAGTACTTCAACCGCAACGAACCGGCCGTCGTCCCGACATCGCTGGGTCGGGTAAAGGCGCTGTTTAGGTAGGGGGGCGGCCGCTCGCCCCTACGCGCCCCTTGGCGACAAGGTCCTTCAGGTCTTTTTGGCGTTTTATTAAAATTTAGCCTCGAAAGGGTGTGATAGAAATGAAGCGAGCACTTTGCATTCTTAGCGCGTTGGCGCTGGCGGCGTTGAGTCACGAGGCCTCCGCCGTGGTCTACGAAGACAACCTCGTTCCGAGTTCCTCGCGAATCGGCAACGCTTGAACGGGCTGTACCTACCACAGCTCGTGGTTGGCAATCGACTTCACGCCGACGGTCGGCGTAACCGTTAATCGGTTTTGGCGGCACTTCCTCTACAACGCAAGCCCGGAGGATTCGGCGTGTAATTTGCGCCTGTACGAGGGCGCTAACCCGCGCGACGGTTCCCTCGTCAGCTCGTGGACGATCCCGTGGGGGAACTGGGTGCGAGAGGACACCGGGTGGGTCGCCTTCGGCCGTAAGGTCTATCTGGGCAAGTTCCCTTTCGCCGACAAGACGTTGACGGCCCCAAAGACCTATTGGTTTGCCGTCCAGATGGATACCGTCACGCAGCCCACGTATTGGGTATGGTGGACGCAGATAAGGGGCGACATGGAGTGGCATTTTCTTTCGGGAACGTGGCGCACGTCGTTTGAGACAGGTTGAGGCCGGGTCGAGGGCTCGTACTTAATCGAGCGTACCGGCACGGCCGTCGTGCCGGCGTCAATGGGCGCAGTGAAGGCGTTATTTAAATAGGAGGATGACCTTTGCCGCAAGAGGGTTTCTTCCCGGAAATAATTACGAACCTGCCGCAGGCTGACGTCCCCGGCGACGGCGTGCGCGCGTACCTGTTGCAGGGCGAGGGAAAGCAGGTGGCCTTCGTCGCGTTCGAGGCCGACGTCGACGCGCCCGAGGAATCGCACGCGGCGCAGTGGGTCGTCGTCCTGGAGGGCGAGGTCGAGCTGATGACGGCCGGCGAGAAGGCCGTTTACGGCAAGGGCGATACGTATTACATCCCCGCCGGCGTCCCGCACGCGGCGCGCGTTAAGAAGGGCTCACGCCTGCTGGACCTCTTCGACCAGGTGGACCGGTTCCGCGTTAAGTAGGGCACTCAACCACCGCCGCCCCCATTTAACCGCATTTAACTCCCTTAACGCCGTAGCCGACCCGGGCCGTTATAAAATAAAACCGGGCGGGAGGCCCGGTAGAAAGTTTCCTTAGCGCGTTGCGCGGCGTCGGATCTCGTTTACCGTGCTAACTCGTTGCGGCTAACCAGCGCTTCATCTATAGGCCGGCATTCGTCGCAGACCTGTAATAATTCGTTCGAGCACGATTCGGTAGAATAGTATAACCTTACGAATACTCCCGCCATTTTCGCTTCTTCTACCGCCGGTACGAAGTCGTCGTCTCCGCCGACTATCACCGCGGTGTCGATCCTCCTTAACCACGCAAGGCGTACCAGGTCGGCCGTAAAAAGACAGTCCACCCTTTTTTGCTTAAACGCACCACTTATTTTTTGCAATCGGCCTTTTCTCATATCGAATAGGGGCAACCTCCCTAAAAAGTCAACGAACCTCTGTTTATTACGATAACGCGTTTTTTCTTCTTCCGAGGGCGGGTCGCTTTGAAAAGGCATGGCGTAGTAGTAATAGACCCGGAACATTTCGCCGTCGCCGGCAATGTCTCTCGCGAATTTCTCGTAGTTTATTCTGCGACGGTCGAATTCCATTTCCAGCGTCTTATCCAGATACCCCCCATCAATGAACACCGCTATCCTGCTCATCTCGGCTCCGAAAGAAAAAGAGGGGATATTATCCCCTCGTCATTAAAACCTACCCTTCACTTGGAAGAGCAGGGATGATAAACCGTATATTGTATAACATGACGCCGTCCAAAAGTCAAGGCCATAAAAAATGAAAGGCTATAGCGTTTTACTTCTTTATTCCGATTCCCCAGCCACCGCCGCCCCGTTTTAACCGCAATTAACCCCCTTTAGCACGTTGACTCGCGCGCCGCCGCTGCTATTAATATAGGCGAGCGGCGCGAGTTTTTTTACGCCGTTCCGTACCGAGGGGCTTACGACGCCATGGACCTTAAGTCCCTCGTTACCGGCTCGCGGTGACCCCGCGCGGTTAAAGTGCAGCCGCGAGCACCCCCTCCGGGGGGGGAACCAAAGGTTCCATCTTCCGAAGAAACCGAGGGTTCCATCCTCCGAAGAAACTACAGGTTTCATCGCGGGGGTGAACTAAAAGTTTCATCTTCCGGCCTCCCGATGGACGCCTACCGGCATCCGGGTATTGGGGGGGAGGCCGGGGGTTGAAATCTCTTGCCCGCCTGACGTGTGCCCCGCAAACAAAAACCTACGGATGACGACATCGTTGGAGTCCTTGCCGACCCTGAAACGGCGACCCTTGGGGAAAAGGCCAGGGTCCTCGGCCTTACCGAGAAGCAACTTCGTCGCCGGCTTACGTCGGAGGTACGCGTCGCTCTCCGCGAGCGCCTAGACGACGACCTCCGCGGGTATGCGGCGACCTTGTACAAGAACCTAGTTGGAAAAGCCAGCGACAGCGTGACCGCCGCGGAACGGTTATTAAAAGAACTGGCCGAGGCAGAAGAACGCGCCCGCCGTAAGCGCGGGGGCGTCGATTCCGTCGTTGAAATAATAGCCGAAGTTGTGCCCCCTGATAATAAGGATAAGAGACCTCGGCCTAAGAAAGAACCCTAACCAATACGGGATTTACAAGGCTTGTATCTTGGATCGGTATCGGCGGACTGTCGTGTGCGCCGGACGGAAGTTCGGTAAAACTTTTGTTTCGGCCCGAGTGGCTCGAGATTGGGCCGCGGAAAACCCGGGCGAGTATATATTAATCGCGGCGCCTGAATATTCTTATCTTCGTGAGGGGACTGTGCCCGAGCTTTTACGGGCCGTACCCGCGGCTTCTCTTTGGGGCGGGAATTGGGATACGGCTTACAACAAGACGGAGCATATATTGACTTTGGCCAACGACGCCAAAATAATCTTGCGCTCGATGGACAACGCCGACGCGGTCCGACCTCTCTCGGTCGCGGGGCTGGTGGCCGAGGAGTTCTCACTCTGGAGCCGCTACGCCTGGGAGGAGTGCGTCCGGCCGACCTTGATGGCGCGCGACGCGCCGGCCCTCTTCATCTTCACGCCGAAGGGCCTCAACCAGGCGCACGAGCTGTGGGCTCGAGCCGCGGCTGCCGAGCCGGGTTACGTCGGCTTCCACTACACCTCCTACGACGGCATCCTGCCGGCGGCCAGCATAGAAGCCGAAGCCCGCGGCCTTCCCGAGAACGTCTACCGCCAGGAAATCCTGGCCGAGTTCCTGGGCGACCTGGGCGGCGTCTTCCGCGGCGTCCGCGAGTGCGTCGCGGGCGACCTGGAGGAACCGCGGGACGGCGAGACGTACGTCGTCGGGTGCGACCTGGGCAAGACGACGGACTTCACGGTCCTATGCGTGCTTAAACGCTCGAGCCGGGCGCTGGTCCACTTCGAACGGTTCAACCAGCTCGACTGGGAATTCCAGGTGGCGAAGGTCCGCGCGGCCTCGAGCCGCTACCACGACGCCACGGTGTGGCTCGACAGCACGGGCCTGGGCGACCCGATCTACGACCGCCTGAAATCGCTGGGGGTCCCGGCGCGGGGCTACAAATTCACCGCCGAGACCAAGCGCCGCCTGGTGGAAAACCTGGCGCTCGCCATCGCGGAGCGGACCGTTCGTTTCCCGGAAGTCCCGCCGCTTTTGAGCGAGCTCGAGATCTACGCCGCGGAACAGCTGGCGGGAGGGGGGGTCCGTTACGGCGCGCCGGCCGGTTACCACGACGACGCCGTGACGGCCTTGGCGCTGGCTTGTTGGGGGCTGGGGCGCGGTCCCTCGAGCGCCCTACCGACCGCCGACGGCGGCCGGGTATACCAAAGCAGAGGTTCAGACCATGACGGAAAAGAATGACCGCAAGAAGACGCCGGCGGGTTATCAGACGTCGCTGACCCGTTTCTATTATCAATACGCCACACGGCTCATCGCCGAGTTGGGGGTCTACAACCCGAGCGCGATATCGTTTTCCTCGCTCAAGCGGATGCGCGAGTATCCGCAGATCCACTTCGGCCTGGCCGTCATCAAGATGGCCGTGCTGGCGGCGGAGAAGCGCGTGGTGTGCGACGACGCGGACGTGCGCCGCTTCGTGGAGTCGCAATACCTCGAGCCGTGGAGCGCGCGCTTCACCAAGATATGCCTCAACGTCCTCGACTTCGGCTACGCGCCGGTGGAGCACGTGTGGGCGTCGATAGACTATCACGGCGCGGCCCGGTGGGTCTTCCGCGAGCTGCGGGACCCGCACCCCGAGAACTGCCGCTGGCTGGCCGACGAGCGCGGTTCCTACAACGGCTTCCAGCAGCTCGCCGGCGACGTCATAAACGTCCCCGCCGACAAGTCGGCCTGGTATGCCCACGACGACGAGTTCGGCAACCTCTACGGCACCCCCGCTACCAAGCCCTGCTACCGGGCCTGGTATAACCACGAGATGCTGACGCTGTTCATGCTGCGCGAGGCGGAACGCTTCGGGACCCCCTTCGTCAAGGTGAAATACCCGCCCGACACCGGCGACGACGTCACCAACCGCGGCGCGGCGCAGACGCTGGGCCGCGACGTGCGCGACAACTCGTACGTCACGCTGCCGCAAGTATTCGACGAAGGTCGCAACCCGCTGTGGGACGTGGAGGTCGTGTCGCCCGCCGGCGACAGCAGCCATTGGGTACAGAAGCTGGACTACTTCAACGTCGAGATGTTCCGGGCGCTGCGCATCCCGGACCGCGTCGTGACGCAGGGCGAGGTGGGGGCGTACAAGCAGGCCGAGGTCCACTCCAAGTTCTTCACCAAGACCACCGACGGCATCGCCGCCGACGTCCTGCGCGCCGAGAACGAGCACAACGTCAAGAAGCTGGTGCAATACAACTTCGCGCGGCCGCCGACGTGCTACCTGGAGGCCGAGCCGCTCTCGGACGACAAGCGCGAGTTCATCCTCGAGCTGTGCCGCGACATCCTCGCGAATAACGCCGACCGGCGTACGGTCGAGGCGTGCCGCGATAAGGTGGCGCAGATGGGCCTCAAGATGCCGGAGGAGACGCCCGGCGCGGCGGCCGAGGAACCTATGCCCAAAGGGGAGGGGGATGTGGCGGAACTCGAGGCGGGGTTGAGGTTCGCTGCGCAGAAAGCCGGGGCGAGGTCGCTACCTATTAAGGAAGTATTAGCGTATTTAAGCCGCCGGCCTTATCCCTATCCGTCGACCGCCGAAATCGCCGTCGCGCTGGGATTACACGTTGACGACGTATTAGAAGCTCTCGAAATGCTTGAAGACCACGGCAAGGTGGAGCGGATGAAGCACAAGGGTCATTACATATGGCGCGTTACAGAAGTCTAGCGTATCTCGGTTAGATCGTGCTTCAACGTTACGCCGTTAGGCCTTGGGCCGCGCTGCTATTAGTATATTCAGCCGCGTTATTGCTCCTTGACAACCGTTAGATGCGGTGTTACTTTCGCGCCGAAACCGTAACCGAATCGGCGCGTAGAAATACGTCGTTTGAACGTTGCGCGGGAGGCGTCGGGAATGTGCCGTAAGCTATTAGCGTTTTGCGTCGCGGTTTTGACCCTTTGGGGCGCCGCCGCCTTCGCTGCCCCGGAAGAAACCCCCTGGCGTTGCCTATACGGCGACTGGCTTAAGAACGACGCCGACGAGTACCTTTTCACTCTCTACAACCTCGACGTACGCACCGGCGGGGGCGAGGCGTTCGCCTCGTTCCCCAACTTCCACGTTTGGAGCGCCGCCGCGGACGAAACGTGGGGTACGGTCCTCGTCGCCGGCTTCGACCTTAAGGCCGACGAGCGTTTCGTTTGCTACCGTCTCTCCGGTCCCGGTTCTCCGCGCTCGGCGGAAGAACCGGACGTTATCCTGGAATTGGCGGGCCCTCGCCAGCCGCACGGCGACGTGATATTCGACGCCGGCGAGGGCGCGTTCTACGTCGGCGCGGAAGCGGTAGGTACGAGCGCCGACGGCGAGCAGTACCGCGAGACGGTCCTATACCGGTACGAGCCGACCGCTGCGGCCCCCGTCGAGCTCGCGCGCTTGGGACGCCACGTCTTCCTGGACGGCGAGGTCGACGACGACAGGATTTACGTCGCGTATGACGACGAGTCCTCGTACGGCCGACGGCGCGTTTACGGCTACGTCGACAAGAAGACGTTTGACGTCGTTCCCCTGGGCATCTTCCCCGATTATTACGGCGGCGAGCCGACGCGGTATGTTCCGTACGGCGGCCCGGAGGGAGCAGGCCAACATCTCCCCGCGGCGCCGAACGCGGCCGTGGGGCCGCGGGCGTACGCGGATGATACGGCAAAGGCCGAGGCGGCGGCCGAACGCGCGATCTACCTCCGCGACGCGGCTGCGCCCGGCGGCTACCGCGAGGTGGAAGTTAAAGGAACGCCGGGGCCTATCTTTTACTCGCTATCCCGCAATGCTTTCGTGTACGTTATTTATCCCTCGAAGGACGAATACGCCGCGCGTATCGCGGCAACGTATCCGGACGGGACCTCCGCGGAGCCGGTTCCCGTCTCCATCCCGGAAGTCGAAGCCGGCGACACTTCAACCCCGTACGACTACGACTTGCTTTACGTCGAATAGCGTCCCGAAGTTAATTAATTAAGTTCTTCGCGGTAAGTTCCCCATCTCCCTTAATCGCCCATAAACCATCACAACGTTTACCACCGGCGCCTCGAGTGCATTGAGGACGGCCGAAGGAACGTGTATGAATAAATGGCATGGACAACACCCGTGAACGTGAGCGACGTGCGGACATGTAGGGGCGTACGGCTGTACGCCCGCCGCTGCTGATGGGCGAGGAATTAAAAGAAGAGTTGAGGCGGCTGGGGGCGGAAGTCCGCCCCGAGAGCGAACTGCCGGCGGAGGTGCGGGAGATGATAACGCGCTACGCGCCGGGGATGCCGGGGCGAGGCCGCGTCGGCGTGGAGTTGAAGCGGCTAGCCGGGGAGCTGGTCTACGTCTACGAGGACGAGCGGTTGAGGTTAACGATACCCGTCCCCTCTCTCGAGGTGTTCGAAGCGGTAGTGCGGGAGTTGGAGCGGTTGGGGGAGGCCGGCAACGTGGAGGAGTACGTTACGGTCCTCGCGCGGGCGTTCTGGCTGTTGCACCAGGGGGCCAAGGATAACGGTACGGCGATTACCGACGGCCCGCCGGCAGACGAGGGGTTGAGATTCTTGGCTCGGGAACCGTTGCGGGCGGATGTAGTATTTACCTCGGTACGGGAGGCGCTGTTCGGCCTCGTCGCGAGCGTGGTGGGGAAGAGGGGTAGCGGCCGCGCCGCGCGGTATTGCGGCCTGGCGGAGGCCGTCGTGGACGTGGCCTCGCGGTTCGGCGCCCGACCTAAGGATGTAATGACGTGGGACGCGGCCGAGTTCTTCGCGACGTGGGAAGCGCTGTGCAACGTCGCCCGGGAGGAGGAGGCCGCGGCCGAGGAGGCGAGAAAGCGATGGCCGAAGAGGTGAGTAAGAAATTCGGGATATTTAGGGATCGGGCGCGCCGCCCCAAGTCGGAACTAAAGGATAGTTCGCTGCCGGTATACGTCTACGAGGACGAGCGGCTACGGCTCGAGGTTCCAGTCCCGTTGATAGACGTTTTTCTGGCGTTCGTACGCGAGTTGGACAAACTCGGCGCGGAAGACGCCGACGCGGAGAAGTACGTTACCATATTGGCGCGGGCGTTTTGGCTGTTGCACCAGCGGCCGCGGCGCCGGGGGTTGTTCCAGAAAAAGTACGTTGTGCCAGAGGTAGACGAAGATGCGGCGTTAACGCTACTCAAGGGCAAGTTGCGCCGCGGCGATGTTGCCGTAAAATCCCTAGCGCCGGCGTTGTTCGGGTTGGTGGAATACGTAGCGGGTTTGCGCGTAGAACATAGTGAATAAGGTTAATGCACGGTTTCAACCGGTAAACTACCGGCGAATTTGACGTGCGAATAAAAGGGAGCTATAATATTTGAAGGAGGCAGTGCGAATTATGGCGGCGCAAACGGTGAGGGTAGTCGTCAGAACGACGGCGGCGAACGCGAAAGAGAACGTAGAGCGCGCGGTCGAGCAAGCGTTGCGGGCGCAGTATAAGGAGATGATGGGCCCGCTCGGGCCGCCGCTCGCCGCCAAGGTCGCGGAGATTATGGGCCAGAAGGCGGAGGAGGTTGTGTACGGGGAGGTATATATTCCTTCGTACGACGAAGAATACTATTGGTTCGAGGTGAATTACCTAAGCGGCTTGGACATTCCATACCAAGAATTGGGGGCCGACGAAGCCACCCGTAAAGAGGGGATAAATATTATAAAGGAAACGTACGCCGAGAAGGGTGTAGATAGGGAAACGATCGTGGAATGGGAGAAGGTTTTCGTAAATTTGTTTGGCCCCGAATTCGAAAATAGGTTCGTACCGGCGGAGTCCGCGACGAAGGGCGATTGGATCGGATTGTGCGACGCGGACTTAGCGTGGGCTTTAGTGGATTTTCATAACGAACTGCTCGCGCGTTATCCGGTTACTTTTGGAGGCAAGCAAATCAGTATCGTTTCGGCGTATCGACGTTTGGGAACGGATGTAATACCGAATGACCGAAACGGGAAGAACGACGCGCGAGACCCGACGGGCGCGGCGCATTGGAAGGGGCTGGCGGTTGACGTGGCGACGTATATACCGGACACGCTTTTTGGAGGGGACATAGCCGCTTTGGATACCGTCCTGCGGCGTGTTGGGCTTGAAAGGACGAATAAAATACCCCGGGAAAGTAACCATTACGGGCTACGGAAAGCGAAATAAATTATCGGGACGCGTTCAAGTTGGAAGATCACTAAACGAATGTTATAATGTTCTTAATCGAAAAGGCCCGAGAAAATATGTCGGCAACGGTCAAGGGCGGATACTATCTACGGTTCCGCGTAACTACGTTTACGGGGTTACTTATCGTAGTCACCACCTCGTGTGCTTTGGCTTCGGAGGATTATTACGAATACGCTGGCGAATGGAAGGCGGGGGGCCCAGGGAAGCCGTGGGCCGAACCCCCTGAAGATATCGCAGTCGCTCCGAACGGGAACGTTTACGTAACCGTTAGTGGTAACGGCCGCGTCCAATGTTTTACCGGGAAAGGAAAGTACTTGGGGCAGAAGTATGCCGCAAGCGTACGGAAGAAGTGGAGAAGATTCGAAAACCCGGGCCCTATCGCGATAGGGCCGGACGGTACCGTATACGTAATCGCCGCGAGCGATTTTAAGGTCGACTGTTTTTCGCTGACCGGGTCTTTTATCCGCGGTTGGAAACGTCCTGTCGATTGGAGCCTGGAATGGTGGGATATAGCGGTCGCGAGTAACGGCGACGTTTACGTAAACCAAATTAGCCCTGCTACGGACGCGCTGCTCCACTTGACCGCGGACGGCGTCCTTATTAATAAACGGGAAATCCCATATTGCCGGACGCGGCCGCGATATACGGGGAAAGTTGCCGCGGCACCGAACGGTAACGTTTTCGTAACCGACCTTATTAACGACCGCGTATACCGGTTTTCGAGGAATTTACGGCCTATCGCCATGTGGGACCGCGCCGGGGGGCCGTCGGTTAGATTTGACAGGCCGGAAGCTATAGCCGTCGGCCCGAATAATACCGTTTTCGTCGGGGACTTTCCCCGCCCCGACGGCTCGAGCCGTATCCGGGCGTTTTCGATTGAAGGCAAATTGCTTGGGGAAGTCCCTCTCGGCGATCGCAAGGACCGGGAACATCCCGTCTATATAGAAAACCTGGCTGTAGGGCCGGATGGAACCCTTTACGCTCTGGCCTCGCCCAACCACAAGGTATTTTTTTTCCGCCCCGTTGGAAATAAATAACATAAGGCAAAATACGCGAAAACCGTCCCACCGTAACCCTTATTAATGCTCCGCAGAACCGAAGATTGCTTAGGGGCCGAGGCGTAACGCTCCGGGCGAAGCGGGATTGTTCTAATCGAGGAGGAAAAAATAATGGACCAAGAACAACACGAGATAATCTGCGAGGTTAAGACCGAGGATGCGGGGAACCTCGGCACCTTCGCCGAACAGCTGAGCCGGCTCAAAGAGGAGCCGTTAAAGGGTAAGGGCAAAGGCGAAGAAGAAGAAGATAAAAAAGATAAGAAGGCCGAGAAGGAAGCGATAGGCCGGGTCTCGAACATGATCGCCGGCGGCCTGGTGCAAGGTTTGAAGTCCGGCGCTGTTCGGGTTGGTGGAGTACGTAGCGGCCAGGAACGACGGGTAGCCGCTTTAGGAGGAACGTAAGAAATGGCGGACGAAGTAGAGCAGGTCATATATGAGGTAAGCGTGGAGGGCGCCGCCGACGCGATCCGTGCGATAAAAGAAGGCAATGCCGAAGACGTTAAGTTTATAATCGTCACTATTAGGGAGGTAACGCCGTGGCGTGGACTACCGCAATAACTGTGAATGACGTCAGGACCGAGTACCCGTTATTGACGTCGGATTTGTGTGGCGACGCGAGGGTAACCGCTAATAGGGACCGCGCCGAGGCGGAGGTCGAAGCCGTACTTCGGGACAAGTACGAGTTGACGGACCCCGGGGCGGATAAATACGTCTGGCGGGTGGGCTTAGCCCTTACGTTGTACCATTGCCTAAACTCCGTTTACGGCGGCGAAGGGTGGACGCGCGAAGGGCGGAGCGCCGTCCAAGTCTATTGGCGCGAGTGGGACGACTTCAAACGGGATATAACCCTTGTTAAAATCAAATTGTCGCTCCCGGTGGCGACGACGATGCCAAAGCCTACGGTTGGGAATTTCGATTTGGGTAAAAGTGCGTTCAGCAAGTTCGGCCTGGACGTAGGCTCGAGCCACGGCTTCCCGTACCGCGACGACGAGGACTGAAGCGGCCGGCGTTGCTTTTAGCCTAATAAAGTTGCCCGCCGTCGGGGTCGGGATTTGACCGCCGTTTAAAAAGCGGTTATAATCAATAACGGGTATCGGGGTGATATTGTTGACCGTTACTTTTACTAAAGAGTTTTATTTTAAGAAAGAAGGCGCCGAAGCCAAAGACCCACGACTTGAGGGTATTAAAATCCTTGTCGTCGTCGTTTCTACGTGGTTCGAGGGTACGACGCCCGAGGGGTTACCGATTGAACACCTCGACGAGGCGATAGCGAGTTATGTAGTATTACTACAAAATACATACCGCAAAGATAGCGTAACGGTAGTGGGTGCGGCGTACGACGCCGAAGCGGGCGTTTTTACCCCGAGCGGCGGCGTTAAGTTGCGTAGGTTAGTAGGGGGTAAGCGAGAGTACGACTATCGGGAACGCACCATCTTGACGTTAGAAGAAGTATTAGGTTTATTGGGGTTTGAAAAGGGTAAAGGCGAGGCATACGACCAGATCCATTTTTGCGGCCACGGCGCGCCCTACAACCCCGAGAAAAATATACCCGGGGGGATGACTTTTGAAACGGACACGGGGCATAGCGGTTTTCCAAAAAGAGGTACGGATTGGTGGAAGGAAGACGTCCCCGAAAAAATGGCAAGCGAAGAGGAGGGCGTGGCTAGGGGATGGTGGCCTATAAAGGAAGGAGGGGAGCCGGTAAAAGGTTTCGTAAAGGACGTAAAGATCGTTTTGGCGGCGTGCTTTTCTTGTACCGGTAGTATGGCGAAGTTGTTCGAAAACGCTGTCGGTAGCGGCAACGTCCACTGCTGCGAAGGTGAAATAAACTTCGGCGTGCCGGAGAAGGATACGCAGGGAAATATCATTATGAAGGACTGGTTCGAGTACGACGAAACGATTCAGGCGATCGCGACGTTCCTCGGCATAACCGAGGCGAAGTAAAAAGTTTTCAAATAACAGGAGATTTTACATTGCGGTTTCCGTTGGCTTTTTTATTAATTATCTCATTAGCGGCCCCAGCTTTAGCCGGTTTCCTCGAACCTACGGAAACGGGGCGCGTTATATATAGGAAATGGGACGACCATACTTCGGTAACGTACGCTAAGGACTTGTTTACGGGCGAAGAAACGCGTTTATCCGCTCTCGAAAATAGTAGCGGCGACGCGGTTTGGTTGTTGTTAGGTTTTACCTCTGATTGGAATACTTTAATTTTCGTAAAATACGCCGGTGATTATAAAGATAAAGACTCTTCCGCGGCGATTTACCGCCTCGACTTCGGCGGTACCCCCGAATTAATTTTCAAGTGGGGTCGAGACCCCGACATGGGTTTGGATGCAGTTTACGACGAAGCCGAAAAAGTATTTTACGTAATTAGGGATAAACTAATTTCCGAAGGCGAGTATTATAAGTATAAGACCTCAGTTTATTTATACGACCCCAAAACGCGGCGCGGCGAAACGTACGCGGAGTTCGATGATTCCGTATTATTAACCGGTGGTTCGTTTGAGGGCAAACTATACGCTAAGTATATCGATTACGACCCGGTCGAGGATGCATCGTCTGGTTTTTTCGGTTATATCGGAGAAGATAATAGGGAATTCCACGACTTAGGTTTCCAATTAAAGGACCGGGAATCGTGGTTTACTAGCACCGTTACCGGCGCAGGTTGCGAGAAGTTGTACGCGCCGTTATATTTTTCCGTTGTCAAAGATTATGACGTTACCCCGTACCGAGGGGAATACTATATAGTTTACGTTAAGGACTCAAGCGAACCGGATTATTATAGGGTTGTTTTAGTGCAATGGGCTATTGACCGAGAGATATTTTACTCGCCTAAAGCCGACGCGCTCGTTTATTATTCGCGTCTAGAGGGCGAGCAATCCGGCCCTAAGATCGTCGTTCAGCCCGTGGATCGTGGTAAACCCCGGAAAATTTTCCCGGTATCGTCAGAAAAAGCCCCCGGTTGTAAACACCCCCCCGTTTACTCGTTAGTCGCGGTAGAATAAACCCTAATTAAACACGGTACCGTTCCTAATTCTACGCTGTAGCACCTCCCTCGAAAATCGACCGTTATAATAATTACGCTCCTAAGAGCCCAGGGGGTTAACTATGGAAGGCGAGAATAAGATAATCTGCGAGGTAAAGATAGAAGGCGTCGAGGAGGCAAACGAAGCCGTCTCCCGTTTCGGGGACGGCGTCTCGGGCCTTTCTACGGAGTTGAATAAACTCAAAGAAGAGCCGTTAAAAGGGAAGGGTAAGGGCGAAAAAGAGGACGCGGGGAAGGACAAAAGAGCCGAGAAGGAAGCGATAGGCCGGGTCTCCGACACGATCGCCGGCGGCCTCGTCCAGGGTTTGAAATCCGGCGACGTGAAAGGCGCGTTGGAAGGCGTAGGCCTGCAAATGGCCGAGGGGATGGCGTCGTCCCTCGTCTCCAAGGGGATTAAATCGATCCTCAGCGCAATCCCAGGCTTCGGCGCGCTCTTCAGTTTCCTCCCCTTTCAAAGCGAAGGCCTCGTCCGCAGCCCCACGATGGCGCTGGTGAGCGAGCGCGAGCCGGAGTTCATCGTGACGCAGGAGCGGATGATGGGGTTGTTACGGGGAGGCCGGCCGGGCTACGGCTTCGGCCCGGGCGACTTCGGCGTGCCCAACGTTAACGTCGCCGCGCCCAACGTGAATGTCGAGGTGAGCGTGGCCCCCGGCGTCGACGCCGACATCCAGACCGCCTACCGCGCCCGCGCCGGCGAAGCCAGGTTATCGCAGCTCGAAGGTTAGTCCTACCCGTTCCCGTTCTCATTCCAACCTAATAGCGATATCCCGCATTTCCCCATAGCAACTCTCCCATCTCCCTTAATCCCCACTAAACCATCCCACCGTTTCCCACCGGCGCCTCGCGCGGCCGGCAAGGTTTCCATAATCTAAATTGGAGGGGTTCAATATGCCCGACGAGAAGAAGCTCACACCGCCCGAGGCCGGCCGGGACGCGCCCCGCGGCCTCAACGAACTCTTGAGCGGCGCGTATTTCCAGTGCCTGGCCGATAAGGGCCGGACCGACGAGGCCGCGCAGAAGGAGTGCGCCCAGCTCGCCTGGGAGAAGGCCAAAGAAAAATACGAGGAGGTCGACGGCGAGTGGACCCTCAAGGCCGAGGCGCGCTTCCGCAAGGAGATAATCCGCGTAGGCCGCTACGTCCTCCCCGACGACCCGGCGAAGACGGTGGACGTCACGCTCGAGCGCCTGCGGCGCTGGGTGAACGACACCAAAGCCGCCGGCGTTAAGACCTGGGTCCCGTACCACCACTCCTACCATCCCGCCGACAACGCCGGTTGGGTGGAGGCCTTCGAGATCGCCGAAGGCAAACTCTACGGCGTCTTTAACATCACCGACGGGGATACGGCCGCGCGCATCATCGACGGGACCATTCAGGACGTATCCATCGGCGTGGGGCCGGTGCTCACGGCCTGCGGCCGTCGCTACGACGAGGTCATCCGTCACGTCGCGCTGACCCTCGACCCCCACGTCCGCGAGCAGGACGGCTTCCAGGCGCTGATGGAGGCGGGGCGCGACGGCGGCTTCTACTTCCGCGCCGGCGACGCCGTCGCCGAGGAGGGGGAACCGAGGGCCGAGGCGCCCGAGGGAGAGTGGGACGCCGAATACGTCGACGCCCTACCTGACGAATCGTTCGCCTATATCGAGCCGGGCGGCGAGAAGGACGCCGAAGGCAAGACGGTCCCGCGCGAGCTGCGCCACTTCCCGGTCCGCGACGCCGACGGCAACGTATCGCTGCCGCATGTGGAGGAAGCACTCGCCGCATTGGATACCGAAGTGCTCTCCACCGGCGAGCCGATTCCGGAGGAGGACCGCGAACGCGTCCGCGCCGAGCTCGAGAAGTTGCGGGAGGAAGCCGGGGCCGAGGGCGAGAAGGCGCCCGAGAAAGAGAACGCCGCGGTCGAGGCCGAGAGCGCCCGCTCCCGCCGCCTGGGCCGGTTCCTCGGTAAGCTCGGCTTCAAGGGCGAGGGTATATCCTCTAAGGATACCGCCAGGATGGAGGCCAGGCTCGACGGCTTGACGGCTCGCTTCGAGGCGCTACGGGGCCGGCACGAGCGGTTGGCCGCCGAATTCGAGGCGGTCAAGGCGGAGCGCGACAGGCTCCGTTTGGAGAAGCTCGAGCGCGCCGCCCACGACCGCATGGCCTTCGAGGCGGAGGCCGAACGCTTCGCCGGGGCGCTGGTACGGGCGGGCCGCGCCAAGCCGGCTAGTCACCGCAAGTGGCTCGAGCTCTATTTGAAGGATAAGGAGCTGGCGCTGGAGGCCGCGGCGGCTTTGGAGGTGCGGTTCGACGCCGCCGGCGCCGGAGGCGAGCCGCAGGAGTACGGCCGGCCGGCGGAGCCGTCGCCTTTGGCGCGGGAGGACCCGGCGGTCGTCGCGACGCTCAAGGCGATGGGCTACGACGAGGCCGCCATCGCCCGGCGCCTGGCCGAGCTCTACGGCTAGGGAAAGAAAAGGGACGCGGGCCCGAAGGCTTGGCCCAAGCATACGAAATAAGGGTTTACATAAATTCCGAAGGGGGCGTTAGCCCCCGGCCACAAGGGGGGTGAAGTAAATGGCATTTGCCAACCTCAGCGCGGAACACGAGTGCAACCCGCGGCGCATCCCGAACGACGACTCGGCCTACACCCACTACGTCGTCAAGAGCGGCGTTACCGTCTACAAGGGCTCGCTCGTGGTCTTCGAGTACACCACGGCCCTAACGGGTTACGTGACGTACGCTTCCAACAAGGCGAGCGAGACCTTCGCCGGCGTCGCGGCGCAGACCGTCACGGGCGACGGGACCGCCAAGATCAAGGTGTGGCGCAAGGGCCTGTTCGAGTTCATCAAGGGCACGCCCGCCATCACCGACGTCGGCACCGAGTTCTACTGCGACGGCGGGGCCTCCGGCACGCCGGCCAAGGTGCAATCGGCCACCGCGACCGGCTGCAAGGTCGGCTGCGGCGTCGACTACCTCAGCTCGACGGTCGTGCTCGCCATCGACAGATATTGTCCGTAACAGCAAGGGGCCGAAGCCCCTTGTCCGAATCCCAATTCAAGGGGGGTGAACTTTAATGGCAGGACCAAACCTTTCGCCGAGCGACTTCGCCCGGGTGCTGGAGGTGGCGTGCAAGGAGGAGTTCTTCCGCATCTACGAGGACTCGTACTACAAGGACGCCGCCTGGAAGGACACCGTGATGGTGACGTCGAGCGACGGCGAAACCGAGTACTACGGCTTCGGCGGCCGGCTGCCGGTCCCGGGGCGCATCGACGAGGACGCGCGCATCCACTACGGCCTCGACGACGAGAGCTACTCCTTAACCAACTATACCTACGGCCTGGCTATCGACATCCACCGCAAAATAGTGGAGGACGACCGGCACAACTACATCCGCCAGAAGTTCCAGAGCGCCGCCATGGGCCACCAGCTCAAGCTCCAGGAGAACTGGGCCGGCCTGCTCAGCGGCGGCGACGCCGCGACGTGCCACGACGGCCAGTACTTCTTCGACAACGACCACCCGGGGGCCACCGCCCAGAACAATAGCGACCAGAACAAGCCCGTAGGCACGACCAGCCTTTAGACCTCGTTGGCGAACGCCCTCGCCGTCCTCCAAGTCATGCGCGTCTTCACGGACCCGAAGGGCAACCCGCTCGACATCCGGCCGACACACGTCGTCACCGGCGTGGGCGACACCGGCGTGGCGTGGGAGATGCTCGTCAACACGCCGGGCGCGGCGGGCACCGAGAACGCCGGCTACAACCCGTTCTACGAGAAGCTGAAGCTGGTCCAGACGCCGTACATCACGGCGGCGACGGCGTGGTATTTCCTCGACCTGTCGAAGCCGGTCAGGCCGTTCATATTCCAGAAACGCATCGACCTGGAGGTCAACGTCTTCGAGCCCGACCAACACACCGACAACTACGTCGCGAAGACGTACGAGCGTTACCGCTTTGGCTACGGCCCGTGGTACCTCGCGATCAAAGGCGACGCGTAACGCGGCCTCACCGGAACCAAACGAGCCCCGCTAGCCGAATCGGCGGGGCTCGCGTTTAAAACCTTACCGCAGCAAGCCCCGCCTGAAGGCGCGGCTCGAGGCTTTGCGGCTTAGGCACCGGCCCCTAAAAAGGCCGGTATCGCCGCGGGTACCTTGCCCCTTTTCTCTAAACTTTAGCGCCTTCTAGCGCTTTTTGGAACGTTGACTACGGCGCGGCTTCTGTTACCTATATGAGGAGGTATTTATTATGGCCGCCTACGAGGGAAGACTGACAAAGTGCTACACCGACGGCCTGGAGGGCAACGGCCCGTTCGTGTGCCGGCGGGGCCGCTACTACGGCGGCGTGAAGTTCTTCGGGGACCGGTGGACGGCGTTCGACGAGGCCGAGGCCGACATGGCGGCGCTCGAGCGCGGCGTCGCGCTGGGCCACCTCGAGCTGCGCGACGTTAAGGCGAAGGTCCCGGCCGAACCAAAGGAAAAGAAGAGCGAGAATAAGACGCCGGCCGGCGGCGAAGGCCGCGGCCTTAAAGGCTCGAGCAAGAGAAGGGGGAAATAGTAATGGCCTGGACTACACCCGTGAACGTGAGCGACGTACGGACGGAGTACCCGCTCTTAACGAGCGAGCTGTGCGCCGACGCGCGGGTAACGGCTAACCGCGACCGGGCGGAAGCGGAGATGGAGGCGGTCCTGCGCGACCGCTACGAGCTGACGGACCCCGGCGCCGACAAGTACGTGTGGCGGGTGTTGCCTGGCGCTGACGCTCTACCACTGCATCAACTCCGCGTTCGGCGAGCAAGGGTGGACGGGCGAGGGGCGGAACGCCGCGGCGACTTATTGGCACTAGTGGGACGCGTTCAAGAGCGACGTCGCGGCGAAGAAGATTAAACTTTCGTTGGGGGTGGCTAAGACGGTACCAATTCCTACCGTAGGTAACTTCGACTTGGGGCGTAGCGCCTTCAGCAAATTCGGCCTCGATACGCACGCCGAGCACGGCTTCCCCTTGCCGGACGAGGAGGATTGATGGGCGGCGAAGCCTAATATTAAACGCCGACTATTGGGGGTAACGAATGGGTACCGAATACCGGGTCGAATTCGTGGTTGACGGGGAAACCGTTGGTCGCGTCGTTATACCCGAAGAGGTATGGACGAGCGGCGAGTGGGAAGCGAAACTCGAGGCGGGGCTGACCGAAGCCGATGATTTCGTCGCGGATGAGATTGCGCGGAAATTGGACCTGTGGTGCGATAAGGTTACTAAGGGAGAACCCGTAACTGATGAAGATTTGCCGGATATAGAGGCTTTATACGTGCAGTCGTGGGCTAATGAATTCGGGATAACCGGCATTACCGAGGAGCCGCCCGGAGTTCGGGAAAAGACAGTAAAGACGCGCGACGTCGCGGAAGTGGAAAAACAATTATGGCCTATACCCGGTGGCATTGCGGAAGTGAATACCGAGGACGGTTATAGCGAGGACGAGGAGTTGCTTTGGGGAAGGCCCGAACTCGTGTTAGCCTTGGGGCGGATGTACGACGCGTTATGCGCTAAATGCACCGATAAGTTTAATAAACTCAAAAAGCCGAAGCCGGGCTCTTATCCCGAAATGGGTAAAATTAAAATCAACTCCTGTTATCGCCGGCTGGGGACTACCGCGGCCGCGGGGACGACGTACGAAGACCCGCACGGACATAAGGATTCGCGGGACGAGGAAGGCCATTGGAGCGGTTACGCCGTGGACGTAGGGAAAAGGCGGACGGGCGAATCGTTCTATCCGCGACTCACGCCCGGCGAGGTACACGACGCCGCAGTCGCCGCGGGCCTTATTCGCGACGCAACTTATACGGGTTACAACCCGGAGACGGGAAAGAACGAGGTTAAAGTCGAGCAGCACCATTACCGCCCGGCCGATGAGTATATGTTCCGTTAATTCAAATTGTAGAATAAAGGGACATGGTACCCACCTGGATATGGTAAAGTTGAGTTGGTTA
>CAZLXP010000042.1:0-19376 GCA_964563535.1 uncultured bacterium | reverse complement strand
TAGCGGTTGCTAAAAAGGGCGCGTACCCGCGTTCGTGAACGCCAGCTATGACCTCGGGCAAATTGCCCACCGGCTGGTGGTCATGAACGCCGAAGGCGAATATAAGTCTACGGTTCAATCTTTTTCGTCGGGCCCCCGGGGACGGCCGGGTTATTTAAAGGTCGCAGGGCAACTTCGGTACGATCTCGACGGGGTGCGCTTGCGGAACCATCTGGAAGTAGATCTCGACGTGCCGCGCGGCCAATTCGTGAAGCGCCCGACAATCGGCCTTGTCTACCGATACGCCCTCCATGATCTGCCGTTTGCCGGCCCGGAAGTGCATCCCGCCTATATTCAATTTTTTGATGTCGACGTTCATATCCAAAAGGCGCAGCGCGTCGGCCGGGGTTTCGAAAAGCACTATAGCGGCACGGTCGGCGAAGTCGTCGCGTTTGATTCGCGCGGCGGCCGTCTCCAATCCCAATACCTCGACTTTGACGTCCGCCGGCGCGCCCATCTCCATCATGGCGCGCGCCAGTTCATCGTTCACTACCCTTTCGCTGCATACCAGGATGGAGTTTATCTTGAGATGCCGTCCCCAACCGACGACCACTTGGCCGTGGATCAACCGGTCATCCACCCTGTATAACAAAACGCCCATTGTCAAGGGACGCCAAACGTCGACTAGCGGAGTTTCTCGGCCATGACGGCCCGGACATCTACAATGGATTTCTTGCCGGCCTTGACTACCTTATCGACTAAGTCCTTGAATTCGTATAAGTCGCGGTCGATGGCGGCCTCGAGCACCATGGGAAGGTTTACGCCCGTTATCACCGCTATACGGCCCGGCTCGCACTCGCTAACGAGCCGCGCCGCGACGTTCGAACAAGAGCCGCCGAACATGTCGACCAGCACCAAGATATGCGCGGCGCCCCCGAGTTCGAGCTCCTGCCACGTTTTTTCGATCTCGAGCTTCAGGTCGTCGAGTCCCTGGTCGGCGCCGAGGCCGACGGCCCGGAGCAACGGGACGCGGCCCATAATCATCGCGACCGAGTTTATCAGCTCTTCGGCCAACGCGCCGTGGGCGACTACCATTATCCCGATCATGCTTCGCCTTTATTATGGGCCGGATAATTGGCCGCAATCTGGGAACGCAGCTTCTCGTTGAACGCGCGGGCGGCGTCGAAGCCGTAACGTTTTAATAAGTAGTCCAAAGCCGCCACCTCGATGAGCGAAGAGATGTTTTTGCCCGGGACCACGGGTATGACGAGAAAAGGAGCCTCGATGCCAAGAATGTTTATACCGCGCCGGTCGAGGCCCGTGCGGTCATATTCCTCGTCCGGGTTGTGCAATTCGATTTTTACGACCAGCTCTACGTTCTTCGTCTTACGGACGGCGCGAATGCCGAATAGTTGTTTGACGTTTAAAACGCCTAAGCCGCGGATCTCGATGTGTTCGCGAATATTATCTTTGGTATCGCCGACGAGTTCCCCCGTTATGCGCCGGCGGACGTAAACGACGTCGTCGGCCACGATGCGATGGCCGCGCACGATTAAATCCAAGGCGCATTCGCTCTTCCCCACCCCGGCAGGGCCGAGAATTAGGACGCCGACGCCGTAGACGTCGAGCAAATCGCCGTGGAAGGCCAACCTGGGGGCGAACTTATCCCGAAGGTAGTCCGAAAGGAGCGCTACGACGTCCGTAGTGCGGCGGCGCGACACGGCCACCGGTATGCCCCTATGGCGCGCGGCGGCTTTTAGGGCCGGCGGCGGCCTGCGGCCCCGCGCGACCACGAAACAAGGTAGTCCTTCGCGGGAAGTAATCTTGTTGAATACTTCGGAACGTTTCTGTTCGGTTAAACTCGCCAGGTAGGATAATTCCGTCATGCCGAGGACCTGAACCTGGCGGTGCGAAAACCGGTCGAAATAACCCGCGATGGCCAGACCCGGGCGGTTTATTTCCGTGCCGCGCACCCGCCGGCCGAACCCACCGTTGCCCTCCACGGAGGATAGTTTAAGGGGGTCGGCCATCTCGGCAAACATTTCGCCGACCGTTACGCCGACGGGCGGCTTCGTCCCGCCCAAAGCTAAGTCGTCGACGCTGACGGTTTCCTTACGGCGTCGCGCCATCGCCGGGTCAGACCTCTTCTTCTTTTATTACGGCCAATACGTCATCCGGCGTTTTCGCTTCCAACAGCCTTTTGCGAACGGTTTCCTTTTTGAGGAAGCGCGAGAGTTTAGCCAAGGCCCGTAAATGCTCGCTGTCGGTGGGCGCGCACAAAAGAAAGAACAGATGCACGGGCTTTTCGTCGAGCGCCTCGAAGTCGATACCCCGGGTGGAGCGGCCGAACACCGCCACCAGCTCCGTAACGATATCCGGGTGGCCTTGTCGCGGATGCGGTATCGCGGCGCCGTTCTCGAAACCGGTACTACAGAGATTTTCCCGCTCCCGCACCGCTTTTAGGATCGCCAATTCATCGTTTATTTTCCCGGTCTCGGCGGCGAGCGCTACGAGTTCGCGGAGGACTCCGTCCTTATTCTGAGCCTCTAACTCCATTTTTATCCCTTTAGGGTCGACGAAATCCGTAATCTTCACCTCAGGGTCACCTCACCTTTTTTCTGCGCCCGGGGGCGCAAATAGAAGACGGAGAGTCCCCGGCGTTAAGGTTCAATAAAGCCGATGTTGCCGTCGCGCCGATGGTAGATAACGTTCAGCTCGTCCGTCTCCGCGTTTTTAAAAACCAAAAAGTCCTGGTTCATTAAATCCATTTCCATAACCGCTTCTTCGAGGGTCATAGGCTTTACGGGTATCTTATCGACGCTTACGACGACGCGGGTGTCGTGTTCTCGCGCCATGGCGCGATGGTCGTATACCGTCATCACGGCTTCCCGGATTTTTTCGGAGCGCGCGGCCCGACGGCTCTGGATCCTGCTGCGGTATTTCCGTATTTGTTTCTCTATCTTGTCGCAAGCGATATCTATCGAAGAATACATATCCGCCGTATTGCCCTCGCCCCGGATGGTGAGATGGTCGGCCGCGATGGTAATTTCGGCGATGTGGTGGTACTTTTCGATCCTTAGCGTCACGACAATGTCCTGAGTATCTCGAAGCCTTTTCGTAATTTTTTCTATTTTTTTCGCAATATAGCTCTTCATCGCGTCCGTAACGTCGACGCGTTTTCCCGTAATCTGCAAACCCACGTCCGCTACCTCCGGCTTATGCCAGCCTTCCGCGCCAGACCGACCGCCCTCGGCCAAACGCACGGTTAGTTTATCATATACCAACCGTTTTTTTTCAATAAACGTCGAACCTTTAACCGGCGGTTCGTACGCGCCGGTAGATCTCGCCGGCTTGGTAGGAAGAACGCACGTACGGAGCGCACGTCGCCGCGGCAAAACCCAACTCCCGCGCTGAAGCCTCGAGAGCTTCAAAGGCTTGCGGCTCCCAGAAGCGCGCGACCGGTAGTTGTCGCACGCTCGGCCTTAAATATTGCCCTACGGCCACGACCGAAACCCCCGCCGACCGTAGGTCCCGTAAAACGACGCCTACCTCGTTTTCGTCCTCTCCCAGCCCTACCAATAGAGCGGATTTCGTTATTACGCCGGCCGCCGCCGCACGCGCCAATACGACGAGCGAACGCCCGTAGTCCGCGCCGGGCCGGGCCCGCCGGTATAAACGCGGTACCGTCTCGACGTTGTGGCCGAATACCGCTATGCCGGCGGCGGCCACGTCGTCCACGGAACGGAGCGAGCCGCCGAAATCCGGCGCCAGTACCTCCACGTCCGCGTCGGGACACGTCGTTCGTACGGCGTCAACCGTCGCGACCAGGTGACTCGCGCCGCCGTCGGCCAGGTCGTCGCGGGTAGTGGACGTGAGGACGACGTATTTGAGCCCCAACGCCGCCGCGGCGCGAGCGACCCGGTCGGGCTCGCCCGGCTCGAGCGGTTTCGGGCCGTGAGATACCGAACAAAACCGGCAATCCCGCGAACAGCCCGGCCCCATTAATAAAAACGTAGCCGTTTTCCCCTCCCCCATACACCGGCCGCGGTTCGGGCACCGAGCCTCCTGGCAAACCGTGTGCAAGGCCGCCACGGCGCGGCGGGCCGCCCCCCGCGCGACCCGGTCGGTCACCGGGCGCCGGAGCCAACTAGGAATACGTTCGCTCTCGTAAGTCCGCATCTCCTACGGCCGGTGAGTCGCGAACCCCAGCCAATCGTCCAAAGCTTCCGCCACCAGTTCGCTATAGGTAGGGTGTATGGCTATGAACTCGGTTAATTGGTTTACGTTGGCCTCGCACGCCATCGCCGCCGAAACTATCTGTACGATTTCGGCGGCGTCGTGGCCTAAGGCGTGGGCCCCCAGAATTTTTCCGCCGTCCTCCGCGGCGAGGACTTTAAAAAAGCCGTCGGCGAGACCGTCGGCGCGCGGTCGGGCGAGCGCGCGGTAATCGGATTTGCCCTCTCTCGCGGCCACGGCGCGTTCCCGGGCCTGGGCCGCGTTCAGGCCGACGCCGGCCGCCTCCGGGTCGGAGAAGACGGCCCAGGGAACGTGCTCGTAATCCATTTCCTGCCGAGCGCCCAGCATGTTCTCGATAGCAACCAAACCCTGGCGGGTGGCGACGTGCGCCAACATCGGCCCGCCGGCCGCGGCGTCGCCCGCGGCCCATATGCCCTCGGCCGTGGTCGCCATCGTCGGCTCGGCCTTTATGCGGCCGCCCTCGCACGCTACGCCCAAACCGCGGAGCTCTTCCTCGTCGATATTTGCCTTCCGACCTACCGCGACCAACGCCCTTTCGGCCTCGAGAACCGCGCCGTCTGATAAGCGGATGACGACGCCGTCGCCGCGCCGCGCCAATTCTTCTACCTTGACGCCGACCGTTATTTTTATGCCGTTTCGTTTCATTAAACCGGCCAGGCGACGCGCGACGTCGCCGTCCAACCCCGGCAGGACCTGCGGCATCATTTCGACGACGGTGACGTCAAGGCCGCGGCGCCGGCATATCGTGGCCCACTCGAGGCCGATGGCGCCGCCGCCTACGACGACGACGCTTTTGAAGTCCAGCGGCGAGTCGACCAGGTCGTCGCTATCCAATATCAAGCGGTGGTCGACCGGCATGGCGGAGGGCGACAACGTCACGGAACCGGGCGCGTATAGTATTCCTTTCCGAGCTTTTAAAATTACGCTTACGTCGCCCTCGACCGCGACGGCGCCGTCCCCCCACAAGCGTCCCCGCCCTCGAACGAGTTCGACGCCGCGCTTATCGAATAAAAATCCGATCCCCGCGGCCAGCTCGTCGATTAATTTACTTTTATCGGCGACGACCTCTCGCCAAGGCCGGGGGTCCGACGCGGCGCTTCGGCGGCAGTAATACTTCGTCGGAATGCAGCCGACGTTAAGGCACGTTCCGCCCAGCCCCCTCTCCTCGACCACGACGACCTCTACCCCGAGACGGGCCGCGCGGATAGCAGCGGGGTAACCCGCCGGCCCGCTCCCTACGATAACTACGTCACACTCTTTTTTTTCGCGCATGCTTTCCGGGAATTCTGAGTTCGCTACGGTATTTCGCGACGGTCCGCCTGGCGACGCGCGTACCCCCTTTGGCGAGTTCGGTGGCCAACTCCTCGTCCGATAGGGGCGTACTCTTGTCCTCGTCGTCGATAATATCCTGCAGCATGGCCTTGACGCGTTCCACCGATACCTGTCCTTCGGCCGTGGCCACGCGACCGGTGAAGAAATATTTCAGAAGATAAACGCCGGACGGCGTATCTACCACTTTTCCCGCGACCGCACGCGATACGGTAGAAACATGGAACCCTATCCGGTCCGCCACGTCCTCCATCGTAAGGGGTTTCAGGCCGGGTTCGCCGACGGCGAGGAAATCGCGTTGCGTTTCGAATACGGCGGCGACCACTCTCTCGAGGGTGCGCCGCCGCTGGTGAAGCGCGCGAATGAACGACGCCGCCGCCTGTAGGCGGTTTTTCAGGAAACGGGCGGTTTGGTCGTCCACGCCGCCGTCGCCGGTTAACAACGCGCGATAACGGGGACTTACGTACAGACGCCCGGCGCGGTCGTCGAGCAGGCCGAGTTCCACTTTACCGGCGACCAATTCGACACGCACGTCCGGAACCAAAGCCGGGTTGTATTCACCGCCGAACGCCCTCCCGGGCCGGGGCTCTAGGCTTTTTATGAACGCCACGGCCCGTTCGACTTCCGCGGGCGATACCTTAAGATTAGCCGCCAATTCCGACGGCGGCTTAGTTGCCACGTGCTCCAGATGGTCGTCGATTATAACCGCCGCCAAGGCCGGCGCGTCTTCGCCCGCCTCGTCCCACTGCAACCGCAACGCTTCTTTCAAATTGCGCGCGCCAACGCCGCGCGGTTCAAGCCTTTGAACTACTTCGACTAAAACCCGCTCCACCTCGCGCTCGTCGACGCCCGTCTCCTCGGCGATGGTCGCCGCGGGAAACCGGAAATACCCGTCGCGGTCGAGTGCCGAGATAATGCAGGCCGCGATTTCGGAATCCAAAGCGCCGGCCCCCGAGACCTCGAGCTGCCGCGTCAAGTGTTCGGCCAGCGTAACAGGCGGCCCCGCGGTCGACGCGAATTGGTCGAATTCTTCTTGGCGTTCCGCCTGGTAGTCGCCTCGGGCCGCGGTCTCGAAATAATCTTGCCAGTCGATATTGTCCAGCCGCTCGCCGAGGGAGGATTGCGGTTGTTCGAGAGCGGCTTGGACCGGCTCCCATTCTAAAACCGGGTTGGCTTCGATTTCCGCCTCGATCGCGGCTTCGAGCTCCAAGTTGTTAAGCGTGAGAAGCTTAAGCGACTGCTGAAGTCGCAGCGATATTATCTGGCGTTGTTCTAATTTCTGGGATAATTTCATCTCGGCTGTTTCGTGCCTGACGACGCTACATGCGGAACCTTTCACCTAAATAGATTTTACGCGCTTCCGGGTCGTTGATTAATTTTTCAGCATCGCCCGATATCAATATTTGGCCCTCGAACATAATATACGCGCGGTGGGTAATCTCGAGCGTCTCGCGGACGTTGTGGTCGGTTATGAGGATGCCGAGGCCCGCCTTTTGCAATTGCAAAACGATGTTCTGGATGTCTTCTACGGCCAGCGGGTCGATGCCGGCGAAAGGTTCATCCAGCAGGAGGTAAAGCGGCTCGGACGCGAGAGCGCGCGCTATTTCAACGCGCCGGCGTTCCCCGCCCGACAAAGTATACGCTTTCGATTTTAACAGGTGGGCTACGCCCATTACCTCGAGCAGCTCGACGGCGCGGCGACGCCGCTCGCGCGCCCCCCAAGGCATGACTTCCAGGATGGCGAGGATATTTTCCTCGACCGTCAGCTTTCTGAAGATGGACGCCTCTTGCGACAAATAACCCACGCCGCGACGCGCGCGTTTGTACATCGGCAATCTGGTCAATTCCTTCGCGCCCAGAAAAATCCTGCCGGCGTTGGGTTTAATTAGACCTACGATCATATAAAAAGTGGTCGTTTTGCCGGCCCCGTTCGGACCCAAGAGCCCTACGATCTCGCCCGGCTTGACGTCGATGGATACCCGGTCCACGACGCGCCGGCCCGAGTAAATTTTAACCAAATCGTCGGTCCGAAGGACGGCGTCGGCTTTTTTCGCCTCTACCGCCCTCGACGGCGAGATAACCTTTCTAATCGCCTCTTCCGCTACGGCCCTAGCCACCGACGACCTCGCGTTCTCCCGCCGCCGGCGCTTCTTCGGTGAAATACGAACCCCGCGCGCGCCCGAAGACGACTATGCGTCTTACCTCGCGGGCCGTGACGAAAACGGTGATGCGGTCGCCCGCCGTCTGCGTCACGCCGCTGCGCCCTTCCGATTTGGCCGGCCGGTAAATCCCTTCGGCATTACCTTCCACGTCTATTTTTTTGACCTCGCCGTCGTTCATTTTTATGCGGATCAGGTCGCCGGCGGCGTCTACCTGTTCCCCCGTCTCCCCGCCGAACTCGTCGAAAGGCCAGTAGTGTCCCTCGGCGTCGCCGACGACGTCCACCTGCTCGAGCACGCCGTCCGTGAAAAAGCCCTCCATCATCGCGCCGGCGGCCTCAACGCGGCCGGAAGGCGGCTCCTTCTCCTCCTCCACCGCGGCCTCGGGTCGTTCTTTCTTTTCCGAGGAAACAGCGTCCACGCCGGCCGTTTCTTCGGCGCCGGCAACCGGGACGGCCTTATCATCGCCGGTTACGGCCGGGGACGGCTCTTCTTCCGGTCCGGTCGAAAGCGGCGCCGACGCGACCTCGGCGGCTTCTTCTTGTCCCTCTACCTCCGCCGAGCCTTCCTCTTCGGGTTTTTCTTCGTGCCGCGAAAAATATAATACCTTTGCGTCACCTTTGGCTATCGCGCGGCGCAACTTTTCGTCCACGAGGTAAAGCGTAATCACGTCCCCGGCGAGGCGACTATCTTCCTGGCGCACGACCGGCTTGCCGCTTAACTCGAGCCTATCCTCTTTCCCGAAATACTTTAATTTCTGGCCGTAACCTTCTATATCCTCCGAAACTACTTTTACGTCGCCCGCGGCCTCCCCGTACTCTTCGTCGGTCCATATCCGCATTATATCGGCCGTAACGGTTATAGGCCTGTCCTTTTCCAAAACCAACTTAGGACTTTTCGTCGCTATCGAGAGCTTTTCGTCGCGCCGATATTCCGCATATCCCGACGTCAAGGTATATTTTTTTACTTTGTTTTTTACCGTTACGTTACCGAGAAGGGTCGCTAAATTTTCCGCCTCATAAGAATAAGCCTCATCACAGGTTATCGTCGTACCGCCGTGAACGATGACGACGTTGCCTATACCGTGTAAAACCTGTTTGCCGGCCGTGTAGTATCCTTCGGTCACGTCAGCCTCGACGTGATAAGGCTCTTCGCCCTCCCCACCCTTCTCGCCCTCGGCCACGGGGGCTTGTTCCGTTCCCCTGACTTCGCTCGGTTCTCCCTTGTCGGCGGCCGTTGCGCCGGGCGCTATGGTATAGGCCGTAGCGGACAATATTAATATAATACTTAACCTAATTATGTTTAACGAACTCATTTGAAACGGTTTAAATATTTAACCGATAAGTTCGTTGACGGCGGAAGTCGGTTTTGCCGCTAATAAAGAATCTACGGCGGACGCAATGCTTTTACGACCTGGTTTTTATATTACAAGCTGCGTTTTTGACACCACAAAAGCCGGGAACGGATAAACGCTGGTTTATTTCGATTCGCCAAACTAATACCATAACTAGAGCTAGTGCGCGTTACCCGTTCGGTGCCTTATGGCGCGGATTTCGAATTGGCCATCGTCGTATATGACGTCGGTATATCCATACAGGTACATTTCCCACAATACGCGCGTAGCCGGCTCGTAATGGCTCCAAAAATAGTCCATCGCGAACCTGCCGGTGAAGATATGGGTCGCGCCTAACCCCTCGACGTAATCGGCCACCTCGGCCGGCCCTCGCAACGTCGCGACGTGCGTCAGCGTTTCAGACGCCTCGAAGAACGAGTCGTAGATGGCCTTCCTTTCTAAGTATAGCAGATGGTCGTTAAAAATCATTAAAATAACGGCATTTTGGGGCAGGCTTTCGTTCACAAATTTGTCGGCTTGGTATACAGGGGCCATACGCATCAGATATTCGTCGGCGTCCCGCGTCAGTAAATATTTCACGGCTTCGATTACGTATAAGCAGGTCGCCGAGCCGGCGACGGCGTACCCGAAGACGACCACCGCGCCTATCAATATAAACGACACCGCGGCGCGCGCCGTGCCCTTAAAAAACGAAGCGGCAGACCCGAAGACCCCCGCGGCCAATATCGCGAACATTCCCAGCGCGGCGCTAAGGAACCTCAGTTGTTGGGAAGCCATGAAAGCCCACGCGCCGAAATAAAATACCGTATACGCGATTAATCGCCACCGCCGGAACCAGAAGAGCGAGAGCAATACCGCGGCCAGGCTGAAAGGTAAAATTATGCCGTCGAACTTTTCATATCCCGTATCCGCCTCGAGGGACACGCGATAAGGTAGCAATAAATAATCGAGCGGTTCCCGCCCCATACCTATGCTTTTTTGCCATTTTACGACGCCCTCGGCAACCGGGGGCGACAGGTCGCGGCCGCCGAAGATGCCGTAACATGACGGGAAGACCGGGTTTCCCCTTTCCACGAATGCCTTTCCCAACCACGGCGCGACGGTCACGAACGTTACGGCTAAGAACACGGCCAAGAAACGCGCCGAAACCCGGCGTCGTAAAATATCGAGGGTTACGACGGGCGCAAAACCAATCAAGGCGTACAGACCGGTGTATTTTACGCCGAGTGCCGCCCCCAAGAGAAAACCGGCAAGGGCGGCGTCGCCGTAACCTTTTATGCCCCTTAAATAAACAAAAAGCGACATTAGCGCGAAGGTACCGAGGATCATATCTATATAGGCCGAGGGGAAAAAAAGTAAAAAAGAGGGGGTTACGAGAAGAAACGCGGCCGCGGCCGTCGCCCATAGGTTATCCATATAACGTCGCGCCAGGCGCCAGGTCGCGACGACCATAAGGGCGTTGACGAGCGGCGATACCGCCGCGGCGCAGCCGACGCCGTCCCAAAGGTAGGCCCACGTGAACATCATTTCGGCGCCGAGGGGCATGGAGGCGTACGCCAGCCGCGGGAGGTATACGAAATAGTGGCTTTCGGCGTAAACTGTGGGGACGTAAATGTGGTAGACGAGGGAATCCCATTCGAAGGGCGGCAGGCCTACGCGCACGAGCGTTACCGCGACGAGCGGCAACACGACGGCCGCCAGGAGAACCGGCCCGGGGGTCAACGACGACGCCCGTTCTTGCAAGAAGCCGCCGAATTCCCTGCCGTACCGCCATAGGAGCGGGACCGACAATCCGAGGGAAAACAATACCGCGCCGCGAACAACCCACGGGTATAACAAATGCGCGGCCGCCAAAGAAAAGGCGCCGAGGCCGAACGCGATAAAGCCCAACGCGAGCTGAATTTCCCAATACGGCTCGCGCTGCCGAAAGATGTACCCGTACGCCAGGCGGCCTATGAAGTACGCAACCCAGGCGAGTACGGAGAAAAGGAATACGTGCATAATCTCCGTACCGAAAACGGCGAGTAGGGTGCGACGGTCGGCATGGTAATAGAAAAAGGCGACGAGAGATGCCAGGAGGCTTACGGAAACGACGGCGGTCGTTACCGCGGCTCGCGACCTTCGCGACATTTTATTCTCCAAAATAACGCCTTTCTCGCTTTGCGGGATGCCTGCCGGCGCCGAATTATAACGACCGCGCAACGCGATTTCAAGGCCAATTGGCCCCGGCCGGGCGTTAACGGTTGGGGCTCATCGGATGCGCGCGAGCTTTGCGACGGCCGGCTAAGAAACGCAAGCTTAGGTCGGCCCGGTTTCAACGGCCTTCGCGGCGGGGCTCGACCGCGCGGATTTCGTAATAGCCGTCGTCGTATATGACGGTCGTATACCGCGCCACATACGATTCCCACAAACGCCGGGTCGAACGTTCGTAATAATTCCAAAAATAGGAAGCGCCCACCCGGTAAACCATGACGTGGGTGGCGCTGAGCCCCTCCACGTATGCCGCCACCTCCGCCGGGGTATTAAGTTTTTGAATATCATATATCGTTTGCGACGCGTCCATAAACGAATCGTATATCGCGCGCCGCTCGAGATACAAAAGGCAATCGTCGAACATCATCAGCACAACCGCGTCTTCCGAAAGCGTCTCGTTAACGAATTTATCGGCCGCGTAGCAAGGCGCGCGGTCGCGTAAATATTTTTCGGCGCCCGCCGTCTCGTAATATCTTAATCCCTCCAGGCCGGCCAGAATATTCGGGACGTTGAGAAGACAACCTAAAACCGCCGCTAAGCCAATTACGACGAAGCGGCCAGCGGCGCGCGCCGCCCCCTTGAAAACGTCGGCCGCGGCCGCGAAAACCCCCGCCGTCAATACCGCCAACGTCGCGTAAGCCGCGCTTAAAAAACGGAGTTGTTGGGACATCAGGTACGCCCACGCGGCGAAATATAAAACCGTAAACAATAGCAACCGCCACCGCCTGAACCAAATTAACGCCACGGGGACCATTAAAAAACTAAAGGGCCACAAACTGCCGGCGAAACGGCCGTACCCGCTCCCGCCCATAACCGAAACACGGTACGGGAGTAAAATGTAATCGATTACGCCGCGCCCCATGCCGATGCGCCGCAACGCCGGGACGATCGCCGCGGCCGCCTCGGCCGACAAATCGCGGCCGCCGAAGACGCCGTACAGCGCCGGGAAAACGGGATTGCCGCGTTCGACGAACGCTTTAACCAACCACGGCGAGACTACGGCGAAAGCCGTTATCAGAAACACGGCCGCATACCGGAGCGGCAATCTCCGCTTGACGATATCCAAACAAATTACGGGCGCCAGCGCTACCAGCGCGTACGCACCGGTGTATTTAACGGCCAACGCCGCCCCCAACAATACGCCTCCCAACGCCGCGTCGGCGTAACGGCGGAAGCCGTTTAAATACACGACTAACGCCATAACGACGAAGGCGCCCACTACGAAGTCCACGTACGCCGTGCCTACCGCCGCCGCGAAGCTAGGCGTGAAAAGGAGCAGAAAAGCGGCGGCGGCAGCCCAAAGGTCGTCGAGGTAACGGCGCGCCAACCGCCGAGTGGCCACGACCATTAAAATATTAATAAGCGGGGCCACGGCCGCCGCCGCGCCCAGGCCGTCCCAAAGGTACGCCCACGTAAACATCATCTCCGCCCCCAGCGGCATAGATGAGTAAACCAGGCGCGGCAGGTAAACGAACCGGTGAGCTTCCGCGAATACCTTCGGCAAATACAGATGGTAAACCAGGACGTCCCATTCGACGGGGGGAAGGCCAACGCGTATCAGCAGCGTCAGCGCGAACAGGGCCGAAACCGTACCGAGGGCGACGACGCCCGCCGAGGCCCCCGTTATGGACCGGCGCAAAAAATCCCGGGCCGTACGGGCGTATCGCGACAATAACGGCGCCGAAAAGGCAACGCACGCCAGAACCGCCGCTCGAGCGACCCATTCGTAAAGCAGATGGGTCGCGGCCAATATGAACGCCGCCGTGCCGAAGGCCGCGAAGCCCAGCGCGACGTCGACCTCCCAAAAGAATTGACGTCGGCGAAATATATATCGCGAGACGGTCCGCCCGACGAAAAACGCCGCCCAGGCCAGCGCGACGAACAAAACGAAATGTATCGCGTGGCTCGTCAACGCGGCCAGGCCTTGGCGGTGGTCGGTTTGGTAATAAAAGAACGCGAAGGCCGCCGCCAACGAGCCGCCCCCGATAACCGCCAGGGCCGCGACGTCACGCCACTTGGCTATACGTACCGGCAACTAGCGTACCACCTCTAAGATTAACGGCCTCGCCGGAGGCTTTTCGCCCACCTCGGCCGCCGCTCGAGCATGGCTTAGGGCTTCGGCCAGGCGCGCGTCGTCGTTGTAATAAAGGGTCATCAAAACGTCGCCGGCGGATACCGGGTCCCCCATCTTTTTTCGCAACAAGATTCCCGCGGCGGCGTCGACGACGTCTTCTTTAGTCGTCCGCCCGGCGCCGAGGGCGTTCGCGGCGCGCCCAACCGCCCGGGCATCCAGAACTGATACGTACCCGTCACTCTCGGCGCACGCCGCCGTGGATTTGGCGGCTTCGGGGAGGCGCGTCCACCATTCGGGGGGCGCACCCTGGGCGCGCGCCATGGCGTCCAGTTTCGCGAAAGCTTCGCCGGCCTCCAACGCACGAGCCAGACGGCGTTGAGCTTCTTCCCGACCGGCCGCCCCCGCCAATACGAGCATTTCTACGGCTACGGCGCGCGAAACCTCAAGCAAGTCCGCGGGCCCGTCGCCCCGTAGCGTCGCCGCCGCCTCGCTGACTTCGAGCGCGTTGCCAACGGCGTATCCCAAAGGTTGGTCCATAGCGGTAATCAAGGCGACGGCCCGCCGTCCGGCTGCCTTGGCCCCGTTTATCAGGCTTTGGGCTAAGGCGCGAGCTTGTTCGCCGTCGCGGGTGAACGCACCTTCACCCGCTTTAACGTCGAAGACGAGAGCGGGCGCGCCGCCCGCGAGTTTTTTACTTAAAATACTCGCGACGATTAAAGGTTGCGCTTCCACCGTCGCCGTAGCGTCGCGGAGGGCGTAAAGTATTTTGTCCGCGGGCGCTATGGCGCGGGCCTCGGCCACGGCCCACCCGACGCGGTCAGTCAAGGCCTTGAGCCGGGCGGCCGTAAGCGACAGGTCTATACCGGGGATGGCTTCGAGTTTATCTATGGTGCCGCCGGTGTGCCCCAGGCCCCGGCCCGAGAGCTTGGCGACCCGAACGCCGCACGCCGCCGCCCACGGGACCGCGACGAGCGTAACGTTATCCCCTACGCCGCCGGTGGAATGCTTATCCACGTACGGCCCGTCGCCGAGTATAAGTTGTTCGCCGGAAGCGGCCAAGGCCAACGTCAGCGCCGCGGTTTCGTCGACCGTCATCCCCCTAAAATATATGGCCATAAGTAAAGCGGCCACCTGATAATCCGGCAATTCGCCTCCCATAAGCGAGGTTACGAAAAGGCGCCAGTCACCCTCCGGTATTACGTCGCCGTCTCGTTTGCGGGCGATGAGGTCTTTAAACCATAAATTTATCGCGGCCATTATTTTAAAAGCCGCCCGGCGGCGGCTAGTTACTCACGGATAAATTCTCTAAGAGTTGACCGCCTCGTGAGCCAACCGAACCGCGGCCGTCACGTAGTCAACGCAATATTTATCCCGGATATTTTCGCGCCGGTAAGCCTCCCGGCCTTCCGGTTCGCCGAGGTCGATTTCGATCAGTTCTCTACATCGCAACGTTCCGAAAAGTTCCCGGAAGGAATCTACGACTCGGGCCGCACGTTCGTAGGACCGTTCTTTAGCCTCGTCGCCTTCGCCTTCGCGCCTCCCGTGGCGCAAGCCGACGGCTATCAACGCGCCGGCGAGGGCGCCGCAGATTTCGCCCCTACGGCCCAACCCCGCGCCGAAAGATGTAGCCACGCGAGGTAAACAGCCCTCGCCCGAAACGAAAGAACCGCCTACTGCGGTCGCGACGGCTTCCGCTCAATTAAAACCTTTGCCGAAAAGGCTAACGGCGGCCCGGGCGACCGCGTCGACGTCCCCTATCTCCCGCTTAGGCCTCGACATTCCTACGCCGTCTTCGTCGGACGGCAGCACGCCCATTCGTAGCCGCCGCATATCAAGGGCCGGCGGCGAGCTTCAATTTCTCCGGCGGTAGGATTCATCCGTCACACCCTTAACGCGACTCTTCGTCCGGGCTTTCGCCCGCGTCGCCGAGGTGGAACCTTAGCCACCGTTCCTCGCCCCACGCCCGGAGCTGAGTGGAATAGATTTTGGGCCGGCCGCCGAATTCGACGTTATTTTGCGCGTACTTCGTGCAATCATTTATTTCGGCGCATTGCGCGCAATAACGATAACCCCGACCGTCCAAACACGCGACGATCTTACACTGGGCGTTGTGGCAAGCCTCGGCGGGGCCTTGACAGCCTTCGCAGCGAATCCTCTCGGGTTCGACGCCCATTTCGCGGGCAAGTTTGACGACGGCTTGCGGGTCGTCGCCGTGCCCGACGACGTAGATAAAACATTCGCCGCAGAACTTGCCGCACCGGCCTATCAATTTACGGTCCATAAACAACCTCAGCCGTCAATAATTTCTAAGAGGTCGGGCGCGATTACCGCGGCCGTTACCTTCAACGCCGGTAACGCGACGATACCCGAGTTAACAAAGGGCTCCGGCATCGGGACCTCCGTCGGAAACTCGAAGAAATTTTCGGCAAACGCCCGTTCGCTTTTGGCGATTTCGGCGCGAGCTTCTTTATCGCCCGCGAGAGCCCGCCGACATAATTCCATTTTTTCTTCTATGTTGGCCGCCAGCGCCGCGTTTTCTTCGTGGGCGGCACTCGCCAGGAGCGCCTGCTCGGCCGCCCGTAAAAGCGCCGGTATGTATAAACCCGCGCGCATGTACGCGTACGCCAGAAGTTTCCACGACCGCGCGTTACTGGGACGGCGGTTAACCTCCCACACGTAGAGCTCTATTTGTTGCCACACCGTCAAGCGACGATTAAACTCGCGCAACGGGTCGTCGCCGGACGCCCGCGGCGCCGGCCCGCCGGCCTCGTCCCAGTAGGCCCGACAGCGGTCGAGGGCCCGGGCGATTTGTCCCGCTTCTAATAAACGTAAGACCTCTTTCCACGCGTCCGATTCCATATCAATCCGACTTTTCGCTTCCGACAAGACTCCCTTCTTCGGTCAGGAACCGCCTGAGCGCTTCCACGACGTCCGCGTCGAATTGCGAACCGGCGCCCTCGCCGATGAGTTCGACGGCTTGCGTAACGCTCATGGGCCCCCGGTAATGACGCCGGGAAGTCATGGCGTCGAATACGTCGGCGACGGCGATAATTTTTCCGCCCCGGGATATGTCATAACCGCGAAGGCCTTTCGGGTAACCGGAACCGTCGAGGCGCTCGTGGTGATGTGCCGCCACCGCCGGAACGTGGCGCAAGCGCTCTTCGAAATGTATGCGGGCGAGTATCTGCTGGGTATACAGGACGTGCCTTTTAATAATTTCATACTCCGTCGGCGTCAACGTCGTCGGCTTGCGCAGGATGTGGTCGGGGACGCCTATTTTGCCGTAATCGTGCAGCAGCGCCGCGTACCGGACAACCTCTACGTCCTCGGGGGGCAGCCCCAATTTTTTCGCCGCCCCGACCGCGTACTTCATTACGCCGCGACTGTGGCCCGCGGTAAGCGGGTCGCGGGACTCGATGGTCTCGGCGAGGGTATCGACCAGACTGTCGAACATCCGTTTGCGGGCCTCTAAAAGGTGGACGTTCTGGATGTAGATCGCGGCCTGAGAAGCAATGGCCTGGAGAAACTTCACGTCGTCTTCGGTGAAGGTACCGGCGGCGCAATTAAGACATTGGAAGGCGCCGAGGCGCTCACCTTGGGGGTCGTCCATGGGGACGCACAGTATGTTTCTGGTCGTATAACCGGTCCGGCGGTCGATCTCTTTATTCCAACGGGGGTCGTTGGTAACGTCCGAAACGACGGCCGGTTCGCCCTGCATCGCCACCCATCCCGCGATGCCGGCGTCTTCCGGCATCCGGATCTCGCGCAGCTCCCCCTCGGCCACGACGGTCCAGAGTTCGTGGCGTTCGCGGTCGTGCAAGAATACGGAGGTACGTTCCACCCCTATGGCCTCGGAGGTCCTACGGGCTACGACCGTCAAAAGGGCGGAGAGCTCGACTTCCTTGGAGAACGCGCGCGAGATCTCCAAAAGCGTCCGAAGGCGCTTTTCCGCTAACCCCAAGTGCGGGGCGCCGCCGTTATCGTTATTCCGTATCGGCATACGAAACTTGGGTGGGCGATAGAAAGCGGCTCAAAACGCGCCTTACGCCCAGGTTCACCAATTGCGCATCGTGCTTCTTGAGCAGTATAGCCGCGAGCGGCTGGAGGTCTTGAATGAGAGCCGCTTGACGGGGTCGGCTCAGTATTTTCGCCGTAAGGGAAAGCTCCCCGCGGAATAGCTCGAATAAGGCCGCGGCGACCTCTTCCTCCCGCGTCTCAGGGTTTTCCATTACGAGGTTCTTCAATACCGAACGTTTGCTTAGGACGCCCTGGGAAACCTGCCAGCAACCGCGCAACAACGGCGACGCGTCACATTTAGCGGCCGCGGCTTCGCTTAATTTGCGGACCGCCTCCTCGCCGACCTCCTCCGAGACGGCGAATGCTACTTGGGCGAACAGTTCGCTATAGATCTCCAGCAACGCCGCGGCGCCCGACGATTCGGCGGCCGCCAACGCCGCTTCCCTGACCTTGACGCCCAAGGGCCGGACGATGCCGCTCTCCAGCAGCCGACAGGCGACGGAACAGGTTTCTATATCCGAAAGATTGCTGGCGGCCGCGATATCCACCACCGACCGCCGGCCGTTTACCAACGAAAGAACGTGCCACTCCTCCGCGCCGAACCTCACCTCCCCCCTGCCTTCGACCGGCGCGGGGGCGACCTCCAGGACGACGTCCAAGTCGGGCAACATCCCTTTGATGCGGTTCCACTCGTCGACCGCGGCCGCAGCGTCTATGATTATCCCCTGGATATCGAAACCGACGGAGATTTCTTCGGGCCAGGCTTGGTCGCCTTCGAGGAATTCGAATTGGCCTCCCCACCAGTCGAAGAGGTTGGTAATAATCATCCGCGCTTGGGTTTTTAGGCCGGCGACGAGTTTTTCGTGCGGAAGCTTGCCGTGCTCGAGGAGACATAGGCCGAAGGGGCGACCGGATTTATCCTGCGATGCCCGTGCCTGCTCGGCGGCCTCGAGCTTGATATAACCCTCCCGCACGAGGACGCTGCCCAATTTTTCGCGCTCGTCCGTACTCGAGGCATAGACCAGCATACCCCCGCGGAAATACAGCCGCTTTTCTTCGGCGCCCCGCCGGATGGAAAGGGCACCCGTCTTCCTCGCCGAACTTAGAAGCTGAAGGATATCGGGGAGGTTAATAGTTTCGAGATCGCCTTTTAAAGCCATAATTAAGCCCACTTGCGCCTTTACGTGAAAGTATAACCTTGGCCGCGGCCTTTCGCAACCCTTTTGCGACGTTAAACCTCTTGCGGCCGCGACCGGTCGACGCTTATAAGGCGGGCCGCCCTCCCGGTAGCCTTTAAAACGCGGAACCGATAAGGCGGCCAGACGTACTCGTCGCCCGATTCAGGAACTTTCCCCAATTTCGCCGCCAGGAAGCCGCCGACGGTGATATAATCTCCCGCCGGTAACGGGACCGGCATTTTTTTGTTGAAATAACTTATGGCCAAGCGCGCGTCCGCGGTATAACCGTCGCCGCGACGAACCAGCCCCTGCGAACCCCAGCTGTACTCGTCTTCTATCTCCCCCACCACTTCTTCGACGATATCCTCCTCGGTTAATATGCCGGCCGCTCGGCCGCGCTCGTCGCGTACTACGGCCATGTCGACGCGCCGGGTAGCCAAACGCGGTAAAATAGCCTCCACGTTGTCAGCCGCCGAAACGAACAGCGGCGTCCAAAGATACGTTTTTACGGGCGTATCCGCGGGCAAAGCGATAAGGTCGCGGGCGGCGACGACCCCCACGACGTTGCCGCGGCTCCGTTTATAAACCGGGTAATTCGAGAAGCCGCTTCGAGCCAACGCCGCGACGACCTTCTCTTTGGTTGCGCTTTCGGGCAGGGCAACCACCTGGGCCAACGGCGTCATAACCTGGCCCGCCGTGGTCTCGCCAAAGCGGAAGATCCGCCGTATCATGCGGCGTTGCATGACCTCGGTTCTGGTTTTACCGCGACGCGACGT
>CAZLXP010000041.1:0-20764 GCA_964563535.1 uncultured bacterium | reverse complement strand
CAAACGTACCGAATGATAATAATTGCTCGTCTCCGTTTCGGGTTTAACGGCCATATTCAAACCGACGGGCGTCGTCGGCGTGGGGGCAAATCCGTTTGGGTAATTTACGTTTATTTAATTATAAAACGGCTTCCTCGCGAGGGCAAGATATTTCAGGCGGCCGCGGCCGGAATACGAATTACGTACGAAGTTATCACCGGCTTCTTGACGGGAGGCTTAGTATCTTTCGCCCGTAGGCGCCGACCGCCCACCACCCGACGCGCCACGGGTGGTCCAAGATGGCCGTCCGAGCGGTGCACACCATCCAGCACTGCCGCGGGCACGCCCGGCCCGTCGTCGCGAGGAGGGCCCGCCGGTTCGCCCCCGCCCAGACGTCGTCGAAGGTCCGGTCGCCGAGGTTACCGATTTTCTCCGCGCGCATATTGCACAGGTAAACGTCCGCCGCCGGGTCGAGGTAAAAGAACCTATCGCCGGCGCGGCATGGCAAAGGCCTCTTCCGCGCGGTCACGACGCCGCGCAGGCCGTTGGCGAAGTACGCCCGCGCCGCGCCGCCGGGCGTCAAACGGCGGAGGTAGTACCGGCTCGCTTGTTCGATGGCGCGGAGCGCGGCTTCCTGTCGGGGGACGGCGCCGTCGCGGGGCCGGAAATAATGTTCCGAGGCGTGGGTAAGGGCGAGGCTGAGCGGCAACCGGTATTCGGCGGCCAGTCTCGCGACGCCGTCGAATTCGTGCGCGTTGGCGGCGGATATGGTGAACGCGAGGTGGAGGTCGGGGCCCAACAACGGCGCCAGCAATCCCACGGCCTCCAAAACTTTACGGAAGGAGCCGGGGGCCTGGCGGACGTGGTCGTGCGTGGCCTCCAGGCCGTCGAGCGAGACGGCCACGTGCAAGCCGGGGACGTCGCGCCGCAACTCGCGGACGACTTCCGCCGCCCGCTCCGGCAGCGTGGCGTTGGTCGATATGGTTATATGGCCGCCGGTAGCGTCGTGGACGGCCCGCACACACGGCACGAGGTCCGCCCGTAAAAGCGGCTCCCCGCCCGTAATATTGACGAATTTGAGCGACCGCGGCAGCTTTCGCAACACCGCCGGCGTCAACCGTTCGTCAACGTCGCGCTCGGCGAGGTCGCACGTAAGGCAGCGGAGGTTGCAGCGGTAGGTCAACGCGACTACCGCGTCCACCGGCCCTTTATCCGTCGCCCGTGCCATCCAACGCCCCTTCTGACACCTTATTAAATAACGCGTCGTATTCGTCGAGCATGCGGTCGACGTCGTACCGGCCCGCGACCGCCGCTCGCGCCAAGGCCCCCATCGCGGCCCTCTTAGCCGGCTCGGCCGTTAGCGTTTTCATGGCGCGCGCTAGCTCTACCGGCGAACCCGGCGTAAACGTAAGACCAACGCCTCCCGCCAATATGGCCGGGACGTCGCCGGCGGCGGCCGCGGCCGCGGCCAGGCCGTGGGCCATGGCCTCAAGCAGGGCCAGCGGCGCCGACTCCCGGCGCGACGGCAGCACGAAGAAATCCGCGGCCCGGTAGACCGGCGAGACGTCGTCCAATTCGCCCAGGAAAGTATAGCGGCCGGCGTACTCGCCGCGCGCGAGCGCCTCCAGCCGGCCTCGCTCGGGGCCGTCGCCCGCGATTAACAGCCACGGCCGGTCGCCTCTTTCCAACAAGGCCGCGGCCTTTAGCAGAACGTCTACGCCCTTCTCCCGGGAGAGCCGGGAGACGACGGCGGCCACCGTAGCGTCGGCCGCGATGCCCAGGTCCTCCCGGGCGCGGCGACGGTCCGCGGGGCCCACGGCCGCCGGGACGGCGACGCCGTTGACGACGAGCCGCGCCGAAATTATCCCCGCTTTCCGAAGCGGCTCGAGCTGCGATGCCGCGACCGCCACCACGGCCCGGGCGCGCCGCAGCGCATTCCGCCAGCGGCCCGGGGGCTCGCCCTGTAAGTGGTAGAGCACGACGTACGCCGGCAGCCGTCGGCTGAACGCCGGCAGCAACGTCAAAACGTTGTTGTGGTCCAGCGCGAGCAGCAGATTGTACGCGCGCAGCTCGGCAACCAGGCCGAGCCACCGCGCCGGCCGCGCCGCAATCTTCTCCGCTACGCCGAAGCCGTCGCCGCGGAGCTCCCGCCCCACCGCCCCGGCGTCGCGCCAAAGGAAGAAGGAAAATTCGTAGCCGCGTTTCCTCAAACCGCGGGCCAACGCCGCTAGTTGCCGTTCGGCCCCCCCCACGGCCAGCGTCGACGCCAGCGCCGCGACTTTAATTCCGCGCGAGTTCTTCATAGAGTTCGGCTATCCCGGCGTCGCGAGCCGCGGGCGACAGCTCGCGCTCGGCGAAGCGCCGGCCGCCCGCCGCCAGCTCGAGCCACCTTTCGCCGTCGGTCAACAGCCGGACCACCGCGTCGGCGAAACCCTCGGCCGTCTCGGCCACCTTAATTTCGGCGCCGTCGCGGGCCCCGATCCCCTCCGCGCCCACCGGCGTCGTCACCACCGGGAGGCCGTAGGCCAACGCCGTCAGGATTTTGATCTTTATACCCGAACCCGCCCACAACGGCACCACCGCGACCGAGGCCCGGACGAGGTCGTCGGCCAAATCCGGCCCGGCCGGTTTAAATGATACCGACGGGTCCCGCCGCATTAGTCGGCGCAGGGGGCCCGGCGGCGCCTCCCCCCGCACGGTAAGGCTCGCGTCGCGGACCGCTTCTCGTACCCGCGGGTAAATATCCTTCAGCAAAACCTCCAGCCCTTGTCGGTTCGCCGGCCGGCGCGTGCCGCCGAAGTAAATCAGCGCGGCGTTGTCCCGCCCCCGGCACAGCCGGTCCGCCGGCGGGAGGTCGACGATAGGGAAGACGACGCGCGGCGGCCGGCGGGTATACGGCGCGACGAGTTCGGCGTCCGCCGGGCTGAGGCAGAGGACGTGGTCGAATTTGCGGCACGCGGCCACCTCGTAGCCGCGGCGCCGGAGGTACGTCAAGTAAAGCGGAAATTTCTTCAGCGGATTCCTGACGGCGGCGAGGAGCCGCCGGTTAGCGTTGAACTCCGCGTCGTGTTGGAGCAGGGCTTTTTTCACGCCCCGGGCGGCCGCGGCCGTCGGGTAGAGGAACCAGTACTCGCATTGCAAAAGGTCCGCGCCGGCGGCGGCCTCGCGGACGGCGCGGCGAAACGCCGGCGGGTTGTAATACCAAAGGTCGCGCGGCGACGCGCTGAGCCAGGAGGCGGCCGTATAAAATAATTTATAAGCGGCGCGGGCCGCCAGGTTCTTCTTGTTGGGCATCATCACCGGGACCAGACGGACGCCGATGGCCTCGAAGGCCGACGCGTAGGGGCGCTGTTTTTCGGAGACGATGAGCGAGACAAAGGTGACGTCGTGGCGCGACGCCAACGCCCGCAGGAGGTTGAAGGTCACGACGTCGGTGCCGGCGGCAACCGGGTACGGGAGGCGATGCTTGGCTATGACGAGGCGCGCCATAAACTCTACCCGGTGAAGAGCGCGAGGAGCTGGGCGGCCTTCTTGCCCGCCGGGCCGGCGGGGTCGGCGGCGAACGCGTCGGCCCAGAGCCTTAAGGCTTGCTCCAACTCGCCCGAGTCTTTGGCCACGAAACCCAGCAAGAGTTTACACCGGGCCGTTTGGTCCGGCAAGGACGTATCCCGCAAGCAGAAGTCGTACGCGCTGACCAGGTCCGCCCGGGTATCGGCGAGGCTCCATAGGGCGTAGTTGGTCTCAACGGCGGAGGCGGCTCGCCACACCCGGGGCAGCGGGTCTTCGCGGTGGTCCTTGATGTATAAGTTAAGCGCGGCGAACCCTTTTTGTATCTCCAGAAATTCGAGCATAAAAAACGGCGCCTCGCCGCTTTTGAGGACGTGAAGGCGGCCGAGCGCGGCGCCGGCGAGCGGCGCGTCCGGCGCGGCCGAAACGAGCGCCAACGTTTCCGCCACCGTCATCTCTCGCCGTTCGGCGGCGTCCACCACGGCCGCGACCTCGCCGTACGTCGAGGGGGGCTCCGCGGCCGATGCGCCGAGCGGGAACGTCAACGAAGCTATGACGACGGCGAAACGCATTTAGAAAGCCCGATGGGCGGTCGCGTAAAACGCGAGTTCGTCGTAGAGGTTAAGCTCCGCCCGCCAGTCGAAGTAAAACGGCCTTTGCATATGAACGCGGATGCCCGGGCCGAAGGCGTAGTCGAAATCGTCGAAGCTGAGGCGCTGGCCGGGGTCCCAGGTGCGGCCGGCGTCGACGAACGCGACCCCCTCGAACCAGGCGTCGAATATGGGCGAGCGAAATAGCCGGCGTCGAATCTCGGTCGTGACGAGAAAGGCTTTCGTCCCTACGGTGTGGTTCGACGAGGCGTACCGCAGGCCGTCGGCGCCGCGAATAGAGATGCGGCGAACGTACGGCGTCGCGTCGGACGTGGCCCCGCCCTTGACGCGGGCCGCGACTACGAATTGCCCCCACGGCGACCCGTACGCGCGCGCGTCGCCTTCAAAACCGGCGTAATCGTAGTCGCCCACGGCGGGAGACGACAGCTCGCTTTGGAATTTCGCGTACGCCCCCTTCGTGGGATAAAGGTCGTTGTCGCGGCCGTCCCACTCGGCATAAGGCCGCGCGGCGACGAGGTCGGCCCCGGCCATAACGCCGAAACGTTTCAGCGGGTCCTCCTTGAACAGGCCCCGGTAGTAATTGACGTATTCGCCTAGGACCGCCAGGCCGACTTTCGAGCGCCACGTAACGATGTAACCCACCGAGCCGTCGGCGCCGGCCGCCTCGTAATAGAACTCCTCGCCGGCGTACCCGCCGTCGCTTTCGATAGCGACGCGATGGCCGACTTCGTAAAAGCCGGACCCTTCGACCGCCAACGGCAGGTCGAAGACCCAGGGTCGCTCGTAGAACAATTTTTCCCGGTCGAAGCCGAACTCGGCCCCCAGCGTTACCGCGTCGCCGCCCATATTCTCTTTGCTCAGCCGGGCTTGCCAGGTAGAAGTGGAGAGGTGCCAGTCGGTGCCTTCGGCGACGTCGAGCATGACCACCGCCGCGCGCGGGTCGCTGCGGGGCAAGTCGAAGACGTTCACCCGCGAGAAAAATTGGGTATTGAGCAAATTCCGTTTGGTCCTCAGCAACTTGCGGTCCAGCTCGCCCTGCGTAAGCGCGTCGCCGGGTTTGAATTCGCAATAGTGGAGCATTATGCCCCGGGAGGTTTTGAGGTTGCCGTAAGTTCGGATTTCCTTGATGCGGATCAGGCCGTCGCCGTCCGCTTCCGCCGGCGCGGGGGAAGGGCTAGCCGTCGACAGGTAAGCGGCGGCACAGAGGGCGGCCGAAATGCCGCGCGCGGCCAGCGCGTTTATCGCAAAACGGCCACGGCGGCGGCCGTGGCGGAAGGCGCGCGGAAGTTTCACGTTATACGTTTACCACGGCGTCCGCGTTCGGCCCGATGGCGACTATCGCGGCCTGGGACGAAAATATTTCCCCGGCCAGGCGGAGGATGTCGTCGGCCGTGACGGCGTCCACGCCCGCCAGCGTCTCCTCGAGGGATACGTACCTCCCCATGTAGACTTCGTGCCGGACGTTGCGGCCCATGCGCGCCGCGGTGGACTCGAGCGATAACATCAACGTCCCTTTCAAGTATTCCCGCGTCCGCTTCAGCTCGTTGCCGCTAACGCTATTCGTCGCGAGGTCGCGGAATTGTTCCAGGATGATGTCTCGCGTCTCGAGGGCGGTGGCGGGGCCCGTCCCGGCGTACGCCACAAGCGCCCCCGTCTCCTGAAAACCTCGGCCGTAGGCGTAAACCGCGTACGCGAGGCCCCGTTCCTCGCGCACCTTTTGAAACAAACGGCTGGACGTGTTGCCCCCCAGGATGGTGGTCAGCGCGGCCAAAACGTACCGGTCGGGGTGGCCGTAGGGGAGGGCCGGGACGCCTACGCAGAGATGGGTCTGTTCGGTATCTTTGACGTAAGCGGCTCGGGGGACCGGGTACGTACGCGCGTCGCGCGGGGCGCCTTGACGCGGCCCGGGCACGGCCCCGAAGTATCCCTCGGCGGCGGCGATGAACTCTTCCGGGTCGACGAAGCCCGCGGCCCCTATTACGATCCGGTCCGCGGTGAATATCTGGGAGCGGTACGCCGACGCGTCTTCCCGGCTTACGGCGGCCAGCGTCTCAAACGAGCCGAGGATGGGCATGCCGATGGCCTCCCCCGGCAAGATGAGCCCTATGATCAGGTCGTGGATTTTCTCGTCGGGGGAGTCTTCGTAAAGCCGGATCTCTTCCGCCACGACGTTTTTCTCTTTGGCGAAATCCTGGGGCGGGAAGGTGGCGTTCAGCAGGATGTCGGACAACAGGTCGAGCGCGAGGGGGAGGTGTTCGTATAAGACGTGGGCGAAGAAGGAGACGTTTTCTTTTTCGGTGAAGGCGTCGAGCGCGCCGCCCACGCCGTCGATTTCGGCCGCGACCTGGGCGGCGGTCCGTCGCGTCGTCCCCTTGAAGAACATGTGTTCGATGAGGTGGGAGATGCCGTTGAGGGCGGGGGGTTCGTCCGCGACGCCGGCGCGGCACCAAACGCCGGCGGCCACGGACCGTACGGTCGGGATCTGCTCACAGACCACGCGGATGCCGTTAGCGGCGGTCTTTTTTATGACGGCGGTCGTCTGGGGGTCGGCGGTCATCACGTCTCCAGGGGGGCCGCCCTTCGCGGGAGGGGCGTTCCTCTCCCCCGGGGAGGCACGCTTTCCGGCTGAGGTTTACGCGGCCCATTTCGTCGATTTCGATGACTTTGACTTCGACCTCGTCGCCGACGCGGACGGCGTCTTCCACACGGTTGACGCGTTTGTGGTCCAGCTCCGAGATATGGACCATGCCCTCCACCCCCGGAAGGATCTCGACGAAAGCGCCGAACTTCATCAGGCGGGTAACCTTACCCTTGAAGACGGCGCCGATCTCCGGCTCGGTGGTAAGGCTCTTGACGATCTCCAGCGCCTTACGGGCCGCGGCTTCGTCGGGCGAGGCGATGGTCACTTTGCCGTCGTCCTCGATGTCGATCTCGACGCCCGTTTCGGCGATGATGCGGCGGACCATCTTGCCGCCCGGGCCGATGACGGTGCCGATCTTGTCGACGTCGATGTAGGTTATCAATATGCGCGGCGCGTAGGGCGAGAGTTCGGGGCGCGGCTTGGCCAGCACGGCGTCCATTTGCGCGAGGATGGCGAGGCGGGCGTCGCGGGCGCGGCCCAGCGCGTCGGCTACGACCTCGAGCGGCAGGCCGCGGACTTTCATGTCCAGCTGGAACGCGGTTATGCCGTCCCGGGTGCCGGCGACTTTGAAGTCCATATCGCCGTAGTGGTCCTCCATCCCCTGAATGTCGGTGAGCAGGGCGTAGCGGCCCTCGCCCGCGATAAGGCCGATGGATATACCGGCCACCGCTTTCTTTATAGGGACTCCGGCGTCCATCAGCGACAGGCTGGCGCCGCACACCGACGCCATGGAGGAAGAGCCGTTGGATTCCAGTATGTCCGAGACGACGCGGATGGTATAGGGGAACTCGTCTTCCGAGGGGAGGAGGCGTTGAACGGCGCTCTCGGCCAGTTGGCCGTGGCCTATCTCCCGGCGGCCCGCGCCCCGGATGGGTCGAACCTCGCCCACCGAGAACGGCGGGAAATTATAATGCAACATGAAAGCCTTGGTGCGCTCTCCCAGGAGGTCTTCGACCCGTTGTTCGTCCGAGACCGTTCCCAACGTCGTCGCGACGAGGGCCTGGGTTTGGCCGCGGGTGAAGATGGCGGAGCCGTGGGCCCGGGGAAGGACGGAGACCTCGACGTCGATGGGGCGCAGCTCGTCGAACGCGCGGCCGTCCTGGCGGGCGCGGTCGTCGAGGGCCATGCGCCTGATTTCGGCGGCCTCGAGTTCTTGGAGGAAGATTTCGATAAGGGCGCGCCTTCGGGCCTCTTCCTCCCCTCCGTCGGTGGCGACGAATTTGGCGTAGGCTTGCTCCAAGAGGGCGTTGCGGGCCAGGTGCCGGGCGCCCTTTTCCTGCGTTTCTATTAGCGGCTTCAAACGGCCCGCCAGGAACCCCTTGACTTCTTCCGCCAGCGCGACGTCGCGCGCCGGTTCGGGGATGGAAATTTTCGGAATGTGGGCGGTGAAATCGCGAATCGTTTCCGCCACCTTGCGCGCTTCGGCGAACCCGGCGGTCACCGCCCCCAACAGCTCGTCCTCGGTCACTTCGGCCCCGGAACCGGCCAGCATTATTACTCGCTCGGCGGTGCCGACGACGACGAGGTCCAGGCGGCTGGCCTCGGTCTCGGCGATGGTGGGGTTGACGACGGGACGGCCGTCGAGCAGGCCGACGCGGACGGCGGCGATAGGTCCGTGCCAGGGCATGGCCGAGAGCGCCGTCGCCAGCGAGGCGCCGTTGACGGCGAGCACGTCGGTATCGTTCTCCTGGTCGGCGGATAATACGGTGGCGATGATTTGGAGGTCGTGGCGGACGTAGTCTTCGAAGAGCGGCCTGATGGGGCGGTCGATAAGCCGCGCCGTTACGACCTCTTTCTCGTACGGCCGCCCCTCGCGTTTGAAGAAGCCGCCGGGGATCTTGCCCGCGGCGTACGTCTTCTCCCGGTATTCGACCATGAGGGGTAGATAATCCATGTCGGCGCGGGGCTCGTCGGTGTGGCAGAAGGTTACGAGGACGACCGAGCCGCCGCAGGTTACGGTGCAAGCCCCGTTGGCCAGTTTGGCTACTTTGCCGGTTTCGAAATGGAGCGTTTTGCCGCCCACTTCGACGTCGCAGGTTAATGTCATATCTGTACGTACCTCAACGCGATTGGTTCTTGGGTCGTTAAAATATGGATAGGTGGATATAGCGGCCGGGCCGTTCGCGGACGTCCCGGATCAAACTCTTGGCTTCGGCCGTGGTATCCACCAAATCGTTATACAAACGGTCGTCTTTGAGGAGTTTGCCGGCCGACCCCTCGCCCTGTTGCAACCCGTCGGCGATGCCGCGCAGCGACGTCGCGGTATAACGCAGGTCCCCCGACATCGCCGACAGGTTGTCCATCGTCACGTCGAAGTTATCCTCGTTGCGGGCGATCATGCCGTCCAGGCGGTAACTCATGGACCGGAGGTTATCCAGCGTGACGTTGATATCTTCGCGGCTTTGGCCCAGGATGTAGGTCAAGTCGGTAGACATCACTTCGGCGTTGCGGACGGTTATTTTGAACGACTTTACCGTCGGCTCGTCGAGCATTTCGTTAATGGAACCCAGACCGTCTTGGACCATCTTGAACATCGCGTCCATACCGACCACCTCGGCCCCTATGACCGTGGCACCCGGCTCGACGACCGCGGCCTTGGACGGGCCCGGGTCTATTTCGACGTAGTTGTCCCCCAGAAGGCCGATCATGGTTATTTTGAACCGGTCTTTCTTGTGAAGGACGAGGTCGCGGCGGACGAGCATCGTAACGAGGACGCGGCGCTTGCCTTGGTAGTCGACGAAATCTATGTTGTTGACGGAACCGACTCTAACGCCGCCCATCCGGACCTGGGCCCCCGTATTGAGACCCGCCGAAGTATCGAATATTACGTTATATTGATGGCCGCGCTCGAACAGGCGGATCTCGCCCACGCCGAAGACGAGTATGGTTAACAGAACGAGCGCCGCGAAGACCAAAATGCCGACTTTTATTTCGTTGGATATCTTTTCCATTTACGCACCGCCTATGACGTCAATGGGTCCTTCCGCGCTGCCGTTAATGAACTGTTGTACGTAATCGTTTCGCGAGTGCTTGATTTCGTCCGGGGTTCCGATGGTGATGATTTTGCCGCCGTACATCATCGCGATGCGGTCGGCGATCTTGTACGCGCTCGCCATGTCGTGGGTGACGACGACGCTGGTGACGGCCAATTGTTCGTCCATTTTGATTATGAGGTCGTTTATGACGTCCGCCATAATCGGGTCGAGGCCGGTGGTAGGTTCGTCGTACAATACGATTTCCGGGTCGTGGGCCAACGCCCGGGCGAGGCTCACGCGCTTCTTCATCCCGCCGGAGAGCTCTGCGGGGCTCATATCGGAAATGTTCTCCAAACCCACGAGCCTGAGCTTCTCTTCGACCACCTCGGCGATCTCCGCGGGCGACAGCCGCGAGTATTGTTCGAGGAAGAAGCCCACGTTTCCCCCCACCGTCAGCGAATCGAAAAGCGCCGAGCCCTGGAACACCATCCCGAACTTCCGCCTCACGTCGTTGAGTGCCTGCCCCTTCAATTTGGTTACGTCTTGTCCGTCTACGGTGATCGTTCCGGCGTCGGGTTTCATCAAACCTATGATGTGTTTTAAAAACACCGACTTCCCGCAGCCGGACCGGCCGATAATGACGAGCGTTTCCGCCTCCTGGACGTCCAGATCAATGCCGTTGAGGACGTGATTATCGCCGAAAGACTTGTAGATGTCGGTGGCGATTATCGTCGCGCGCTGGGGGTGCGTTTCGTCAGCCATAACGGCGGCCCTACGCGCGGCCTTCGGCCCGGGCGGCCCGCGCCGCCGTCCTCAGGCCCAATTCGGCGATTGCTTTTTCGACGGTTCGGCGGTCGTTGTACGGTATTTCGCGGCCCGCGACCTTCTGGACCTCCTCGTGGCCTTTCCCCAATATGGCGACCGCCGTCGGCTCTTCCGCCGCCGCAGCCGACAGGCCGAAGCGGACGGCTTCCGCCCGGTCGAGGATTATGCGGTAGTCGTCGCCGTCGGAGCCGCCGGCGGCGACGATGCCGGCCTCCACCGCCCGGGCGATCGCGACCGGGTCCTCGTAATAGGGGTCGTCGGTGGTGACGACGACGAAGTCGGCGCCCCGGCGCGCCAGCGCGCCCATCGCCGGCCGCTTTTCGACGTCGCGGTCGCCGGTACAGCCGAAGACGACGACGACGCGGCCCGGGCCGAGCTTCCGGACCTCGGCCAGCGCTTTTTCCATGCTGTCGGGCGAGTGGGCGTAATCGATTACGACGCGCAGGTTGTCGTTCACGTCGACCAACTCGAGACGCCCGGGGACCGGCGCCGTCGCGGCTATTCCTTTTTGGGCCACGTCGGCGGCGACGCCCAACTCGCGCGCGACGGCGAAGGCGGCCGCGCAGTTCAAAACGTCGAACGAACCTTTGAGCGGCGACGTTATCTCCACTTCCGCACCGTCGGGGCACCTGAGCGCGAAACTCAGCCCCCGCCACCCGGACGACGCGTCGGTAACGCGATAGTCGCTCGCCGTTTCGCGCGCGCCGTAAGTTACCGTACGCCCCCTCAAGGACGCCGCGAGCTTGCGGCCGTAGGGGTCGTCGGCGTTGACTACGGCGGGTGCCCCTTCCGTCAGTTGCCCGAATAACGACGCCTTGGCGCGGAAATAGGAATCCATGTCGCGGTGGAAGTCGAGGTGGTCGTGGCTGAGGTTGGTGAACGCCGCCGCGGCGAAGGGTATCCCGGCGACCCGCGACAGCGCCAACGCGTGGGAGGAGACTTCGACGACGGCGACGCCGCAACCGGCGTCCGCGGCCTCGCGCAACAACGCCTGTACCTCGGGGGCTTCGGCCGTCGTAAGGCGCGCCCGGCGCTCGAGGCCCGCCACGACGTTTTTCACCGTCGACGCTAAGGCGGTCTTGTAACCCGCGGCGCGGAATATGCCGTCGAGGAGGAAGGCGACGGTCGTCTTGCCGTTGGTGCCGGTGACGCCGACGACGGCCAGCTCGCGGCCCGGGTGGCGATAAAACGCCGCCGCCGCGGCCGCCAACGCCCGGCGGGAATCGCGGACTATTATTTGAGGTACGGCCGCCGCGGGCGACGCCCTCTCGACGACGACCGCCGCGGCCCCCCGGCCGACGGCGTCGGCTACGAAGTCGTAGCCGTCGGCCCGTTGCCCCTTTACGGCTACGAATAAGCTGTTAGGCCCCGCCTCGCGAGAGTCGTACGCAACGGCTGTGATATCGGGGTTGGCGTCGCCCTTTACCTCTAGATGAGGGAGCTCTTCCAGTATTGCTTTAAGTTTCAAAGGATTATTTGGTCTATCGTTTCCGGCTTGACTTTTAGTAAATTTTATGCTATCTTACTAACAGTAAGATATGCTACCAACGAGTAAGAAATGGCGGTTTTTGATGATATTAATTTTAGCCGTAATACTATCACAATAGCGTGATTTAATCAACTATTAATTAAGCCGTTATATTTAACCCGATTACGCAGCGACCCGCGATGGAAGGACGGAACGTAACTTTCGGCAAGGTACTCCGCGAGAAGCGGATAGGCCGGGGCCTGACCCAAAAGGAACTCGCCGAGCTCGCCAACGTCGACGATTCGTACATCTCGCAGCTCGAGCGGGACTACAAATTCCCCTCCGCCCGCACGATCGAGGGTTTGGCGCGGGCGTTGGGCGTAGAGGTCGCGGAGTTATTGGCCATGTATTTCCCGCCGCCGGAGGCAAGGGGCCAGGCGGTATTCGTAGGCCGCAAAGAGGAAGCGGCGGCTTTTCAGGAATACTTAGCCGGGCGCGCGGGTTTGTTGGTCATCGCCGGCGGCCCCGGTTCCGGGAAAACGGCGCTCATCAACGAGCGTCTTATCCCGGCGTGCCGCGACCAGCGCGTGCCGTACGTTTATTTCGATAGCAGGCGGCTGACGTCATACCGCGGCTTCTTGAAAGACCTCCGCGACACGTTCTCGTCGCGCAAGGGGGGGTACCGCGCTTTCGACGAGATATATGAGCAGTGCCGGTCCATAGAGAGGCGGCTGCGGGGCCGGTTTAAAGACCCCTTCAGCTTGCGGGTTACGGCCGGCGTGGCCGAGGCCGCTGGCGAGGGCGAGCTGACGTACGCGGAGAAATACATCTACCGCGAGGCGGAGCGGCTGCTGACGGAGGAGTTCTTGGCCGGCTGGCGGGCGTCGTTTGGAAAAGACACCTCCCGGGCGGTCATCTTTTTGGACGATTTTCACGACGTGGGCGCCACCGTCGGTTATTGGATATGGCAGTTTATAGCAAGGCTCAACCAGGCCGGCGACTTGGGGCGTAAGTTAGCGGTGGTGATGACGGCCGGGCCGCCGCGGCCGCCGGCGATACCGGACGGGATGGAGGGGGTGCGAGCTCTCGAGTTGAAGCCGTTCACGCCGGCCGAAGTGGAAGAATACGTCCAGGCCCGGGGGTTGAAACCGGCGGACGGCGATTGGGAGTTGATCTCGTCGCTGGCCGGCGACGTCCGCCCGCTGGCATTTTGGGGAGACTATTTTAAGGCGGCCGGGGACTACGGCCAAAACCGTTTGGGGCTGGCGGAGGAGGCGCTGCGCCGCCTGGACGACGAGTTGTCACCGTACGCGGCCGAGGGGTCGCTGAAGAACGGTACGCTGCTGCGGATGAAGACGCGCCGCCTTCTGGGCCACCTGATGAGGCTCCAGGGGCGCCTGGCGGAGGCGGCCGATTATTACGGGTCCGCGGCGGCGCTGGCGGAGGGTTTGGCGGAGGGCCGGGGCGCGGACTTGGGTTATTTATACCTGGACCTGGGCCACGTGTGCCGCCACCGCGGCCAGTGGGACGAGGCCATAGCGTATTATACGTGCGCCTGCGAGGGATTCGCCGCCGCCGGCGAGGCCATCGGCCGGGGCGTGGCGCACGCCAGCCTGGGCACGGCGTTCAGGCTCAAACGCAAGTTCTCGCGCGCCAAACAGGAATACCGGCAGGCGGCGACGGTACTCGGCGACCTCAAGGACGACGCCGACGCCGGCCAGGAGGCGAGGCGTTGGCTCGCGAGCACGCTGTCGAATTACGGCATCGCGCTGCGGCTCGAGGCCGAGGAGTTGATGCGCTCGGGGGACGAGGCCGCCGCCCGGAAGTCCCTCGAGCGCGCCAAGGCGGCGTGCCAGGAGGCCGTAACGGTGAGCGACGACCCCGCCGAGACCGCGGTCGCCGAAAACCGCTACGGCCTTTGTCTTTCTACCGAGAGCCGGTGGCTGCGCGACGCCGGGGCCGCGCCGGCGGCGGCGGAGTTGCTGGCGGAGGCGACGCGGCGCCATCGGCGGGCCCTCGCCGCCTTCGAGGACTTCGGCGACCAGTATCGGGTGGCGCAAGTTTGGGCCGACCTGGGGGTGGCCGCGGCTCAGCAGGGTCTAGTGCACGACGCCATAATCAACCTCAAAAACAGCGTGGCCATATTCCAGCAGATGGGTAGCCAATATCACCGCGCCAAGGTTCTGGTGGAGCTGGGTTTGCTGTCCGAGGGCGGCGAGCAGCTCTCCTATTTCGCGGAGGCGCTGGCGGCGGCCCGCAACCACAACGACGAGTCGCTGGCCGAGATCGCCGCGGCGGTGAAGGGCGCGCTGGAAGCCGGCGACAGCCGCCGCGCCGCGCAATTCGTCGACGAGCAGACGGCCGCCGACGCCAGCCTTAAACCCTTTTTTGGGAAAGCGGCCTAAAGGCGTAGCGGCGCTTTAAACCGCAAGCGAGGACCATATGTGCGGCATAGTGGGATACGTAGGCAAGAGGCCGGCGGCGCCGATGCTGGTCGACCGCCTCGACGACCTTTCGTACCGCGGGTACGATTCGGCCGGGATCGCGGTCGCCAACGACGGCGCGGTCGTCGTCGCGAAATTTCCCGGGAAAATTGAAAATTTACGCGCCGCCCTCGCCGGCAACGAACCCCCCGGCACCATCGGCATAGGCCACACGCGCTGGGCCACCCACGGCCCGCCGACGCAGGTCAACGCCCATCCCCACGCCGACTGCACCGGCAGGCTATTCGTCGTGCAGAACGGCATAATCGAAAACTTCCCCGGCCTGAAGCGGGAACTTTTGGCGCGGGGCCACCGGTTCCGCTCCCAAACCGATACCGAGGTCGTGGTACATTTACTGGAGGAGTATTACGACGGCGACCTGATGGCGGCGGCCAAGAAGACCGCGGCCCGGCTCCAGGGGTCTTTCGCGCTGGCCTTCCTGGCCGCGGGCGAAAACCGGCTGGTCGCGGTGCGCTACCACGCGCCGCTTATCGTGGGCGTAGGGGGCGGCGAGAACGTCATCGCCTCGGACATCACCGCGGTGCTCCAAGATACCAACAAAGTCTACGTCCTGGAGAACGGCGACGTGGTATCGGTGGAAGCCCACCGCGTCGACGTCGATACCTTCCTGCCCGAGCGCGCCAAGGCCCCGGGCGAGCGCCAGCTCACGATCGTGGACTGGCGGCCGGAGGACGTGTCTAAGGGTGATTTCCCCCACTACATGCTCAAAGAGATTTACGAGCAGCCGCGCGCGGTCGAGAGGACGCTCGCGGGCCGCCTCAAGGACGGCGAGCTCGTCTTGCGCGAGATGGCCCTCACCCCCGAACAGATCCGGCGCGTCGATTCTTTTCACGTCGTCGCCTGCGGGACGGCCTACCACGCCGCCCTGTTCGGCAAACATTTGCTCGAGCGCGTCTTGCGCGTCCCGGTTACCGCCGACATCGCCTCCGAATTCCGCTACCGCGACCCCATCCTCAGCGCCAGGTCGCTCGTGATATTGATAAGCCAGTCCGGCGAGACCGCCGACACCATAGCCTCCCTGGAGGAGGCCCGCGCCCGCGGCGCCAAGACGCTAGCCGTAGTCAACGTGCGGGGGAGCACGCTGGCGCGCGAGGCCGACGCCGTCCTCTATACCCGCGCCGGCCCGGAGATCGCCGTAGCCTCCACCAAGACCTTCACGGCCCAGCTCACCGCGCTCATCCTTTTGGCCTGCTACGTCGCGGACCAACGCAAGGTGAACTGGCCGTACAACCGGGACGAATTATTGGGGCATTTGTTTGAGCTGCCGGCGTACCTCGAGCGGACGCTGGCCGAGACGGCGCCTACGGCCGCGGCGTGGGGCGGCCTCATCGCGGCCGGGCGCGACTGCTATTTCCTGGGCCGCAACGTCGACGAGCCGCTGGCGCGCGAGGCCGCGCTTAAGCTCAAAGAGATATCGTACGTCCACGCCGAGGCATACCCGGCGGGAGAGCTCAAGCACGGGACCATCGCGCTTATATCGGAGGGGACGCCGGTCGTCTCGTTTATGACGCAGGAGAGCGTTTGGGATAAAATGATATCGAACATCCACGAGGTGCGCGCCCGGGGCGCCCGCACGTTCGCCATCGTCCGCGACGGCGGATACGGCCTGGAGGACCTGGTGGAGGGCGTAATTACGCTGCCGGCCGTGCCGGAATTGTTTGCGCCGGTGCTGGCCGCGGTACCGGCGCAGCTCATCGCGTACGAGGCGGCGACGGCGCTCGGGCGGGACGTGGACCAACCCCGCAATCTCGCCAAGAGCGTTACCGTCGAGTGAGCGGCGCCGCCGGAAGAGGTGAAAATAGATGGCGTTGTCCCTTAACAAACTTCGACTCGTGGCCGTCGGCGGCGGCACGGGTATGGCCACGCTACTGCGGGGCATCAAAGGTTACGTGCGCCGGCACGACGAAGACGAGGAGGCCCCCCTCGACCTCTCGAGCCTGGCCGCGATAGTAACGGTCTCCGACGACGCCGGCGCCGCCGGTAAATTGATAGACGAGTTCGGCATCCTGCCGCCGGGGGACATCCGCGCCTGCCTGGCGGCGTTGGCCGACGAAGAAGAGCTGTTGTCGAAGCTCTTCCTCCACAAGTTCGTGGGCGGCGGCGCCTTCGGCGGCCAATCGTTCGGCAACTTGTTCCTGACGGCCCTCATCCAGATGAACGACGGCGATTACCTCAACGCCATCAAGGACGCCAGCCGCGTCCTGCGCGCCGAGGGGACTATCTTGCCGGCGACGCTGGAGCACGTCCGGCTGTGCGCCGTAACGGAGGAAGGCCGCGTCTTAGTGGGCGAAGACGAGTTGGACCGCAACGGCGGCCGCCTGAGCCGCGTATATCTCGCGCGCCGCGAGAACGGCGACGGCCCCCCCGAAGAAATCGCCTGCGAGCCCATGCCCGGTACGGTCGAGGCCATACTGGACGCCGACGTCGTAATCCTGGGCCCGGGCGGCCTGTATACTTCCATCATCCCGAACTTGCTCGTGCGGGGCATATCGGAGAACATCAAACACGCCAATTGCCGGACTATATACATCGCCAACGTCATGACCCAGCCGGGGAAGACCGACGGCTACTCCCTCTCGGACCACATTCGCGAAATTAAGAAGTACGGCGGCTTCCCCGTCGACTACGTGTTGGTCAACGACCGCGAGGTCTCGCCGGCCGTGCTCGCCAAGTACGAGCGGGAGGGCGCGACGCAGGTATTGTTCGACCCCGAGGAATCGGACGAGGTGTCGGCGGTGTCCTTCGGCGGCGGCCGGGAGCTGTTGGTCGTCGAGGGGAGCATTATCCATACCGCCGACGTCATAGCGGAAGTCGAGGAGCAATCCATCCGGCAGGAGGACGGCGCCGGCGACGTGGAGACGAAGACCGTCCTGCGCCACGACCCGGCCAAGTTGACGGCGGCGCTGATTGAGGTCTTGAAAGCCACGCAGAGCTAAAACGGCGCCAGGCGGAATCCGATGAGCGAAGAGATAAAGACGGCGGCGCTTTTCGACCTCGACGCCTCGGCCTACGGCGATTTCCTCGCCGCGTTCGAGTGGCCGTGGGAGGCGCTGAGAGAGCTCGAGGCGCTGGCGCGCCGGCTCGTGCGCGGCGTCCGGGCGGGCGACGTCATGCCCGGCGCCCACATCCTGGGCGACGACGTGGATATAGGGCCCGGGACGGTGGTGGAGCCGGGCGCCGTTATAAAGGGGCCGACGGTCATCGGCGCCGACTGCGAGATTCGCGCCGGCGCCTACGTCCGCGGCAACGCCGTCATCGCGGACCGCTGCGTCGTCGGCAACTCCAGCGAGGTCAAGAACTCGTTGATGTTGGAGGGTTCCCACGCGCCGCATTTCAACTACGTCGGCGATAGCATCCTGGGCCTCCGCGCCAACCTGGGCGCGGGGGTTAAGCTCTCCAACTGGAAAGTCGCCGCCCATAAAGGAATAAAGTTGGTCGTCGGCGGCCGGGTCATAGATACGGGTTTGGACAAGCTCGGCGCCATCCTCGGCGACGACGTCGAAATCGGTTGCAACTCCGTAACGAATCCCGGGACCGTCGTCGGCCCGCGCACCATAATCTACGCCAACTGCAACGTGCGCGGCTTCATCCCCGCCGATTCGGTGGTGAAGTTGCGCCAGCGGCAAGAGGTCGTCGCCCGGCGGCGCGTTTGATTCCGCGGCCGCGCCGGCGTCCGGGGCCGCGGCTAAGCCGCGGCCGACAGTTATCCGCTGTGGACAGGATCCAGGGAACCGATGGCATTAGGCGCGACGTCCGGCGCCAAAACGACCCGTCGTTGGCGGGTCTCTCCCCTTGGGACGCGTTCGTCGAGGGCGGCGTCATAACCGAGGCGTTCCTGGAAGGGTACGCGTACGCCTTCGCGCGACTGCGCCTCGAGGAAAGGCCGGCGTCGCCGGAAATCGTCGTCGGCTGGGACCCGCGCGACCCGTCGGGCGTTTTTACGGGGGCCGTCGTGCGCGGTTTGCGGAAGGCCGGCGCGACGGCGGCCGTGATGGGCGTAGCGCCGACGCCGGCCGTGCCGACCTACATGGCGTATCGCCGCGCCGCCGCCGGGTTGATGGTCACGGCCTCCCATAACCCGCCCGGCCAGAACGGCGTTAAAATATTCCTCGCGCCCGCCGGTCTAAAATTATTGCCGCCCGACGACCGGCGCCTAACGGCCGCCTTAAAAGCTTTAGATTGGGAAGAGGTCGCCGCGGCCCAGCCGAGGGGCGGAGCGGTCGACGCCGCGCGCGAGTGGCGGGAGGTCTTCGCCGGCTTTCACCTCGCCGAGTGCAACGCCCGGCTCGCCGCCGGCGCGAAGCCGCTCGCGGATTTCGTCCTGGTAGTGGACCCGGCGCGGGGGTCGTATTCCGGCTTCGCCGCGAATATCTTCCGGGCTTACGGCGCCGACGTCGTCGAGGTCAACGCCGACGAGGGCGACGGCCGCGTCAATTGGCGTTCCGGCGTCGCGGACCTGGAGGGTGTGGCGTCGATATCGTTGGACGACGTCTCGAGCGGCGGCCGGTTCGGCGAATATCCGGCGCTGACGACGCTGGAAAAACTCGCGGCCGCGTACGAGGCCGCGTTGACGACGGCCGAGACGGTCGTGGCCGGCGCTATCTTCGACGCCGACGGCGACCGCTTTTTTCTCGTCGTATACGACCCCACGGCCGGGGAATTCGTCGTGTTGAGCGGCGACGAGGTCGCGATTCTGCAGGCGGCGGAGTTCGCCCGGCGCCTGGGCGGCGCCGGCGCCCGGGCTTTTATAAACACGGTCGAGAGCGACCTGGCCGTCGCGGGCGCCGTTTCGTCGCTCGGGTTCAGGCCCATCTTGAAGGCCGTGGGCGATAAATGGATATTGACTGAGGCGTGGCGCCTGGCCGCGGGCGCGGAACAGGGATTCGAGGACGCCGCGGCGTTTTCGGCGTGGCTCGAGCCCCGATTCGCGGGCGCCGGCGAGTTACCGCGAGCGGGGGAAATCCCCTACGGCGTCGGCTGCGAGGAGACGGGCCACGCCATCACCTTCGGCGAGCTGGCCCGGGCGGACGGCTCGGCCGTGCCGTTCGCCGCCGGCAACGGCCTGAAGTCGGCGTTGAACACGCTGGCCGCGGTCGCGACGATGAGGAAAGAGCTCGATCCTAAAGATTTTTACGGCCGCCTCCGGGCGCCCTTCGAACGCGGTTACAAAAGCAACAACTACGTCTTCTTTACGGACAAAGCTAAGCTGGTCAAAGGCGGCGTAGGATACGAGTTCATAGACCGGGAGGTCGAAGCGGCGTTGACGAAGCGCGCGCCGTCGCTGTCGTTGAAGAAATTGCGATTCGCGGAGGAACCGGATTTATTGTATTGGGCCGGGTGCGACGGCGGCCGCCAGGTCCTGGGCGTATTCTGCCGGAATTCCGGAACCGAAGACAAGAGCGCGTTATACGTCCGGGCGGCTAAGCCGTGGGCGCGGCTCGCCGCAGCGATAGAGGAGGAGCTTTACCCTGCGTTCTACGCGGCCGCCAAGGACGTGAACGACCCGCGCAGTCGGGCCGAGTTGGCCTGGTTGGCGGGGGGCGCGCGGCCGGACGACGCGGCGCTGCGGTGGGCGGCGGAGGGGCTCGAGGGGGTAATGTCGTCCGCGGGCCCGACGGCCCGGGGCGACGCGGTGCTGGCCGAATTGCGCCGGGCGAAAAAATTTTAACGGCGCCGCCGGATATGGTATAAGATTCCTCCTGAGGTGATCGTTTGGCGGTAAGTTTCGTTTATTTCGACCTGGACGATACTTTGATAGATACGACGAGCACGGTGTTGGACGCGTACGCCGCGGCGCTGGCCGAGCTCAGGCCGGCCGTCGTCGGCGCGGGCTACGCCCCCCCTCCCGCGGCGGTGGAAGAAGAGTTAATCGCCACCTTCGGCTCAACGATGCCGGACGAATACTTGAGCGCGTGGCTATACGAGGCGGGCGTGGACTCGGCCTTAAGGCGGGAGCTGGCCGCGCGGGGGGCGGCGGTTTTCGCGCGGCGTACGGCGTATATGGAGCCCTTCGCCGAAGCGAAACCGGTTTTGGAATGGCTCGCCGGAGAGGGAATCGGACGGGGCATTATATCGGACGGCCGGGTAGACGAACAACGGGCCAAACTCGAACGGGCCGGCCTGGCCCCCCTACTCGGGCCCGCGTTCGTATCCGAGGATTATCCCGTGTTCAAGGGTAAGCCCAGCGTCGCGATGTTCGAGGACGCACTCGCCGCGGCCAACGCGCCGGCCGCGGCCGTCATGTACGTCGGCGA
>CAZLXP010000040.1:0-21160 GCA_964563535.1 uncultured bacterium | reverse complement strand
TCCCGCTCCTTTAAATACGTCTTTCTCTCCATGATGTGACATTATTATTCGGGAATTACTTGTGCCATTATTATATGGGAACCACAGTCCCCCAAAAAAATGTTGACACCGGGCGACCTTGCTGTTATACTTTCCCATATATAAAAATGCCTTATTAAAGGAGGTGTGCTACTTAATGCGTAACCTTGTTGTCTTTATCTTAGTCGCTTTATTTGTTCTCGGCGGCCTTATGCTCGTGGGCTGCAAGAAGAAAGAAGCCCCTACCGCGGAGACCGTCGAAACGGCTGCGGTGACGCCCGAAACGGTTGCCCCTGCGACCCCTGAGACCGTCGGCACGGCTGAAGTGCCCACGGCGGAGGGTGCACCTGGCGAAGGTGGCAAGTAACCCACGGTTCGCTAACCAATCGGATCCGACGGGGCTGCCCTGGCAGCCCCGTTTTTTTAATCCCCTTGTTACGCCGACGCGGATGTGATATTATTCCAAACGCGGATAAATTTACTCATAAATACGTAAATTTCGGGGCGCAGCGTTATGGGTCCTTTAAAAATCAAAGACAAAGAATATAAATCCCGGCTTATCCTCGGCACCGGGAAATACGACGACTTAGCCGTAATGAGGAGGGCGTTCGAAGTAAGCGGCACGCAGCTCGTGACGGTCGCCGTGCGGCGCATCGACCTGGCCGCCGTCAAAGCCGGAAAGCCGTCGATCCTGGACTACGTCGACACCGACAAAATAGACATATTGCCGAATACCGCCGCTTGCTACACCGCCGACGAGGCGGTCCGGACGGCGCGGCTCGGGCGGGCCGCGGGGTTCTCCGATATGGTCAAGCTGGAGGTAATCGGCGACGACAAAACGCTCCTCCCCGATACCGAACAGCTCTTGCGGGCCACCGAAACCCTCGTCCAAGAAGGCTTCGTCGTGCTGCCGTATACCAACGACGACCCCGTGCTAGCCAAGAAACTCGAGGCCGCGGGCGCCGCCGCCGTCATGCCGCTCGCCGCCCCCATCGGCTCCGGGATGGGAATTCAAAACGAGCTCAACATCCGATTTATTTTAGAAGCGGTCTCGGTCCCGGTTATAGTGGACGCCGGCGTGGGCACGGCCTCCGACGCCTGCCGGGCGATGGAGCTGGGCATAGACGGCATCCTCATGAATACCGCGGTGGCGCAGGCCAAAGACCCGGTCAAAATGGCCGCGGCGATGCGCGACGCCGTCGAGGCGGGCCGCCTGGCGTACGAAGCCGGCCGCATACCCAAGAAGCCCTATGCCTCCGCCTCGAGCCCGATGGAGGGTGTGGTCCGATGAACGTCGTCTTCGTTACGCCGGACGAACGCGACGAGAAGCGGTTGATAACCCTGGCCGAAGAAGCGCTGGAAGGGGGCGTGGACGCCGTCCAGCTCCGCCTCCCGGGCGCCTCGGCCCGCGAGCTCTTTCCCCTCGCCAAAATAATCCGCGAAATCGCCGACCGCGTCGGCGCCTCGCTCTACGTCAACGACCGCGCGGACGTGGCGTTGGCCGCCGGCGCCGCCGGCGTACACCTCGCCGGCCACTCGCTCCCGGCCTCGGCCGCCCGCGCCGTCCTGCCCCGGCCCTTCAAGGTCGGCGCCTCGTGCCACAGCGTCGCCGAGGCCATCCAGGCCGAGGCCGAGGGAGCCGACTATATTTACCTGGGGACTATCTTCCCCTCGCCCTCCAAACCGGGCGCCCCCCCCATCGGCCTCGAGGAATTGAGCCGCGCGCGGCGGGAGATAAGAATACCCCTCATCGCCATCGGAGGCATCACCCTCGGGAACGTGGGGGCGGTATTGTCGGCGGGAGCGGACGGCGTCGCCGTCATCTCGGCCATCGCGGGGCATCGGTCGCCGCGCGAGGCGGCGGAGGGTTTGGTCGACGCCTTTAAGTCCTGGAAAGGCGAAAAACGCCCGACGGTAGACGTTGCGGAATAAAAAAGGCCGGGACGCCGCACCCCTCCAGGCCGCGACCGCGGCCTTTTTATTTGAAATCCTCCGGACGAAAATATAATATTAGGGTCGCAAGGGCCGAGCTTTTCCCTAGAGGAAGTAATCGTGGGCAAAAATCCCGCATCGCTGCAGGACCTCGCCGCCGCCCTCGCCGCGTATTGGGCCGAGCGCGGCTGCGTCATCGTCCAACCGGCCGACGTCGAGTCGGGCGCCGGGACCTTCCACGCCGCGACGTTTCTGCGGGCGCTCGGGCCGGCGCCGTGGCGGGCCGCGTTCGTCTCGCCGGCGCGGCGGCCCCGCGACGGCCGGTACGGCGAAAACCCCCACCGCCTGTACCTCCATTATCAATACCAGGTCGTGTTAAAGCCGGCGCCCGAAGATATTATGGACCAATATGTCGGCAGCCTCCGCGCCGTCGGCATCGAACCCGAATGGCACGACCTGCGCTTCGACGAGGACGACTGGGAATCGCCCACCCTCGGCGCCTGGGGCCTCGGCTGGCAAGTCCTGCTCGACGGCATGGAGATAACGCAGTTCACGTACTTCCAACAGATGGGCGGGCACGACTGCGACCCCGTCACGGCGGAGTTGACCTACGGCCTGGAGCGCATCGCCGCCTTCCTGGCGGGCGTCGACAGCCTTTACGACGTCGCCTGGGGCGCGGGCAAATCGTACGCCGAGATGCGCCGCGAGGAGGAGCGGGAACATTCCATCTACGCGTTGGACGAGGCGGACGTCGCGATGCTCTTTAGGCTCTACGAGATGTACGAGGCGGAGTGCCGGCGGCTGGCCCGGAAGGGGCTGGCCTACCCGGCGCACGATTACCTCCTGAAATGTTCCCACACGTTTAACCTGCTCGACGCCCGCGGCGCCGTGGGCGTAACCGAGCGCGCGAACTACATCGCCCGGGTGCGCAACCTCGCCCGGGCCGTCGCGGCCGCGTGGCTGGAAAAAGAGAAAGGGGCCCCCCGCTAAAAATGACGACGGCTAAGGCCAAGGACCTGTTATTGGAAATAGGCTGCGAAGAGCTGCCGCCGTCGGCCGTAGCGGCGGTGCGCGGGGGATTGGGGCAACTAGCGGTAGTAGCCGAATCTACTTTGCAAGAAGCCCGCCTTTCGTCCGGCGCACCGAAGTTGGAAGTGTTCGCGACGCCGCGCCGCATCCTACTATTCGCCCAGGATATACCCGTCCGCCAAGAGACGGAAGTCAAAACCGTCGTCGGGCCGCCCAAAAGCGCCGCCTACGACGCCGGCGGAAAACTCACGCCCGCCGGCCTGGGCTTCCTGAAAAAATGGGGCCTGGCCGAAAAGGACCTCCGCTTGGACAAAACGCCCAAGGGCGAATACCTGGCCGCCGACGTCGCGTCGCCGGCTCGAGCCGCGACGGAGGTCTTGCCGGAACTCCTGGCCGGGATGATTGCCGCGCTGTCTTTCCCGAAGACGATGCGCTGGCCTCAGGCCGAGGTGGCTTTCCCCCGGCCGATACGTTGGCTCGTTTGCCTTTTCGGCGGCGACGTCGTACCGCTCGAATATGCGGGCCTCACCGCCGGCGCTCAGTCATACGGCCATCGGACCATAGCGCCCGCGCCGAAAGACCTCGCGGCCCTCTTCGGCGCCGACGGCACCATAGACGGAGACGTCGGGCGCCTTAAGGATTTCTATAAGACGGAACTCGGCGTCATAATCGATTACGACGACCGGCGGGAGACGGTCAAACGACAACTCCGAGAGATCGGCGGCGCCGGGGACTACGTCGAGAAGGCCGACTATCACGTAAAATGGACCTTCGAACGCGTGCTGGACGAGGTAGAAAGGCCGTCGCTCGTCGCCGGCGCGTTCGACCCGAAATACCTGGAACTCCCCGCCGAGGTCGTGGCCGCGGCCATGCTCGGCTACCTCCACCTGTTCCCCGTAAAAAATAAAAGGGGCGAACTCGAGCCGAAGTTCTTCGCGATACACAACGCGCGCCCGGAGGCCGAAGGTAACGTCCGCGCGGGGCTGGAGCGCGTTTTGGCGGCGCGCCTCGCCGACGCCGCGTACTTCTGGGAGGCCGACAAACAGGCGCCGCTCGCGGATATGGCCACGGCGCTCGACGGCGTCGTCTTCGCCGAAGGCGCCGGGACGCTCGCGGATAAGGCGGCGCGGCTGACCAGGCTGACGGCGGCGCTGGCCGAGCGCTTGGCCTTGACGGCCGAGGAGAAGGCCGACCTCGCCCGCGCCGCGGCCCTCTGCAAAGCGGACCTCACGTCGCAGATGGTCCGCGAGCAAGAGTTCGCCCACTTGCAGGGGACGATGGGCAAGCTCTACGCCAAAGCGGCGGGGGAAGCGCCGGCCGTCGCGGAGGCCATAGGCGAGCACTACCGCCCCGTAGCCGCCGACGACCCGCTCCCGGCGACGAAGCTCGGCCGCATCCTGGCGCTGGCGGACCGCCTCGATACGCTCGTCGTCCTCTTCGCCGCCGGCCACCGACCCACCGGCGCCAAGGACCCCTTCGGCCTCCGCCGCGCCGCTATCGCCGTCTGCCGCTTATTGTTGGAGGACGAGGACGGACTCTTCAACCGCCTCGCCGTCGAACAGGCCGTCGCGCACGCCGCCGAATTGGCCCAAGGCCAAGGCGCCGCGGCCGACGTGCTGGACTTCGTAATCAGCCGGTTGAGGCAAAACTTCCTGGAACGCGGCTTTCGCGACGACATGGTAAACGCGGTCCTGGCGCTGCCGGAGCGGCGCCCGGCGGACCTTCTCAAACGCGTGTCGGCGCTGGCCGCCTTTTACGAAAACAGAGAGGAATACGTTCGCCTCGCCATCGCTTTCAAACGGCCTATCAACATCCTGCGCCAGGGCAACGAGAGAAACTTAACGTGGGGCGAACTCGACGAGGAATTGATGACCCAGCTCGAGGAACGGCAGCTCCTGGCCGAATATCGCGAGGTGGAGCCTTCGGTGAGGGCCGCGGTCGCGCGCGGCGATTACGACGAGGCGTTAACGCTGCTGGCGAAGATGCGCCCTACCGTCGACACGTTCTTCGACGAGGTAATGGTAATGTGCGAGGACGAGCGGCTGCGGTCGAATCGGCTGGCGCTGATGCAGCTCCTCGCCGACCTCTTCCTCTCCTTCGCCGACTTCGCGCGCCTGCGCGGCGAAGAGGAATACGAGTAAATTTACGCTCGCCGTTAAGTCCTCGGGGGCGCCATCGCCTCCCGACCCATGGTAATAATCCGGCGGAAACCGATACCCACGCGCGTTGTCAGAGCGGTAAGCTACGGCCTGGTCATCGCTACCCTTCTAGGCCTTGCGCTGTGGGGATTTTATAAACACCGGGCGACCCGCGTCGCGGTGAAGATCCCGCGCCCCCCGAGCGAGGGCGGACCGGCGGTCGCGGGCTTCGACCGCCGACTGGTCTACGCCACCGACCAGGAACTTTTGGCCCCGGCCGCTTTCCCCTGGAGCCTGGCGGCCATCTCCCGGCTGCCGCGCGCCGACGTCGCCGCCGTTACCATCGTGCGGGCGCCGGAACAGACCGAACCCCCGGAACAACTCGCCCCCGTGCTCGCCGCGGCGTTGGCCGAGCAGGCGCCGACCATCGCGCGCCCCTTCACGTTAGCCGCGTCGCCGCCGTACCTCGTCACCCCGGTGACGGTCCGGCTCGAGTTCGAGTTGAACGACGACGGCTCGACGGCGGCGGCCGCGGCGAGCGGCGCCCCCGGCGAGCTGAACGCCTCTTTCGCCGAAAGGGCGGCTCGCTTCGTCTTCCCCCCCGAGGTGTCGAACGTCGCGTTCGCCGCCACCGTCACGCTGGTCCCATACTCCTATGAGCGTCTCCGCGCAACCCGCGCCGGGAAACCGGTCGCGGAAGAAGAATACCGCCTGCTCTTCCGCGCGCTCCAATACAACTCCTTCCCCCTATACGACACCGTTCTCGCCACCGCTCCCGGGTTGCTGACGGCGAAAGAAGCGACCGCGGTCTCGTTCGTGGTCAACGCCGAGGGCCACCCGAGCCGGGTCGCGCTCGAGCCGGCGCCGCCGGCGGAGGCCGCGGAAGCCCTCGCCGCCGCGCTGGCCGCGGTCTACCTCCCCAAAACACTTGCCGGCGCCGAAGTCGAATTCGCGGTCGGCGGTGAGTAAAAAATGATGAGCCGGCCGCTTCGCCCCGCGTCCCACCGGGCCATATCTCTCGCGGCGCTGGCCTCGCTGGCGGCGTTGGCCTCCCTCTCCTGCGGCCCGGGCGGCAAAAAGGCCGAAGAGGGGGCCCGGGCCGCGACCGCCGAACGACCCCGCGGGCCGTTCGCGGTAACGACGTCGAAGCCGACGTACCTCCGCTTCGACGTCGTCGAAGTCCGGGTGGAGGTCGACGGCCGCGTTTTGGGCGACGTCGCCGCCGACGACCTGCGGGGCGTGATAACCCGGGACGGCGCCGCGGTGACGACGGTGGGTAAAACAAAAGAATTGAAGTGGCGAGAGAGGGAGGACGGCGTATTCGTGGCGCGTTGGCCTATCCCCTGGAACCCGCCGCTCGGCACCTACCGCGCCGAGGTAACCGCCGAAACGCCGCAGGGCCCGGCGGCGGGAGGCGCCGACTTCACGGTGGCGGCGCGCAAGCCGAAGAGGCCCGCCAAGCCGCTGTGCGTCGTCACGCTGGAGTCGGACGGCAAATGGGAGCGGCTGGGCGTCGCGTCGCCGGGCGAAAATCACGACTGGAAGGCGTTGGCCGATTGGGCGGAGTTCATGGGCGCCGACGCGTTCTTCTCGCTCGTGGGCATAACGAAGGCGATGCACGGCCCGACGATGGAGGAGCCCTGGTACCGTTATAACCTCGACTTCGCCCCCAAGCTGGCCGACGAATGTCACGCCCGCGGCATCAAGTTCGGCGGCTGGGTCGGCGCCTTCCTGCCCTACGGCAAAACGCAGGTGCCGCTGCCCTACGAGTTCTCGCGCAACCTGGTCGAGGGGCAGTTCTACTACACCCTCCATATATCGCTGGATGACGAGCGCCGCCTGCGCCAGGTCGTCGAGCTCGCCCGCAAACTCCAGAACGACCCGCACTACGATTACGTCGGCTTGGATTACGTCAGGACCGGCTTCGGCGGCTACGAGCTGGTGGACGAGTTCGTGGCCGACCTCGCCCTCGACGTCCCCGCAGACTGGGACGCGCGTTCGCTCGAGGGGAGGATGTGGTGGCTGGTGGCCAAGTTGCGCGGCCGCGACGAGCGCATGATCGAGCTGTGGCAGTGGTGGCGCGCGCGCAAAGTCGCCCTGACCGTAAAGAGGATAAAGGAGGAGGCCGGCATTACGAAGCCGTTGTTCACCTTTACCCTCGGCTGGGAGATGGGCCACCAGCACGGCCAGGACATACTGATGTTGAACGACGCGGGCGTCGACTACTGCTTGGTGATGTTGTACGAGGCGACGAAGGACGAGTTCGATTACTTAATCAAGCGGTGGCCCGAGTATCTCGCCCAAGGCCAGGTGAACGCGCTGCCCGGGATAAGCGTCGACCGGTACTTGCTGCAGAACAAGTGGAACGCCGGCGTCAACCAACCGTACGAGATGTTCGACCGCTACCTGGCCGCGGTAAACGGCTTCTACGGCCGCGGCAACGTGGAGGGGCTTTTCTGGCACGACTTCGAGCGCGGCCTGTATTCCCGCCGCGGCGAGGAGTTCACCTGTATGGATTACGCCGTCGCCGGCGCCGCGGCCTTCGCCCGCCTGCGCGAACGGGACGGCACGATCCCGCTCCAGGTCCGCATAACCCGCGTCTTCGGCGGCCCGCGCGTCAACGTTTCGCTTAAAAACGTAGGCGGCGAGGCGGTGCGCGACGTCAACGTCTTCCTGGCGTCGACGGGCGGCATAAAAACGACCCGGGCGAGCCGGGCGACGGTGGCGTCGCTGGCGCCGGGCGAAAAGAAAAACCTCACCCTCGCCGCCGGGAGTTGGGACGTCGAGCGGCGCCATATCATAGCCGCCGTCGCGGTATGGGGCAAGCGCGCCGACGAACGCGCGTTCGACGTCGCCATCGCGACCCTCTACCGGTTGCCTAAGAAGAAACCGGAATCCGAAGTTGCACCCGCGACCGCGGAAGCGGCGCCCGCCGAAACGCCCGCGCCCCCCAAAGGGACGCGGCGCAAAGAACCGCCGCCCTTCCCCGGTTAACGCGGAATAACGCCGGCCGTGAAGATAGCCATCTACGCAGGGCAACTCGACGTCGGCGGCGCCGAAGGGCAAATCGTCCTCCTGGCGCGCGGCCTGCGCCGACGCGGCCACGACCTTCTCCTGATAACGGAGGAGGGGCGGACCGCGGCCGTCACGGCCGACCTCCTCGCGAACCTGGTATTGGTGCCCCACCGGCCGCGGCGCGCCCGCCTGCGCGCGCTCCAAGAGGTCCTGGCCGCGGCCCGCCCGGACGTGCTGCACTGCCAGCTCACCGCCGCCAACCTTTGGGGGACGATGGCAGGCCGGCGCGCGGCGGTCCCGGTTATAATAATTTCGTTCCTCTCGACGGACCCCTGGAAGAAATGGTACCACCGCGCCGCCGACCGCTGCGTCGCGCGGCGGGCCACGGCGGTCCTGGCCAATTCCCAACGGGTGGCGGAACGCTACGGCCGCTTACTCGGGAGGGGCGGCGAAAAAATTCGCGTCATATACAACGGCGTCGACACGAGCCGCTTCGACCGAACGCGCTTCGCCGCGGCGCGCGACGCCATACGAAACGACGAGCTGCACGTGCCCGCGGCGGCGACGGTCATAATTAACGTCGCCAACCTGCACCCCGTCAAAAACCACCTTCTACTGCTCCGGGCGTTGGCGCAAGTGCACGCCGGCCTGGCCGCGGCCGATAGGCCTTACCTCGTCCTCGCCGGCGACGGCCCCCAGAAAGAGAAGATAATCGGCGCCGCGGGGCAGGCGGGGCTCTTGCCGTACCTCCGCTTGTTGGGGCGCGCAAGCGACGTCGAGAAGTACCTCGCCGCCGCGGACGTCTTCGCGCTCTCGTCCGACGCGGAGGGTTTTTCGAACGCGCTGTTGGAGGCGATGTCGTCGTCGCTGGCGTGCGTCGCGACGGACGTGGGGGGTAACGCCGAGGCGCTGGCCGACGGCGCCGGCGTCGTCACGCCGCGCGCCGACGCCGACGCGTTTGCCGCGGCGTTGGCCGACCTATTAAAAAACAAAAGACGCCGGGATGAGCTCGCGGCCGCGGCCCGCCGCCGCGCCGTCGAGAGGTTCGCCCTCGAGCGGATGGTCGCGGAAACCGAGGCGTGGTATGCGGACCTCGCGGGCCGGAAGCGCCGCCCCTAGAAGAAGGCCAAACTTCCTCGTCGACGTTTCTTCCCCGGCGCCCCTTACCGTAAAAAAACGGCCCCGCCGGGGCCGCGTTTAAGGACTCCTAAGCCGAGGTTTTACTACCCCTCTTCCTCCCGCACCGCCGCGGTCGAGGCCACGCGGTCGCCCGCCCCCACCTTCGTCACCCGCACGCCCTGCGTCGCGCGTCCTTGTTTCGATATATCGGCTACCGCGACGCGGTTGACGACGCCCTTCTCCGTTATGAGGACGAGGTCCTCGCCGCCGGCGACGGCCTTCGCGCCGACGACCATGCCCGTCTTGCCGCCGGTCTTAAGGGTGATGACGCCGCCGCCGCCGCGGTGCATCTGGCGATACTCTTTGAGCGGCGTGCGCTTGCCGAGGCCTTTTTCGCTCACCACCAGCACGTCCTCGCTGGCCGCCGGCACGAGCATCGCGACGACGGCGTCGCCCCGGCCGAGCTTCATGCCGCGGACGCCGGCCGCGGCGCGGCCCTGCGCCCGGACCTCTTTCGCCGGGAAGCGAACCGCCTTGCCCTTGGCCGAGACCAGCACGACGTCGCCGCGCGGCCTCTCGAGCTGGGCGCCGACGAGGTCGTCGCCCTCGGCCAACTTCAGCGCGATTATGCCGCCGCGCTTCGGCCGGGAATAAGCCTCGAGCGGCGTCTTCTTCACGTGGCCGCCGCCGGTAGCGAACAGCAGATTGCCGCCGGCGTCCAGGTCCTTCACCGCCACGACGGCGCTTATCTGTTCCTGGGGCGCGAGTTCCAACAGGTTGCGGACGCCGCGGCCGCGGCCCGCGCGCCCTATCTCCGGTACGTTGTAAACCTTGAGCCAGTAACACTTGCCGCGATTGGTAAAGAACAACAGATAGGCGTGGGTCGACGCCACGAATAGGTGTTCGACGATGTCCTCGCCCTTACCGGCGGCGTGGCCCAGGACGCCCCGCGTCCCGCGGCCCTGGCGCTTGTAGACCGCGAGCGGCGTCCGCTTGATATACCCCTCGTGCGTCAGCGTGACCGCCATGTCCTCGGCCGCGATGAGGTCCTCGACCGAGAAGTCCTCCCCCTCGGCGGCGACGATCTCGGTCCGCCGCGGGTCGCCATATTTCGCGGCGAGCTCGGTAATCTCGTTCTTGACGATGGCGTAGACCCTTTTCTCGTCGGCGAGTATGGCCTTCAACTCGGCGATGAGCTTTTGGGTGGCGGCGAGCTCGTCCAAAACCTTCTTCCGCTCCAACGCCGTAAGGCGCGCCAGCCGCATGTCCAGAATGGCCTGGGCCTGTATTTCCGAAAATTTGAACGTGGCCATCAGGCCGGCGCGGGCCTTGTCCACGTCTTTGGATTTGCGAATGAGGCTTATGACTTCGTCCAGATGGTCGAGGGCTTTCTTGAAGCCGGCGAGGATGTGGGCGCGCTTCTGCGCCGCCTCGAGGTCGAACGCCGTCCGGCGCATGACCACCTCGCGCCGGTGCTCGATGTAACAGGTCAGCATGTCCTTCAGGTTCAACGTGCGGGGCTGGCCGTCGACGAGCGAGATGGCGATGACGCCGAAAGTTATCTGGCACTGCGTATGCTTGTAGAGTTGGTTGAGGATGACGTGGGCGTTGGCGCCGCGCCTCAGCTCGAGGACGACGCGCATCCCCTCCCGGTCCGACTCGTCGCGGATGTCGCTTAGGCCGTCGATCTTCTTGTCTTTGACCAGCGTCGCGATCTGCTCCAGGAGGCGCGACTTGTTGACCTGATAGGGGATTTCGTTGATGATTATGCGTTCGCGTTCCGGCCGTCCCTCTTCGACCGTCGCCCGGGCGCGGACGACGATGTGGCCGCGGCCGGTGCGGTAGGCGTCGTCTATGCCCGCGCGCCCCACGATGATGCCGCCGGTGGGGAAGTCGGGCCCGGGCAGCATCGCCGCCGCCTTCGCCGGCGTCATATCGGGGTCATCGACCAGGGCCGCGACGACCCGGGCGACCTCGGCGAGGTTGTGGGGCGGGATCTTCGTCGCCATGCCCACGGCTATGCCGTCGGCGCCGTTTACGACGAGGTTGGGCAAGAGGGCGGGCAAGGCCGTCGGCTCCTCAAGCGTCTCGTCGAAATTGGGGACGAAGTCGACGGTGTCCTTGTCTATGTCGGCGAGCATGGCCTCGGCCAGCGGCGTCAGGCGGGCCTCGGTATAACGCATGGCCGCGGCGGCGTCGCCGTCCACCGAGCCGTAGTTGCCCTGGCCGTCCACCAGGGGGTAGCGCATCGCGAAGTCTTGCGCCAAACGGACCAGCGTGTCGTAGACCGCGGTATCGCCGTGGGGGTGGTATTTGCCCAAGACGTCGCCGACGATGCGCGCCGACTTGCGGAACGGCTTGCCCGCGCCCGCGCCCAGCTCGCGTATGCCGTATATCAGGCGGCGGTGGACGGGCTTCAGGCCGTCGCGGACGTCGGGCAGCGCCCGCCCCACGATCACCGACATGGAGTAGTCGAGGTACGACGAGCGCATCTCGTCGGCGATCGCGACCTTCTTGGTCTTCTCGAATATCAACGGGGTAGTCACCTTAACGCCTACTTAAATTAATTTCGTCGGATAGCCAGAGGATACAGCGAAAAACCAACGTCGACGCCGTAATATATGCACGTAGGGTATTTATCCCGCCAGGCGGTTTTGTTTAAAGGGTCCGCGGGGCCGTCGTATATGAAATTAGGCGCAACGTCGAGAGTTAAAAAAGGCGCTATAACTACGGAATTTTTTACCAGTATATAAGCCGAATAACTACGAAAAAAATAAGAGCCCTCCGGGAGCCAATCGGGTTGGGGTTTGACCCGCCGCAAAGCCCCTATTTCGGCACTAACCGTGTATAACGCTGATGGTAATAAAATGACTTTGGAACCGAGAATCGGTTCGAAATATAAATTAACGTCGCGTTCTAAAGGAATCCCGTAAATATTTGAATATAACCTGTTGACGACGACACCCCCGGTTACGGCGAATACCGCTTTACGACTACTATTAAAAACGTACGACCCCCGGAAGTAATGGTGGTAGACGGCGTTTGGAGCATCCCGTTTTCCGAAAACGGACCGTTCGTTGAAAAAACGATACGAGAAACCAAAAGGCCGCCGATACAAACCGGTTTCTATATAAAAACTAAGTTCCCAAGGAAACGAATTTTCCAATTTATACGAACCCGCACCTCCTCTCTCATAATAGTAACTACCACCCTGAGACAAATAAAAATTATAAATCCCGGGCCCCGGCTCTAGCGAAAAAGAAGGCGTAGCAAAAATACCAAAAACGGATATAATAATAAGGCTGAAGGTCAAATAATTTGTTTGCTTTTTTTGCTTTTTTCATATTTAAGAGCCGTAGTCATTATGGCGTTAAAACGTCAGTCGTTCGTATATTCCTCAGCGGGCACCCCATGCCCCCAAATAGAACGTCCCCCCGGCGTAGACGTGGAACTCGGTTGCGGGCGGGTACGTCTCGCCCGCGTAACCGGAGCCGAAGCCCCGGGCCAGGCCGTCGCGAACGACGGCCGCGGCGACGTCGGCCGAAACTATAGGCCACGGCGTATACCGCACCGAGGCCATGCTTTCCCACGAGTCGCAACTAAGGCCGAACGACGACGGCGCATACGACCAATTCGCCGGTTTGACCCGCCGCCGGTACCGCAGGCGGCCTTCAAAATTTACCCGACGGCCGGCCCGCCAAACGGCCTCGCCGGCGACCGAGGGCCGCACGAAGAGCGACGACTTTCCGAAGGTCGGAAGGGGTTCGACGCCGTGCTCGGTGAAATTCGCGCGGGCGATAATCGCGCCCGGACGAAGTCGCCACGTGAAACGACTTCCCTCCGTCAACGACAACCCCGAGAAGAACTCGTGTTCCTCGACCGCGGCGGGATGCCGGGGGTAACCAAAACCCGGGTTGTGCAAGAAACTATAACCGGCGAACCAACGGCCAACCGCGACCTCGGCCCCAACGATAAACGAAAGGTTATGGTTAATGCGAGGGTCGAGGCCGGCCGGTGCGTCGCGCACCCACCGCTCGCCTACTAGAAACCGGTACGTGAAGGCCGGCGCGCCGCGTTGCCCGCCGCTCGCCGCCGCCGCGATGGCGGATAAAAGCAGAATGCCCGGTGCGACCCTCATATTCCTGCCCTCCGCCGCGGGCCGTCACGCGCGCCGCCGGTCGAACCTGACGATAGACCCTTCCGTCGCCTTACCGTGTTTCTTCACTTCCGTCGCGACGTCGACTAGCGCGACGTAGGACGTGTATTGACGGTTGTCGTTGGTTACGGCGGCGATCGTCACCGGTATCTCACATGGCTGTTTACGGGTCCGGCCCTGGCGGTCGACCGTAACGAAATAACCGCGCGCCACGTCCTCGGGCGCGAACAGCGACGTCACCCGACGCTCGAAATCGCTTATGATGCTGTCCGCGATCTCCTTGGCGGGTTCCGACGCGCAGACGACCATAAAATCGTCGCCGCCGATGTGGCCCACGTAATCCCCCCGCGCCCCCTTCCGCCCCACCACTTCCACCACCACGTCCGCCAACAACTTTATGACCTCGTCGCCGCGCTTGTAGCCGTAGTAGTCGTTGAAACCTTTGAAGTTGTCCAAGTCGAGATACAGCAACGTGAAGGGTTGGCTCTCGGCGAGGAGTTTCTCGACGTACCCCTGGACCGCGATCTGTCCCGGCAGGCTCGTCAACGGATTTCGCTCGCGCTGCGCTTTGGTCCGGGAGAGGACCATCTTCACCCGGGCCTCCAGCTCCTCGCGGCTGAAGGGTTTCGTAATGTAATCGTCCGCGCCGACCTCCATCCCCCGGACCTTGTCCTTGACTTCCTTCTTGGCGGTCAACATGATGACGGGGATCCTGCTGGTCCAGAAGCCGCCCTTGAGCCGGCGGCACACCTCGATGCCGTCCATTTTGGGCAACATCAAGTCGAGCAAGATAAGGTCCGGCGAGTACTCCTCCGCCATCGCCAGCGCCGTCTCGCCGTCGTTGGCCTGGACGACCTCGAAACCCCAAGTCTCGAGGTTGAAGTTTATGATCTCGCGGATATTCGGCTCGTCTTCGACAACGAGCACCCGCTCGCGGGTTGCGTTTTCCTTAGCCATATTCATAATCGCGCGAAAGACGGCCGGCCGCAAGCGGCCCTCAGCGTACGATGACGAAATCGTTGGAGGTCGGGTCGGTTTCGCCTACGAGGTTCACCGTGAGCGGCTGTTCCTCCACCGCCGTTATTTGTTTGGAATAGATGATATTCGCCTTGGCGACGTCGTCGGTCGGGACCTGGCGCCCGGACCAACAGGCCAGCGCGAGGGTATGGGGCCCCGCCGGGACCTTGACTGAGAAAACGCCGGGCTCCAGGATGAGCTTAGTCGTACTGGCGCCGGTCTCGGGCGTCGTGAAAGACCAGATTCTCGTCCATTGGTCCTTGTAGAATACCCTCTCGCCGTCGACGTAGCCGGCATACCACACGTTCAAGTCCGCCTGCGACGTGACGACGTATTTCCCGTCGACCTTGACCGTCAACTCCACCGACTTCTGGGGCGCCGCCGGTTTCTCCTCGGCGACGCGGCCGGTGACGTTGACCGTCGTTTCGCCCGCCGTCTCGGCCGCGGGGGGCGCCGGCCCGCCCGGCTTCCGCATTATCATATACCGGACCAGGTCGTCGGAGGCGCCGGCCCCCTTCAATTTTATGAGGTCGTCGGTGGAGAGGCTGAAGTAGGAATCCGTTTCCTCGATGTTGGTAATAATGATGCTATCGCTAAAATTTTTATTCAGGAGTTTGACGACTTCGTCCACCGTCATCGGCTGCGCGAACGCCGCCGCCGGGGCCAGTGCCGCTAAACACAACGCCGTTCCCAAAAGCCTGTAGGACATGATACCCACCTCTATTCCGGGGCCACCATCCGTCAGATTAACTTATAAAAATATCACATAACGAGGCCGAAGTCAATTTATCTCGGTTGCGCGCCGGCGCTCGATTGACACCGGCAACGCGGTATGCTACCTTCGGAACGCGGCCATGAGTTACCGTCCGGGAAACGTCGCGCGATGGGGCATCGCGCTCGGCCTGCCGGTCGCCGGCGGGGCGCTCGCTTCATACGGCGAGTTGGTATGGGGCGCGGCCGCCGTCGTCGCGCTGGCCGCGGCACGGCCCCTGCAGCGATACGCGGCCGGGGCGAGCGTCGCCTTCGGCCTATTGGTCCTCGCGCGGGTGGCCGCGCCGGTGGCGGCCGGGGGCGCGGTAGCCGTTTTCCTGGGGCTTGGGGCGGTCGTCGCCTTCGCGTATCTCTTGTCTTTGCGGCGGCGGGCGGGCGGACGTGCGGCCACGGCGGCGCAATGGGCCGCCGCCTTAGGCGCCATATGCGCGGTCGCCGCGGCCGCCGCGGCGATACTATTAGCCGGGCCGCCCACGCTCAATCTAATGCTCGCGCCGCTCGCGACGTTGGCGGCGCTGGGCGCGGTGCCGGTGGGCGGGAAGCTGGCTCGAGGCGCTTTTATCGCGCTCCTAGTCGGCCTCGCCCTTGGGTCGGCAAAAGGGGGGGTGAGCTTCGCTTTGGGCCGCGCGGCCGAAGAAGCGCTCGGCCGGGGCAACTACGACGACGCCGGCCGGTACGCGCGCTACGCCGTCGCCGCAGGCGGCGGCGCGCGGGCCGAATTGACGCGCCTGAAGGCCGCGGCCGCGGGCGGCGCGCCGTGGGCCGAGCTCGAGGCCATCTACGCCGACCGCGGCCGCTTCTCCTCGCCCCGGCCTTTTGACGCCGCGCTGGCGGCCGCGGCCCTGGCGCGCGGCGATTACGAGAAGGCCGCGATGTACGGCGACCTCGCGACCACGCCGCCGCCGACGTCGCCCGTCCGGGATAAGCCGCCCTCGCGCGAGGAGCTTTACGAGCTCTTCGCGGCGAAGGCGACGCGACCTTTCGATAAAGCGTGGGCGGCGCTGTGGGCCGGGCGCTACGAAAAAGCCGCGTCGGCTTTCCGTTCGCTAACGCCGGCAGAGCCGCGGGCGGCGCGCTACGAGGCGTTGGCGTTGGAGCGGGCGGGGCGGAAAAAGGCGGCAGCCGCCATTTATAAAAAGCTCTGGGACGCCGACCGCACGAATTTCCGAGCCGCTTTCGGCCTACTGCGAACCGGTAAATACAAAGGCCTCCGGGGGGAAATCTGGCGCACCCTCGGAGAACATTACGAAGTCTACGTCGTGGGAAGCGACCTCGCGACGACCAGCGGTTTTCTCCTTGACAAGCGCCGCTTGGCCCTGGGCCAAACGCCGGCCACCTTTATATTTCTGGGGAGTGGCGTCAGGCCCGTAGCCATAATTGCCGAAAGCTACGGCGTGAAAGGGCTCTACCCCATCGTCGCCTTCACGGTCAACGGCGAGCCGGTTCGTACTTTTTATGCCGACGTGCCGGGGGAAAATATTTACGAGGCCGCCGTTTACTTCGGAGGGGAGGAAAACGAAATAGGATTATCGTTCGAGAACGATTTCTTCGACCCGAAGTACGGCTATAACCGCGATATATTCATAAGGGAAGTGCGGATAGGCCGTGCCGCGGAGTAGCGGTAAATACCGGGTTATAATAGGTATTACTTTAGCGGCGGCTACGCTAGCCGGAGCCGTTCTTTTTGCGCTCGAGCGGCACGCCGCGCTGGGCGGCATCGCCCTTATAACAGTCGGCTTTACGCTGGTCGCGGCGGTTACGGGGCTAACGGGGCGCTACCGCTGGTTGCTGCCGCTATTATTCTGGACGGCGCTATCGTTGCCCGTCGTAAAACATTTCGGCCAAGGCGACGGCCTCCCGGCCATAAATGCCGACCACTTAATCATCTACCCCGTCGACGTCGTAATATTAATCGGCCTGGCGTCGGCGCTTGTCTCCAATATCCGAACCGGGAATACCCCTTATATCGATAACAAGGGTCTCGTGGAAAGCGCCGCGGAACTATTTAAACCGGACCTTATAGCATGGGTAATACTGGCCGCAGGCGCGGTCGCGGCACTCTCCATATACCCCGCCGCTTTCCGGAAGCCGGGCGCTTTCGCCCTTTTGGACGTGGCTCGTATGTACGCCGTATACGTCCTTTTCCGACGCCTGGCCGTACGAGGGGTAAGGCCGGCACTGTTCGGCCTACTTACCGTCGCCGCCGCCCAAAGCCTCCTCTGCGCCGTAGAACTCTTCTCGCAACATAACTTCGGCCTGTGGCAGGAGCCGGGGTGGGCGCGATTTATAATCCCCGGGAAAATCGGCGGTTGGAAGGAGGTCTTAGTCGCCAGGTGCGGCGGCACCTTCGGGCCTAACGTAACGGCACAGTTTTTCCAAGTCGTCTTGCCGTTCGGCGCCGTTTTCTTCCTTGCGGCCGGGAAAACCGTTTATGAACGCCGCGCTAAATATTTCCTTTTATTAATCCTAACGGTATTCGCGCTGTTCGCGACCTTTTCGCGGGGCGGGTGGCTGGGGGGCGGTACGGCGCTCGCCGTCTTATTCATAGCCGCCTGGTTTAAACGGAAGAAGGTCGACTTCCCGTCGCGGTCGCTCGTTGCTTTGATAACGCTGGGCGTGATTCTGCTCCTGCCCGCGGTCGTCGTGATAGCGTGCCGCGAAAGCGCCGGCGATTCGCTTGGAACCGCGACTCGCCTCGACGAGTGGTCGACAGCCCTCGCGATGATAAAAGACCACCCCCTCTTAGGCGTGGGCAAGGGGAATTACGTAGAACTAGCGCGCCTAAGTAAACCTTGGACCCTCCGATACCCGGTCCACAACGTTTACCTTCTATTTTGGGCCGAAACCGGCCTCGTCGGCTTCCTCGCCTTCGCGGCGTTACTTTTCACGTCGTTCTGGTTCGCCGCGCGGGCGTTTCGGGACAATACCGGTTCCAACGGCGCCTTCGGCCTCGCGGCGCTGGGGGCCTTCGCCGGGCTGGCGGTGCGAATGTTCGTATCGATGTCGTTCATCCATCCCCTCGTGAACCTAACGTTTATAGCGATAGCCGCTACCGTAGCCCGGACAGCCGCGGATTTTACCCCGGCGGAAAGGCCGCGACCGCGGTTACTAGCCGCGGCCCCAAACGCGACGTCCTAAACCGTAAGGTAGTATCAACGGTGAAAACGAAAGACGTTAAATTTAAAGGCGCCGCGGAAACCGAGGCCGGTTGGGCCGGGCGCGGGCGGTGGCTCATCCCGTTATTCTTTTGGGCGGCGCTATCGCTGCCGCTCGTAAAACACCTCGGCGGCGGCGGCGGCCTGCCCGCCGTCAACGTCGACCACGTCGTCGTCTACCCGGCGGACCTTGTAATTTTGCTAGCGCTGGCCTGGGTTTGCCTCGCGGACCTGAAGGCAGCGCGAGGAACCGGCGCAAGGCCGGCTCCGTTCGGCCGGGCTTTAGCTAACATATTTAAACCGGACCTCGTTTCGTGGGCCATAATAGCGTCGGCCGTCGCGGTCACCCTCTCGCTCTACCAAGCCCCCAAGGCCGCGGCCACCCTTTGCGCGTTGCTGGACGTCGCGCGCCTTTACGCCGTATACGTACTCTTCCGCCAGTTGGCCGCGGCCGGGCCCCGGCCCGTACTGGTCGGCCTGCTGGCCGCCGGCGCGGCCCAAAGCGCGCTCTGCCTCTTGGAATTTTTCACCCAAAATAATTTCGGCCTTTGGGAAAAGCCCGGGTGGGGCGGCTTCATCTTCACCGGCGCCAGCCCCGCCGCCGCCCAGCTACTCGTGGCCCGCGGCGGCGGCACCTTCGAGCCGAACGTGACCTCCCAATTTTTCCAAATGACCTTGCCGTTTGCGGCGGCGTATTTCCTGGCGTCAGTCGGGCCCCGGCGCCGCGCCCTTTACCTGGCAATATTCATCCTTACGGCCGGGGCGATGTTCGCGACGTTCTCCCGCGGCGGTTGGTTCGGGGCGGCGTTGGGGCTCGTTGTCGTCGTCGTCGCCGCGTGGTTAAAGAAACGCGCGGTGGGGGCGCCAACGTGGGCCTTAGCGGCCATAACGGCCGCCGGCGTCATACTATTATTACCCGCGGCGGGGGTGGTCCTGGCGCGGGGCGTCCAGGGCGACCAACTTTCCGCCGCGTACCGCCTGGCCGATTGGCGCACCGCTTTCGCCATAATCAGGGACCACCCTTTGCTGGGCGTGGGCAGAGGTAATTATCTCGAGCTGGCGCGCCTTTACAACCCCTGGGCGCTCGAATACCCGGTCCACAACGTCTACTTGCTGTCGTGGGCCGAGACCGGCATCGTCGGCCTCGCGGCGCTGGGCGCGTTGTTGGTGGGCGCGTTTCGGGCCGCCGCCCGGACGCTTTGGCGAAGCGCCGGCTGCGACGCGGCCTTCGGCCTGGCCGCGCTCGCGGCCTTCGCCGGTATCGCGGTCCGCATGTTCGTCTCGATGTCTTTCGTCCACCCGTTCGTAAGCCTGACCTTCGTCGCCCTCGCGGGCGCGGCGGCGGCGTTGGCCGCCGGGCCGCCCTCCCGTCCGTAAAAAGTGGCCCGCGTCGTACTTATAGGTTTGGACGGTTTCGGCTACGACTTCACCGCGCGGGTCGTGGCCGCGGGGTTTATGCCGTTCTTGGCGGACCGGGTCGCCGCCGGCGCGTTCGGCGCCGCGGCCTCCACCATCCCCCCCGTCTCCACCGCGGCCTGGACGACGATTGCTACCGGCGTCGGCATCGGCAAACACGGCATCGTCGACTTCCGCCGGCGCGACTTGGCCGACTACGGCTTCGTCAAGCCCGGGCGGTTGGTCAGCAGCGCCGACGTCCTGCGGCCCCGCATTTATGACCTCGCGGGCGACGCCGGCCTAAGGTCCTTCGTACTCAACCTCCCGGTAACTTTTCCAGCGCGCGCCCTCAACGGCGTCGTCGTTACGGGCGTCCTCACGCCGCCAGCCAGCGACCGGGGATGCTGGCCGCCGGCCTTCCGAAAGTTCCTGGCCGACTACGCCTACGACCTCGACGCGCCGGTCCCGGCCGACCTCGCGGCGTTATGCCGGCGGCTCGAGGAGCTGGCGGCGTCCCGCGCGCGCGTCGCCGCCGCGGCGTTCCGCCAAGAACGCTTCGACCTCGCCGTCGTCGTCTTCACCGGCCCGGACCGCCTCTTCCACCGCTTCTACGACAGCGTCTACGCATGGGAGACGCCGGACGAAGTGGCCCCGGCCGCGGCGTCGTACTTCCGGGCATTGGACCGGGCATGCGAAAAAGTATACGAAGCCTTCGGCGCGGACGCCACGCTCGTGGCCTGTTCGGACCACGGCTTCGGCCCGGGCCCGGATAAGGCGTTCTTCGTCAATCGCCTTTTGAAAAAAGCCGGCCTGTTATCGGTCGGGACCGACTTGGGCTCGTACGCGGTAAACGTCGTCCTCGGCGGAATTAAAAAAATTTTCGGCGCCGGCCGGCCGCTGCCCGTGAACTGGCGCCGCACCGCGGCGTACGGTTTTCCGCTATACGTGCGCTGGGGCGGCGTCGCCGTCAACGTCGCCGGCGAACAACCCGAGGGGCAGGTGGCGCCGGCGGAGCTTCCGGCCGCGGCCGAAGATATCACCAAAGCCCTGTTGGCGGACGCGGGAAAACTTCCGGGCGCCGTGGAATGGGTCAAAGCGCGGGAGGATTTATACGAGGGGCCGGCGACCGCGGCCTTGCCCCACCTGATATTCCAGGGGCGCCGCGACGTAGTCGTGACCGAGGGAAAGGGGCCCGGGCCGCTCCTCGAGCCATACCGCAACGCCGCCAAGAGAGGCGAACATACCCTCGAGGCGATGGTATTGATCGCCGGGGCCGGCGTGCCGGCGGGAAAAGCGCCCCCCATGAAGCTCGAGGACGTGACGGCGACGGCGGCCGATTTTTTAGGGTTAAATTGGCGCGAAATGGACGGGAGGCCGTGGGGGAAGGAACCCAAGCGTTAAATATAGGAGGGTTT
>CAZLXP010000039.1:0-21841 GCA_964563535.1 uncultured bacterium | reverse complement strand
TTCCGCGGCTTTGACTTCCGGATTGCGGGCCGCGGCCTTGGCGTACAATTCGTCCAACGTATAGGGAATCGTCACCTCGGGCAACTCGCCTAGCGGAGGAAGGGCCTCGCCCGCGGGCCGGCCGAGGAGCGCGTTTATCCGGCCCCGGGCCGCTACTTCCGCCGTTTCGAAATTGAGGATCTGGTTCGTCATCCGGGTCCGCTCCACCTGGGTGCGTAAGACCTCGGTTTGGGTCGCCGCGCCCGCCGCGTAAAGCGCCGCCGCGACGCGCTCGTAATCGGCCCACAGTTGCTTCTGGCGAACGGCTAGGTCTTTCATCTTGGTGGCCGTATAAAGCTCGAGGTAGGCGTGCTTGGCCTCTTCCACGAGCATTAACCGCGTGGCCTTGGCCTCGTCGCCGGCCGCCCGCGCCCCCGCCGCCGCGGAACGGCGGTCGTAAATATTTTTCCCCCAGACGGGGATTTCCTGTTTAAGGCGAAAATCCCAACCCGGCATAAGGATTGTCCCCGGCGCGGCCTCGCCGCCGGGGCCCGTCATCCGCTCGGCCATGAACATGGGGTCGGGCCACAGGCCGACGGCGGCCGCGCTCCATTCCTCCGAACGCGCCGCGGCCGACGCGGCCTTGGCCATCGGATTGACCGCCAGCACCTCGTCCGCCAACGCCCCGGCGGTAAGGGGCGTCCCGACGTCAGGCCAGCTCGCGACCGGCGTCAAAGCCAGTATTAAAAGTACTATGCGCGACATATTAAAATTAAAAATCCCTACCGGCCCGTACTATCGGCTCGAGCCGTTGAGCGCGGCTCGAGAAACGCCGCGTACGGGGGGCGTGGGCAGGCGTGGTCGAGGTTTTCTTTTCCTCTCGCCCGCCGCATCGCCCCCGTTGCAGCGTAGTTGCTTTTTTTTCGCGGTTAATTACGATTAGTTTACTCATAAATAGGACTAAAAAAACGGTTTTTAGCGCAGGAACTTGTCGAGGGATGTGACTAGCTCTTCGGTAAGCGCCTCGCCGCGGCCCTCGACCATACCGGTTTTCACGCAGCTGTTCATGTGGCGCTGCATGACGAGCAGCGCAACTTTCTCGAGGGCGCGCCGCGCCGCGGTGATCTGGTCGATGACGTCGACGCAGTACTTTCCATCCTGGAGCATTTTGGAGACGCCGCGCACCTGACCCTCCACCCGCGCCAGGCGGGCGAGGAGCATTTCGTTAGTAATCTTGGCGGTAGAATCGTTTCGTTTCATATCTATACCTTATACCTGTATACAGTATAATATACTGGAGTTAAAAAGTCAAGGATAAAATTAAGGGAGGGGAAATCCGTGCGGCGCTACGGGGCCGAGCGGTGACCCGCGCCGCCGCGGCGATGCCCGCCATAGGCCGAAGGCGCCCGCGGGGGGCGCCTTTCGTCAAAGGGGATGTGGGGGCGAGAGGACTCGAACCTCCGGCCTTCTGCTCCCAAAGCAGACGCGCTACCGGCCTGCGCTACGCCCCCGGGGCCGTTAATACTATAGCTTAACGCGGAGGCGAGGTCAAACCGAAAGAGGGCTAGCGGCCGGGAAATTACTTCCGACCTTCCGTCATATACATGGACATTACGCTACTGTCTGCTCGAACAGCAGACGTTTTTTCCCGACCTTCTGCCGTAGTAGAAGACGCTCGTTGGGCGTTACATATCTACCTAAATCCGCATTATCGTAAACATAATAACGCCCTCCGCCCGTGTTAGAGGGCAAGGCCGCTTTGTAACTTACGATCGAGTGCTATTCGGCCCATTGACGATTTCGCTTGACTAAAACGCCGCGTTATTTAATATTGGCTCTGGGAGAACGTATACGTAACCGGGTGCCTTACCGTAGGATATTGAGGTTATGCCCGGGTCGGGAGAGACGAGTTTATTAAATACGGCGCCTCGCGCGCCGCGCGACGTAAAATAGTACCCAGGTTCGGTTATAGGCCGGCCTGGGATTTTTTATTTACGGTAACGGAGGTTAAGAGATGAGACGGATAATACTTTTCGTGGCGGCGCTCGCGGCCGCCGCGGCCGCGGGAGGAGGCTGGCTCTTCGAGGGCAAATTCGGCAGGCGCGGCACCGGAGACGGCGAGTTCAACTCGCCGGTCCGCCTCGCCGTCGCCGCGAACGACAACGTCTACGTCGCCGATTGGCGGAATTTCAACGTATAATATTTCACCCCTACCGGCGATTACCTCGGGAAATGGACGCCCGGCGACCGGGTATCCGTGGCCTTCGCGCCCAACCGCTGGTTATACGTGGCCAACGTTGAACTTAACCGCGTCCAGTACTTCGACGAGAAAGGATCATTCCGCGGGGAGTGGGGCTCCGCGCGAAGCGGCAACGGCGAGTTTAACGGTCCCTACGGCCTAGCCTTGGCCCCAAACCGCAACGTCTACGTCGCCGACACCGGCAACCGGCGTATCCAGTATTTTACCTCGACCGGGTCCTTCTTGGGCAAGTGGGGAGGTGACGACCGCCCGAACGACGTCGCCGTGGCCTCGAGCGGTAAAGCCCACGTGGCTTATCCGCCGTATATGGGGGCGGCGGGGGCGGGGGAGGTGGCGGTATGGACCTTGGTGGAGTCCGGTACGACCCGGTCCCGTTTTACGGATATGCGATTTACTACGGCGCGTCGATTAACGGCCGCCAAGCATGGGTATATAATAACGCCGCGGCGGCGCAGTTATGGGCAGAGAAGCAGATGGAGGAAAGTGCGCGTGGTGTCGTAAATACTGTATATATTAACTACCGGGTAGATTTAACAGATGAAGAAAAAACCGCTTTTGAAAGCGGAATTGGAAATGCGATAAAATGGGAAGGTAAAGAGCACGCTATCAAAACCGTAGGCGAGAATCCAGGTAATTTAGGGCCCGGAGAAGTCTATTTGGAGGTTTGGGATAAAGGTACATGTCAGGGCGATACGACGGGGATAGGGGAAATACTAATGGATAAACGGGGTTGGTACGATAAAGCTACAAAAGTTTGTTACGTTAATTGGAGTGTGATTTCGGGCGATGTCTTCTCCCAAATGTATTCGGAAAGCGCTGGGAGAACGAGTTACGACGCCTTACATTTTTATAAGATGCTTACCGGTAGCGTAACCCAGACGGGTGATTTCGCCCAGGATATAGGTAAATGCGGAGCTTGGTACGCTTTACACGAAATCGGCCACTACGCTACCGGAAAAGGGGACAACGCAACGGGTTATTGGCCTTACCTACTGTACCCCGTCGAACCGGGCGAGGCTACTAGATACGTTAATAATCCGGGTTCTATACGCGGGCAATATCCGGCAGGCACTAAAAGCTTCTTCAAGTTTTGGTATCCGTAATTAAAACCAACTTTAGCCTTTAACGTTAATACGGCAAGAGGTTATGTATGTTTTTACGGTTGAACGGCCAAAAAGCGACGAGGCGGAGATGGCTTACAGGGTTTTCCTGCCTATTCCCGGTTAGTTATCTATTTTTCGTGGGGGTTGCGTCCGGCTTAGACGTAAGTTTCGATTTTTTCGAATTATCTGAAGGGTTGGGATTTGAAAAAATAACTACCGATGCTGTTACGGGTGATAGAGTCCGTGATATTTGGTTTTCCAAGAAGTTCGAGGAAGACCCATATTTCTATGATAAATACCCGAACGGAATCGATAAAAACTGGATGCTTTCGAATATAAGCCTCGAAGGGTACGCTTATAAATCGGTCGCGTTAGAAGAGTACCTATTTTTCAATATACTTTCCGGCGGTAGTCTACAAAATTTATTAGCCGTATACGAGCCGGATATTAACCGGCCCGATTCGGGTAAACATATCCTTTTAGATACGTTAGCGATAGATACGAACAGAGAGTTGCCGGCGCAAAATATTTTTATCGCAGGTATCGAGTCGCTTTTCGTTAGTAACGGGGGCTATAAGCGCGCTGGCGCTATAAAGGATACAGCTGTTTTTTCCGTTTATACCTTTTATTGGCATTACTTATATATGAAGGGCGGTTACGAGTTCGGAAACCCCGCAGACGAAATATACTGCTTTAATGATGTCCACGTTTTTTCCCGAAAACCGGTTTATCGGTACTTAGCGAAGGTTAATAGCCCGCTCCGTGGAGATGCAACTTACGCGATTACGCGGGTATTACCCATCGGGGAAGTTAATGAAGAACACCCTAATAACCCGTATATTACATTCTATTCTTGGGATTTGAAAACGCGCGTTTTACGGTTCTGGTTCTTTCAAAAAAATATCGATGGCGAATTAACTATAAAAGACATTGTGCTAGGGTATTATTAGGTTGCTTTAGGCGCGCGGTTCTACGACCCGCGCGTGGGGCGTTTCGTAAAGCCCATTAAAAAAATAAACCCTACCACGTCGGGTTTTCGGAGGTGTTATTTATGAGAAAAGTAATTTTCGTTGCTGCGGTTTCCGCCTTAGCCGCGGCCCCCGCCTTCGCGGAATTCGGGTCTATTGTAAATTCCTGGCGCGTCCCGCACCCGTTTATATCCGGGTATGATTTATGTCTGGGGGTCGCGTGGGACGGTAACTATATATGGTGCAACGTCATCCACGAATACGGCGACGATAGGATGTATCGTTGTCGCCCCTCCAACGGGTCCGTCGTCGCGTCGTTCGTAACGGGCTTCAATAGCCAAATCTCCGGCGGGTGGATTTGTTATCGGCCGTGGAACGGCCAAAATTGCCTCGACGTCGTAGTTAACTACCCGGAAGCGGGTCGGGAAATATGGCGTTTCAACTTTGCCGGTTCACGCTTATGGCATAACCCAGTTACTCTTCCGGGTGGGCACCGCCCGGTCGGCGTGTATTGGGACGGTGCATACCATTGGGTTACTTCTCCGAACGGGGAGTTAACCGGCGAGACATGGGTTTTTAAGTTAAACGCCGCCTGTTCGGCTATATCCTCTTTTAAAATAAACCGTGCCGGCAACGCCTACGGCATAACTAAGCAAGGCGACTTCTTCTGGTTCTCGGTAGAGAATTTTAACCCGCCAGACGTTTATGGCGGTTTCAAAACGTTAAACAACGGATCGGTAGTCGCGTCCTTCGACAGCCTTACTCAAAGGGTTTACGACTGTACTTATGAGAATAACCATTTATGGGTAAGCCGTTACAACTACGTCTACTGCGTAGACGTCGCCAACGCACCCGCCGTCGCGCCAGCGTCCGTGGGGCGCGTCAAGGCGCTGTTCAGATAGCCGCGTTCCCAACCCGCCAAGGGCCCGCGAGGGCCTTTAATAATATGAGGTGGTTTTTAATAGCGACGTTAGCGTTAGCGGCGTGTCCGGCTCGAGCGGGCCACGTCGACGTCTCGGGCGGCATCTCACTCTTCACGCCGCCGGAACCGGGCGCCGACGGCCCCGCAGTGTCTTTGTGCCGTCGTCGAGTCTCGCCGGGAAAGCCGCTCATTATATTTAACAGCGTGCCTTGTCATAGTCAAATCATTAGAAGAAAAAAAATATTCCTTTCAAGTCACTTTTTCGTATAATAGCATAAGAAGTTTACCTTATTCGTCGATATTATGGACGGGGACGACCGCCAAAAGACCCACGACGAACTTCTCGCCGAACTCGAGACCTTACGTCGCCGTTTGGCCAAGGCCAAGGCAGCGGCGGTCCAGCTCAAGCAGGTCGAAGAGGCGTTACAAGAGGCGCAGCGCCTGGCTCACCTCGGGAGTTGGGATTGGAATATCGTAACCAACGACCTCTCGTGGTCCGACGAGGTCTACCGCGTCTTCGGCCTCACCCCTCAAGAGTTCGGCGCCACCTACGACGCCTTCCTCGAGTCCGTCCACCCCGACGACCGCCAGGCCGTCAGGGACGCCGTCGACGCGTCCCTGGCCGACGCCCGGGTGCCGTACAGCATCGAACACGGCGTCGTGCGGCCCGACGGCTCGGAGCGAGTCGTCCACGAACGGGGCGAAGTTACGTTCGACGGCGACGGCAAGCCGATTCGCATGATCGGCACGGTCCACGACGTCACGGAGTTGCGAGAAGCCGAGTTCCGTTACCGCACCGTAGCCGATTTTACGTACGACTGGGAATATTGGAGGAGCGCGGACGGGCGCCTGTTGTACGTCTCCCCTTCGTGCGAACGGATCTCCGGTTATAAGCCGGAGGCGTTCGTCGACGACCCGGACTTGATGGGGGAGTTGGTTTTACCCGAAGACCGCGAGATGTGGGAAGCCCACCGGCGGGAGGCGGAGGGGACGCCCGGCATACATGAAATCCAATTCCGCATCCGGAGGCGCGACGGCGACGTGCGGTGGCTCGAGCACGTCTGCCGGCCCGTTACGGCTGGCGGCGGCAGGTTTTTGGGGGTCCGGGCCAGCAACCGCGACGTCACGGTGCGGCGGCAAACCGCCGTCGAGGCCGCGCGGCTGCGCCAGCAGCTCCTCCACTCGGCCCGGGTCGCGGCCATGGGGGAGTTGGCCGCGTCGTTGGCGCACGAGCTTACGCAACCGCTGGCGGCCATTCTGAGCAACGCCCAGGCGGCGCTGCGCTTGATGGCGGCACAACCTCCGGACATCGAGGAAGTGCGCGCCTCGCTGGCCGACATCGTCGACGACGACAAGCGGGCCGCCGACGTCATCAAGGCCACGCGGACGCTGCTCAAGGGCGGGGAATCGGATTACGCTCTCGTCGACGCCAACGACGTCGTCCGCCAGGTCGCGGCCCTGACGCGCGGCGAAGCCCTCGCCAGGGACATTGCCATTAACCTCGAGCTGGCCGCGGACCTCCCGCCGGTGTGGGGAAATCGCGTTCAGCTCCAGCAGGTGGTTTTGAACCTGTTGCTCAACGGCTTAGAGGTTATGGGCGAAGGCGAGCGGGGGTTTTGCGAAATCGTGGTCCGGACTTCCGACCAGCGCGGCAAAAACGTCCTGGTGGCGGTGCGCGATTCCGGCCCGGGCGTCGACGTCGCCCATGCGAACCTCCTTTTCGAGCCCTTCTATACGACCAAGGAGGAGGGCCTGGGTATGGGCCTCGCGATCAACCGTTCGATCGTCGAACGCCACGGCGGCCGCATTTGGGCCGAGAACAATGCCGACCGGGGCGCGACGTTCTACGTAACGCTGCCCGTCGCCGAAGGCGGGGCAAAATGAAGGAAGGCAAGGCCACCGTTTTCGTCGTCGACGACGACCCCTCGGTCCGCGGGAGCCTAGGCCGGCTGTTCCAATCGGTGGGGCTCGCCGTAGAGGCCTTCGCCTCCGGGCGGGAGTTTTTGGAACGCGGCCCCGCGGAGGGGCCGGCGTGCTTGGTCCTCGACGTGCGGATGCCCGAGCTCAGCGGCCTCGACCTCCAGGAAGAGCTGAGCCGCAGCGGCGTCGCGATCCCGGTGGTTTTTATCACCGGCCACGGCAGCGTTTCCGCAAGCGTTCGGGCGATGAAGGCCGGCGCCGCGGATTTCCTCGAGAAACCGGTCGACGAGCAACAGCTTCTCGACGCCGTCCATCGGGCGCTCGAGCGGGACCGGCTCGGGAAGCGCGAGGAAGCCGAATTATTGGAGTTGCGAGGGCGCCTCGCCTCGCTCACCCCGCGGGAGCGCGAAGTCCTGGGGCACGTCGTCGCCGGTCGCCCCAACAAGCAGATCGCCGCCGAGCTGGGCACGAGCGAAAAGACGGTCAAGGTCCACCGCGCGCGGGTGATGGAAAAGATGAAGGTCGCGTCGCTGGCCGAGCTCGCCCGCCTGGCCGAAAAACTTCACCTCTCTCGCCCCGAGGTCTAAGACCCTCGATTAATCGAGTTCCCCCCAGTCCTACCCGTATGGGACCAAGGTCCAATTGTGCCCCGGTCCGCCGTTTCTTACTCTCACGCCGTGATTCCGATTCGTATTTGTCCCGCTTCCATGAACCCGCGGCGAGAGGAACGAGTGCGGCGCCGGGAGGCGACATAACGATGGTTGCAGAAATCGCAGAGGTGACGGCGTGACCGCGGGCGACGCTATGGTGTTCGTCGTGGACGACGACTATTCCATCCGGCGGTCGTTAAAGCGGTTGCTCGAGTCGGCGGGGTTCAACGTCGAGACCTTCTCGTCGGCGGACGACTTCTTGAGCTACCGTCGCCGCGACGCGCGTAGTTGTCTGGTCCTCGACGTTCGGATGCCCGGGTTCGGCGGCCTGGCGCTTCAGCGACAGCTGGCGGACGCCGGTTCGGAAGTCCCCGTCATCTTCATAACGGCGTACGCGGACGAGGAAGTGGAGGCCCGGGCCCGGCGAGCGGGGGCGCGGGCTTTTCTTACGAAACCGCTGGACGAAGAGGTAATCCTCCGGGCCGTGCGCGAAGCGCTGGGTATGGACAAGGAGGTAACGCCGTGAACGTAGGCCAGTACGTCCACCGTTGGGCGCGGGCGGCCCGGGAGTTCCGCGGCGTGACGAGGCGCCTTTTCGACGTGGATTTCTGCTATGACAACGTAAACCGCGCCAGGGTGCACCTGTCCAAGCGCGTCGGCCTTGGCGCCTACCTCCGCGTCCTGGCGCCGACGAACTTTACCGGCACGGGTTTGTGGGTGGGGACCGGCGGCGTGGATTTGGGGACGGCCGCCGGCGGCGTCATCGCCCGGGGCGGCGCCGGCCTGGGATTGGCGTCGCATCGGCAACCGGCGCGGAACGCGGCGCCGTCGCCGGGTAACGACGGCTTCGGTTGGATGATTATAAAAGTTGAGCACGAAAGCTAACCCTCATCCCCTCCTAAAAGGGCGGGGGCTCTTTTGAGTCCCCGCCCGTAAAAAACCATTAATTCGTCGGAAGGGGTTAACGGGTTCCGTCAACGCGAGCTCCGGCAGCGAGTGCGGCTATGATTAGTGGTGCAAACACGACCCCCCGAAACAGCAAAACCCGGCCCTGCGACGCGTTCCGTGTCGTGGCCAAGCCCGCGGGCGCCCTCTGCAACCTCGAGTGCGATTACTGCTACTTCCTCAAGAAAGCGGACCTCTACCCGGGCAGCAGTTTCCGAATGTCGGACGAGGTGATGGAGAAATATATCCGCCAAACGATCGAGGGCCAGCGCGGCCCGGCGGTTACTATCGCGTGGCAGGGGGGCGAGCCGACGCTGATGGGGCTGGAGTTCTTCCGGCGGGCGATGGCGGTTCAGCAAAAGTACCTCCGCCCGGGTATGGCCGTCGAGAATGCGCTGCAGACTAACGGCGTCCTCCTCGACGAGGACTGGTGTGCGTTTCTCCGCGAAAATAACTTCCTCGTAAGCCTTGGCCTCGACGGTCCTCGCGAGCTGCACGACGCCTATCGCCACGACAAGGCCGGCGGGTCCGTTTTCGACCAGGTCGTCGGCGCGGCGCGGATGATGCGGAAGCAGGGCGTCGCGTTCAACGTCCTCTGCGCCGTCAACGCCGTCAACAGCCGCCGCCCGTTGGAAGTTTACCGGTTTTTCCGCGACGAGCTGGGGACGCGACACATCCAGTTCATCCCCCTCGTCGAGCGGGATAACGACTCGGGCTACCAGGAAGGGACGCGCCTCACGGACCGGTCCGTGCAGCCGGAGCAGTACGGCCGCTTCCTCGTCGAAGTCTTCGACGAGTGGCTGAGGCGGGACGTGGGGGAGATGGTCGTCCAACCGTTCGACGGCGTGCTGGCGTCCCGGCTGCGCGGTTACTCTACGCTGTGCATCTTCCGCCCGAGCTGCGGCGATAGCGCGGCGCTGGAGCACAACGGCGACCTCTACTCCTGCGACTACTTCGTCGAGCCCGGGTACTACCTGGGGAATATCCGGGAGAAGCCGGTCGCCGAGCTCGTGGGCTCCGCTAAGCAACAGGCTTTCGGCCGGGCGAAGTCCGAGACGCTGCCCCGCTACTGCCGTGAGTGCGAATACCTCTTCGCCTGTTTCGGCGAGTGCCCCAAGAACCGCGTTCTGACGACCTCCGACGGCGAGCCGGGTTTGAACTGGCTCTGCGCGGGGCTCAAAACCTTTTTCCGCCATACCGAGCGGCCTATGAAGACTATGGCGGACCTGCTCCGGCGCGGCCGGACCCCGTCCGAGGTGACGGCGACCGTCGAGGCCGAGGAGAGGGAGAAGTTCGTCGGCGTAGGCCGCAACGACCCTGCCCCTACGGCATAAAATCGTTTATAACCTCTTTTGTAAAGACGCCCGGGAAAGTGAAGCCGGGCGGTTTGCCGTTTTTCGCTCAACGGGCGTTGACCTGCATCGGCCTTGCGGCCCCGCGGAACGAAAAGGCGAACGCCCGGATGCGTTTCGTTCCCGTTGACGGCGCGAGGCCGTCGCTCTCTTTAGCGTTCTGTAGACGTTTAAACCCCTATCCGGGAATGCGGGCATATGGTGCCGGGAATCTGCGCGCCGCCCCCGCATACGAAAAAATTTTTTTGACCTAAGTCAAGGACGGGGCGCCATAATATTAATAACATTATTCGTCGATAGCGTGGCTAAGAAGGCCATTAAACGTAAGTAGGATAAAGATATGTACAAGGCGGCGACGATGCTAAGTGTTCTCGCGGTGCTCGCCGCGGCAGCGTTCGTTTGTAGAAATTAAGTATTTACACCTTAATTAATACCGTAACGTCTCTTGAACTTCAGGCCGCTGCCGCGGCGGCAGGCCGCGCGAGGCGTTTTAAACGGTCGCGGGGCGCCGCCGCGTCCGTGACCGGGTCTCGTTTAAATCAGATTCGATTTTATATACGACTAAAATAGTCGCCCTTAAGACTTTTTTACTTGACAATGAAACGAACTTGTTTAAAAATGGGTCACGGGATGCGGATTTGATTTTGGCGGGCGGTTGTTCTCCGGGGCAGGTAACACATAATAATATGGCGGTGACGCCGTGAAAAGGTCTGGTTGCGCCGTTCGCAGTTACCGCCGCGGGTATGGCGTCCTATTACCCCCGTTGGCCTTAAGGGTCGGGCGGGTTTTTTTTATTCTCTCCGGCCGCTCCTTATTTTTATTTTTATAGAAGTTTAGCTCGCAAGGTGCCCCTCGGCGGCGCGCCTACGGTCATATAACGGCCGGGCAATTGCGCGAAGGCCGGCCGATACCGAAGCCGTAGGGTTAAAGGTCGAGTTTACGGTGTTAGGTTTTTAATACATACCCTCCGTTAACGAGCGCCGCGCCATACGCGTGGGCCGCCGATATAAACAACGCGTTGGATAAGGGCGTATTGCGCCTCGCCCCGCCGGATTCCGGGGGCGTCGCTTTAAAAATAGAGGTGACATTGTTAGGTTTTTAATAAAATGCGCGGCCGGCGTACCTGCGAACGGGGGCCGCAAGGGCGAGCGCGCCGCTGAAGGAGGAGGAAGCGGTGGTGATAAATGGCGGGCTTAAACCCCTATTTTAGGAGGAGTTGGCGGCCGGGAGCGCGTAGGCCAAAAGGCCCGGGAGGTCTAAGATGTCGGCCAAATTTGTACTCCGTACGTTTCGGAACGTAGTATTCCGGGACCGTCCGTATTTTGCCCATCTTACGGTCACGCACCGGGGCGACCGCCGGCGCCGGTCCCGCCGCGCCCGGGGCGGGCGGCTCGAGGAATTGGACACGGAGGGCATGAAACAAGTCGTCGACGTTCTCGACCGCCTCGGCGTCGCGGTGCTGAGCGTCTCGGGGGGAGGCGAGCCGCTGTCGCGCCCGGACGTCGCGACGATACTAACCTATGCCGCCTACAAAGGTTTATACACGAGAGTTACGTCCAACGGTACGATGCCTCGCGCGCGGTACGCGGAACTACTCGATTCCGGCGTTAAAGAGATCGCCATTTCCCTGGACGGCGTGCGGGGCAACGACGCGCCCTTCAGCCGCGTCGGCTCGAGGACGTTGGAGACGATCCGCTATCTGAACGACAATCTGCCGCCGAGGAAGCGGCTTACGCTGAACGTCGCCGTGGCCCAGGCCGATTGCGAGCAGGTCGAAGACGTCGTCTCCTACTGCGCGACGGAATTCCCCAACGCGTTGGTATGGTTGAATCCGGTCAACGTAAGTGCCGGCGAGTTGCCCGCGGCGACGGAAGAGGAAGAAGTTCCAGACTATCTGCGCCGGTGCCAATCGCCCACGCTTCTTCGTCTTGAATTCTACGAACAGGAATTGGAAGGCCGATGCGGAGCCGATGCTTTCGATTGGGGGTGCCGGGCGGGGCGCATGTTCTTCGACGTCGAGCCCAACGGCGATTTCCGGATTTGTAAGGCCCAGCCGTCGCGAACGCCGCTGAACATCTTGGAGGCCGATTTCAGGAAAAAACTGAGGGAAACGGATTTTAGCTACCGCCGCGAGTGCCGCGGGTGCACCTACTCGTGCTACGTCGTCACCCAAAAAGGTTTCGACCCGCGCAACTGGGTCGATGTGGCGGTTTTATGGTGGTTCTCGAACACCCGTCCCGGCGAACGTTGCCGCGAGGTCGCCGTAAGGTACGGCTGGTTCCCGGGCTTGCTGAATTACTGCGGTGCGAGGATGGTCGATTGGTCGCGCAGGCGGGGCGAAGACGGCGACGGCCCCGTATGGCGGGGAACGGCCGTACGGTACGACTCCGCCGTTTTCCGGTGCGACATGTCCGGGGTCTGGGAACCCTTTGGCAGGCGGGAACGAGTCAGGAACAAACTCAAGGAGGAATTGCGCCTGACGCCGAACGACGTCGTCCTCGACGTCGGCTGTTACAGGGGGGAGCTGGTATCGTATCTGCGGCCGTTCTGTCGGAAAGTCGTCGGCATAGACGTCAACGCCGAAGTGGTGCGCGCTTCGGCGGTGGAAGGCCTGCGCGTAATGGACGGCCGCAAGACCGACTTTCCCGACGAGTATTTCACGAAGGTCGTCTCGAGTCATACCATCGAGCACGTCACGGACCTCCCGGCGCTTTTTCGCGAGCTGGAGCGCATCCTCCGGCCCGGCGGCGAGGTCGTTCTATACTATCCCTGCGAGCTGTGGCGGGGTATGGGGACGATGAGGAACGCGTGGTTCTTCTACCGGAACCCCCTTATGGGTTACAAGATACACGTCAACTGGCTCAGTCACCGGCGGGTCGCCGAGCTGATACAGGGGACGGACCTGGAAATATCCCGGAAGAGTTTCTACTTCGACCCGCAGCCGGGATATGTGACTGTTCTCACGAAAAGGGCGTAGGCCAGGTCCGCGCCGCGCGGCAATGACCCGAGCGGAGGCGCTGCCGTTATGAAACCGGGTTCGACTAAGCCGAAGGTCCTTCTGTCCACGGTCTGCCGACGATTCGCGGGCGACGTCAACGACTCGTTGGGTTCCGTTACGCGAGGGGGCCCCCGCTTCAGCATGCGCCGCGACTCTAGCCCGGGCCTACGTTTTATCAAACAAAACGTCCCCGAGGTCGAGATAATAGAGTATCCGACTTGGCGCGAGTACGTCGCGAAATTAAAAGAAGGGTGGGACGTGGTCGGTTTTAGTTTCTATCAAAACGAAATAGACGAGATAGAAAAGATGGCCGAGGGGGCGCGGCGTCAGGGCGTCGGCGAGACGTGGGCCGGGAATTACGGCGCCCTCGACTCCCGCGTCCCGCGAATCGTGGACCGCGTCGTCATCGGCCCGGGCGAAAACGAAATAGCGCAGGCGTTCGGTTACGGCGTCGGCGAGGCCGACGTTCACGTTCCCCCCGTAATCGGTTGCGTTCGCACCATCCCCGGGAATCTACGACATTTCTCGTTCGGCGTGCTTTATACCCAACGCGGCTGCCCTTATAAGTGTACGTTTTGCCAGACGCCGATATTCGATAAAAACCGTTTCCACTTCAACGTCGAAAGCATAGACCGCCTCCTGCGTTATTACAGACAACTCGGCCTTAATTACGTCTTCGTCATCGACGAATTCTTCGGGGCCCGACCCGCGTTCTACGACCGCCTCACGCAGCTTCTCGCCCGATATAAGTTTCGCTGGTATTGTCAGTCGCGGGCGGCGACGGTCCTGCGCCACCTGGACGAATGGTACGAACGGGGGTTGCGGTTCGTTCATATCGGGTTGGAATCTATGAACCAGGAGGCCCTCGACGCGGTAGCCAAAAGGCAGACGGTGGAGGAAGTCTCGGCGTTCGTACGCCTAAGCGGCGAAAAAAGCGGCCTGTTACGCCTGGCCGCTTACATGATCGGCTTCGCGAACATGACCGCCGACGACACCGTCCGGGACGCCCTCGTCCTCAAGCGGGCGGGGTTCGACATCCATACCGTCAACGTGGTTACGCCATTTCCGCGCACGCCCCTTTGGGATGAAATCGACGCCAGGTACGGCATCTTTGAACGCACGTGTCGTCGTTTCGACGGCCAACACCTGGTGTGGCGCCACCCTCACATAGGCCGCGCCCAAATGGAGAACTTGCTTAAGACCGTGGTCGGCATACTCAACCGGCCCACCGCGACATATTATAAAAGCCTTTACCGGTTTTTCCGGGGGGGATGGCGCGCCCGAGGGCCTGGTTTTATATGGCAGGGTTTAGTAAAGGACCCGCTCGTATCGACGCGGGTAGGCCGCAGGAAAGCGTTCTTCTTCCCCAAGACGCCGCCGCGCGAAGGCGCCGTTTAGGTAGGCGCGCACGGTTGTGCGCCCGGCCCTCGCACGCCCGTTCCAGGGGCCGTCTTTTTTACGGCTGCGGTTCGGCCTACGGAAGGGGTTATGAACGACGCTCTGTTACACGAAGCGGACGCGCCGCCCGCCCTCAGGCCCGGGCATCGAGTTAAATACGACGCCAAACGCCGAGGCCGCTAAGCCGAAACCCCGGGGAGGGGCCGCGAAATCATTTTAATAAATGCGGCCGGGAGCTACAACGTAATCAGGTACGACGCTTTCAGGAAGACGAGCTGGTCCACGAGCGCGAAGTGGCCGGCGGCGTCGCGTTTTTGCTCGTACGCCAGGTAGGCCGTGCTGCCGGGACGGAACTCCCATCCCCACAGCGTGCTCCCCAACGCGGTGCGGGCGTTGGAGTCGCCCTGGAGGATTACGCGCCAGAAGAGCCCCTCGGCCACGGTCAAGGTGCTTTTAACGTTGGCAACGTGGAAGCGCTCGCGGCCACGGGGGTTATACGCGGTCTCATCGGCCTCTACGACCCATACCGGCCGGGGGACCGCCGAAAAGGTGCCGCCGTAGTTATGGTAATACTCGCCATAGTACATCCCCTGGCTGTAGCCGAGGCTGAAGCCGCCCCAGGCCGCCGGCGACCGTCCCGCCCTTACCGTGGCGAAGTTGTTGCGGAATTCCGGCAAGCCGTTGTTCACGTAGCGCCGGTCGACGCCGGCGGCGTATCCGAAGTTGACGGTGCAATCGTTCCGCGCCGCGACGCCGAACGACGGGTTCGCTTGCCAGAGGACCATGTCGCCGCCCAGGGCGCGGTCGTAGGCCCCGTAGACTTCGGGCGTAAAGGACCGGAGGCCAGCGCGGTTGACCTGGGTTTCGCGGCGGCCGTATAACGCGAACCGCCGCGCCCCCAATTCCTCCGGTTGCAGAAACGACACGTCGGCCCGGAAATCATCCGACAACTGTCTGTAGCTTAGGTTGAGGATGTTGGTCAAACCCGGGTACGAGAACGTCGCGCCGTAGAGATAGCCGTCGCCGCCATCGCCCTCGGTTGCGCTTTTAGCACCGGAACCGGAGAGGAAAAACCCGCCCCGCAAGGCGAACCGCCCCTGGGCCTGGCCGACGTTGTTGTACGTCGCGGCGTCCCCCCCGGCGTACGGTTCCACGGCCGGCACTAGATCGCCGAGCTGGCGTCGCCCCACGCCTCCCGCGCCGACGGTGTGGCCGCCGGGGAGGTCCCACGTCGCGCGCGCTACGGCGAAGTTGTCCCCCGGGAACCGCGGGTCGTCGTCCTTGAGGACGACGTCCAGGCCGCCCACCGTGACGGGGCCGGTCCGGCCGGAACCCTTGACGCCGCCGCCGATTTCGGTCAACCGCCGCGTGTAGACCAGGTCGAACGGCAGGCTAAAAAGCTCGAGGTTCTCGGTGAAGAACGGCCTCTTCTCGAGGAGGAAGACCTCGGTGGGCTGGAGGCTGATTTCCGCCGGGTCGGCTTCGATGTAGGCGTAGTCGGGGAGGAAGGTCGCCATCGCGTTTACGTTCGAGCCCGGGCGGTACTCGACGTCGAACCCGGCGCGCGGGTCGAACTCCCAGCCGTCGGTCGGCTCGAGAAGGGGCCAGGCTGTCGATTCCCGGGCGTCCTCGGCTCGAGCCGTGGCGTATGGCGTAACCTTGAAGGGTTTCGGCGGCGGGAGGTTCTCGAGGCCCTCCATGCGGCCGAAGCCGGATACGCGGTTGGGGTTAGTCCCCGCGCATACCCAGTAGCTCTCCTCGTAGACGGGTTTGCGGAAGCGCAGGAAGTTGACGCCGAAGGAACCGGCCTTGCGGTCGTAGCGAAAGGATGTCCAAGGGATGGCCATTTCGCAATACCAAGCGTCGGCGCCTACGGTCGTTGTAGCTTCCCAATAGCTATCGTACTCCGAGCCGCTGTCTTCGCCGTCCTGCGTTACGGTCCCGTCGAAGCGGGTCCCGCGGCAGTTGACCATGAAGTCGTAACAATCTTTTCCGCTGTTGGTCGAATCGAGCAACAGGTCGATGCTGTCGTCGTTGTTGAGGAACATGTCGCGCACGGTAGCGCTCGCGACGAGGCGCCCGGTTTCCGGCTCGTGGCATACCCAGCCGACGTAGAGCGCGCGGTCGTCGTAGAGCACGTATACCTCGGTGGGCGCGTCGGGGGCGGAACTTAAAGCGGGCCGGAATTGGCCGAAGTCCCGGGCCGGTTCGGAAGTAAACCACATTTCTTCCAGGACGCCGTCGATGACGGGGGGCGTCGCGACCCGGGCCGCCTCCATCGTTGTCGCGTCGGCGGCGCGTACGGCCGCGCTACAAACTATAATTAGTGCAACCGATAAGCCAACGGTTTTCATGCCGTTTCCTTTCGGGCTCGACTTGTTGATTTTTAATACGTAGATCGCCGCCGTATTGTTACAGCGGCGTAAAAGCGCCCGACGATATAGAAACGGCGCCGGAGGTGATTTGACGGATGTTATTACAGGCGACCGAGGCCGTCAACGCAAAAAAGCCGGGCGCCCCGCTGCCGTTTCTTTCGCCGGCGAAGGCCTCGGGCGGATAACGCTACCAATGGAATGGGGTTTAATGGCCGGGTAAAGGCCCACCTATGGGATTCCTTTTTCTGGGGAATTTTATACTCAAGTATGTTACAATCTCCGGCGTCGAGTCGAATATGACGCCTAAGGCCCGGGGCGTTAGGCGGAAACGAGGGGTAGGGGCGCCGAAATCGTTTTAATAAACGCGGCCGGTGGGGATTTCCTTGACTTTCCTCCGCCGGTTTTTTAATTTATATCTTGCCGGTGGCGACGGCCCGGCTATTTTACGTAGAGGTGGTTCCCCAAAGGTGAACCGGAGAAGGACGGATAGGGGCGCGGCCGCGGCTCGAGGCCGCTTGTCGGCCGAGGATTACTACGACCTGTCCAACCGGATCCTGCGCTACGGCAATCGCGGGACGCCGCGGGGCGACTTTTTGCGGGAGGTTTCCAGGCTCCTCGTCGACGCCTCCGGGTGCGACGCCGTCGAGTTTCGGCTGCGGGACAGCGACTTCAATTATTTTTCCGAGACGACGGCGGGGCCGGATTATAATTTCAGGTTCGGCGCCATTGACGGCGTCGCGGCGGAGGGGGGGAAGGTGATCCCCTGTTCCGGCGGCGCGGCGCCCGCGGAGAGGTTGTGCCGGGAGGTTATCCGGGGGCGGTTCGATCCCGGCCGGCCTTATTTCACGAAGAACGGCACCTTTTGGACCGGCGACGCCGCGCAGACGTCGATCGTGGACCTCGGCTCGGGCGGTGCGGCGTATACCCTCGGCGGCGAGTACCGTTCGTGGATGGTCGCCCCCTTCGCCGTGGGGGAGGAGGACGTGGGCCTTTTGTTGTTCAAGTCGCGGCGGCGGGGTTTATTTTCGGCGCAGGAGGCGGAGTTCTATGAGGGCGTCGCCCAAAGCATAGGAATCGCGGTCGCGGACCGGCGGGCCCACTGGCGGTTGCGGGAGCGCGTCAAAGAGATGACCTGCCTGTACGGCATCGCCGAACTCGCCTCCCGGCCCGGGATATCTACGGACGACATCCTCCGGGGGATCGTGGCGTTGCTCCCCCCGGCGATGCAATATCCGGAAATAACCGTCGCCCGGGTCGACGTCGACGGCGTCGTGCACACGACGGAGGATTTCGAGGAAACGCCGTTTAAATTGTCGGCCGACGTCGTCGTCAACGGCGAGAGGCGGGGGGTGGTCGAGGTCCAGTACAAGGAGGCCGCGCTGGACTACGAACCCGGGATATTCCTCCAGGAAGAGCAGAGCCTCCTCGACGCCATCGCCCGCCAGATCGGAATGATCCTCGAGAACCGCCGGGCGGAGGAGGAACGCGCCCGGCTTCAGGAGCAGCTCCGCCACGCGGACCGCCTCGCGACCATCGGCTTGCTCGCGGCCGGCGTGGCCCACGAGCTCAACGAACCTCTCGCCAGCGTCCTCAGCTTCGCCGAGTTGTTGAAGGAGGACCCCGGCCTCTCCTACCAGGGGACGGAGGACCTTGAAAAAATCCTGGCCGCGGCGCTCCACGCCCGCGAAGTCGTCCGGAAACTCCTCTTCTTCGCCCGCGAGGTGCCGACCATCAAACAGGCGGTGGACGTCAGCGAGGTGGTAGAGGAGGCCATATCGCTGCTCGCCTCGCGGTTCGACAAGGAGAACGTCGAATGCGTATTGAACCTCTCGCGCCCCATACCTAAGATAATCGCGGACCCGGCGCAGCTCCACCAGGTCATCGTCAACCTGGTGGTAAATGCGGTCCAGGCTATGCCGGGTGGGGGTAAATTGACGATAAGCACGACGGCCGGCGACGAATGCGTCTCCCTCGTCGTCGAGGATACCGGCGTCGGGATGACCGAGGAGGTTAAAAAGAACATATTTTTGCCGTTCTTTACGACGAAGGAGATAGGCCGCGGGACGGGGCTGGGCTTGCCGGTGGTCCACGGCATCGTCACCTCGCACGGCGGGACCGTGGCCGTCGCGAGCGCGCCCGGGCGAGGTTCGCGGTTCGAGGTCCGACTCCCGCTCCCCCGCGGGCCGTCTTCCCCGGCGGCCGCAGCCAAGGCGGATAATGAATCCGAAGGATAAAGCGCGCGTCCTGGTGGTGGACGATGCCCCCGACGTGCTGGAAGCGCTCCAACGCAAGCTAACCTCGCGCGGGTACCGGGTATTTACGGCCCCCGGCGTCCCGGAGGCCAAGCGGTTCCTCGACGAGGAGAGCGTCGACGTCGTCATTACGGACATGAAGATGCCTCGCGTCGGCGGCCTCGACTTGATACGGTACGTGCGCGAAAACATACCGGACACCGAGGTGATGGTGATAACCGGGTACGCCTCCGTTCCGGACGCGGTGGAGGCGGTCAAGACCGGCGCCGAGGAGTACCTCCCTAAGCCGTTCACGGAAGAGGAGCTTCTCACCGCCGTCGACCGTACGCTGGCTAAGCTCGAGTCCCGGCGCAAAGTACAACGCCGCGACGCGTCGGAGGCGGTTTCGCGCCACGGCCTCATCGGCACCTCGGAGGCAATGCGGGGCGTCTTCGGCGCGATCGAGAAGGCCGCGGCCGCCAACGCCACCGTCCTCATCACCGGGGAGAGCGGGACCGGCAAGGAGCTCGTCGCCCGGGCGATTCACTACGCCAGCCCGCGCGCCTCGGCCCCTTTTGTGCCGGTTAATTGCGGCGCCGTCCCCGAGGAACTTTTGGAGAGCGAGCTTTTCGGCCACGTGAAGGGGGCCTTCACCGGCGCGTGGGAAACGCGCGCCGGCTTCTTCCAGACCGCCGACGGCGGTTCGATCTTCCTCGACGAGATCAGCGAGACCAGCCTGGCGATGCAGGTGAAACTCCTCCGCGTCCTCCAGGACAAGGAGGTCTTTATGGTCGGCTCGCGGCGCTCCCAACAGGTGAACGTGCGCGTGCTGGCCGCCACGAACAAGGACCCGCTCAGTTTGGTAAAGAAGAAGACCTTCCGGGAGGACCTCTATTACCGCCTGGCCGTCATTACCATCGACATCCCGCCGCTCCGCGAGCGCGGGGACGACATCCTGGCGCTGACGAACTTCTTCGTCGTTAAATATTCGGAGGAATTGGGGAAAAAGGCGCCGCGCCTTTCCGATAAGGTTATCGGCGTCTTCCGCGAATACAACTGGCCCGGCAACGTCCGCGAACTGGAGAACGTTATCCAGCGCTTCGTCGCGATGACGGAGGCGGAGGTGATCGACGTCCCCGACCTGCCGGCGCTCATGAGGTTCCACCCCGGCGGCGGCGTGGGCCTCGAGCGCACGCTGGCGGAAGTGGAGGGCGAACACGTATCAAACGTTTTAGCCGCCGTCGACGGCAACAAGACGCGGGCCGCGAAGGTCCTGGGGATCGACCGAAAGACGCTGCGCGAGAAGCTGAAAAAGCTCGAGGACAAAAGCCCTTAACCTTCCCAGCCGCTGGGGAAAATCACCCCGCCGGGCGTATTCGCCCCACCTTCCCAACTATGCGGAGGTACTTTGGCGCCGGGCCGCGGTTGTTCGCGGCTCTTTTTCTATTCCCTAAGACGTTGATTTATATAGGCTTAGCGTACGAGGCCACGGCGGCCTTGAGCCGAATGATGTCCTTGGCACGGCCTTTGCTCATATAAATGTCGTAAACGTCGGTTTTAAACTAAGCCAAAGGAGAAAACGATGCCGCGAGCAAAGACCGTATTCGGGCGGAAAGGGGCGGAGCGGAGGGCCGTGGAGCGCGCCGGCGATTACCTCGGCATTTGCTCCACCTGCAATTGCGCGGGCGACTGCGCCCACCGCCTCCGGAACCCGGCCTGCGCGATCTGGGAGTGCGAGAACTACGACGATTACGTCCACATGAGCGGGACGGATATCAACGGCGGCCTTTCGCAGGTCGTGCCCGCGCCCGCCAGATCGCACCGGGGCGAGTTCGACGCCGCCGCGTACCCGGGGCTTTGTCGGAATTGCGAAAAACGCGACGAGTGTCTGTATCCCAAACCCGAAGCCGGCGTCTGGCACTGCGAGGAATACCAATAGCGGTTGCGCACGCCGGTCGGGCGCGCGCCCCGTTGGGGCCGCGACAATAAGAAAGATTGAGGAATACCATGCAACCTACCGGGACATCGGGCGTGGGGGCGGACGGGCGGCTTGGCGTCGCCGCGTATCGGGGGATATGTTCGACGTGCATCCACGCGCCGACGTGCGCCCTCCGTCTGAGGAACCCCGACGTCGCGATGTGGGAGTGCGATGTCTACGAGAGCTACGAGACGCCCAGCTTGCTCGAGGTGGTGGATAAATACGGCGGCCGGCGCGGCGCGGTGATCGCGATGTTGGAGGAGATTCAGGCGAAATACGGCTATCTTCCTCACCGCGCGCTGGAGGTCGTCGCCGAGAGCGCCGGCGTTTCGCTCGTGGACGTATACGCCATCGCGACTTTCTATCGGGCGTTCAGCTTAAAACCCCGCGGCAAGCACCTCGCGTCCGTTTGCCTGGGGACGGCGTGCCACGTCCGCGGCGGCCCGGCGGTAGCCAAGGAGTGGGAACGGGAGCTGGGCGTCAGCGGCGGCCAAACCACCGCCGACCGCGAGTTCACTCTCGAGACCGTCAACTGCCTCGGCGCTTGCGCGTTGGGGCCGGTGGTCGTCGTGGACGGCCATTATTTCCGCCACGTCGCGCCCTCCGACGTGGAAGGCATCGTCGCGAAGACACGCGTCGGTTTGGACAAGTTGGAGGTCGAGGGAGACCAACGGATTTTTCCGATTCAGGTCCACTGCCCCCGGTGCAACCACGCCTTGATGGACCCGAGGCACGCCATCGACGGTTACCCGTCCATCCGCG
>CAZLXP010000038.1:11094-22258 GCA_964563535.1 uncultured bacterium | reverse complement strand
CGCCGGCGGTCGTCAACGAGGTTACGGTCGTCGGCAATCGCTGCGGGCCGTTCGCGCCGGCGTTGAAATTGCTCCGCGAAGGCCGCGTCGACCCGACGCCGCTTATCGAGGAAGTACATTCCCTCGACGAGCTCCCGGACGTACTCGCGCGCGGCGCGCCGGGCCTGAAGCACCTCGTAAAGTTCGAATAAAAAAGCGGCCTTACGGCCGCTTTTTCATTTTTAATGCTGAGCGCGACGACTAGCCGGCCGCTTGCTCTAACTTTTTTATCCGTTCCTCGAGCGCCCGGACGCGCCGCGCCTGTATGAAGTCGCCGACCAAGTTAACGACGTACAGCAACGTTAAAAAAGAAAGCCATATCGCCGCCCATCTCATCTCTCTTGCCTCCGCTCAGTCGTATAGCGTCCAGTTGAAACCGATGTACGCGCGCATCCGCCGCGGGACCGAGTAGCCGGGCCTTATGACGTATTCCCGCGCGCGGTTTATGTTTTCGAGATTACAGTATACTTGAAACGATACTACCGCGACCGAAAAGTGCGCCCCCAGCTGCCAGTACGCCGGGAGTTCGGTCTTGTACGGGATCTTGAAATAGGGGTACGGCTCGACGACGTATCCCGGCGGCTCGGGAGCGACGTTGCGCCGGGCGCCGGTATATTCTACCCGCGCTTCGGCGCGGACCCTTAAATCATCCTTCAGGAAACCCTCCTGGTATCCCAACTTGCCGAAAGCCCGATGCCGGGGCACGAACCCTACCTCTTCGTCGCCGTCCCGGCGGGCGTCGGTAAGGCAATAACTCGCGCCCCAATCGAACCACGGCGGCAGCGCGCCCTCCCCCGACACCTCGACGCCGCGGCGTCTCAGCACGCCGGCCCAGACGCCCTCGCCGTCGAGGTAGACGTCCTTGCCCCGACTGGAGAAATACGCCGCGCCGCCCTCGGCAACGCCCTTCCTGTAAAACCGGGCGCCGGCCTCGTAGCCGAGTTCCCGCGTTACCTCCTCCCGCCGGCCCAACTCCGCCGCCGCCGGGAACCGCACGCCGCCGCTAAAAGAACCGTACGCCTTTAAGCCGCCGCCCAAAAGCGTCGACGCCGCCAGCCGCGGGCTCAACGCGCCGCCCGCGCCGGCCAACGCGTCGTAACCGGCCCCCGCGGCGAGATATACGCCGCCCCCGGGTTGTAATTCCTCCAACGCCCGGGCCGAGGCCAACGCCGCCTTTTCGCCGCGGTCGGCGTCGGCGCGCAGCCCGCCGGCGGCCTCGAACGTTAGCGCGCCGTTGCCCGCGTGCGGCGCCGTATACGAAACGTCGCCCCGCCCTTCGTAAGCGCGCGTTTGGTACAGCCGCCGCTCCTCGGCGTCGTGCGACCAGCTCTTCGTCGACGCGTAGTAAGCGGACGTCCGTAGATCCCCCCCGCCCCACCGCCGCCGGCCGGCCAACCGGAGTCGGTCGCCCCAATTTTCCTGGAAACCGGGCGCTCTGGGTTGGGACTCCCTCTCCCCGACCTCTTCCCAACTCCAGGGGTGCGAGAAACTCCCGTAACCGTTAAAGTGGCCGTAAACCAAGTCGAGCTCAGCCGCGTCGCTCCATCGCCGCGCTACGCGGCCGTCAACGTTGCCGTAAGCGCCCCGGTCGCGGGAGTTCGGCTCCAAAGCGAGAACGCGGTTGCCGCTCGCGAAGAGGTCGACACCGCGCGCCGTCATACCGAAGTTGAAGCGATACCTCTCGGTATCGAAAGAGCCGTCGGAGGCCGAGAGTACCGCGCGCGCCGACTCGCGCGGCCCCTTCATCGTTTCGACGTTGACGACTCCCGCTACCGCCCGGTCGCCGAAGCGGAACGACGTCGGACCGCTTATAACCTCTACCCGCGCAATCGCCTCGATCGGAAAGACTTCCAAATCGGCCCAACCACCGGCGAGGTCGTTGACCGGCACGCCGTCTACGAGGAGCAAAACTTCGCGCCCCGTCGCGCCGCGAAAACGCGGCGTCATCGTCGGGCCCGCCCGCCCGGGGACATACTCCACGCAAATGCCGGCCTCCTCCGCCAAAACCTGGCCGAGCCACAGGTAACCTCGGCTGCGCAGGATGTCCCCGTCGAGCACGCGAGCCGTCCCGGGAAACTGCCGCGCGAAGACGGCGACGTACCCGCCGCCGCTGAGGGTCTCGGCGCCGGCGTAGCGCTCCTCAGCCGGCGGCTCGAGTTCGTAATAATACGGGACTTCTTCGGCCCCGTATACGGTAACGACGTACGCGACGGCATACGAGGCCAAGATAGTTTTCCTCAACATAACCGGCCGAGGTTATCATATAATTTATATATAATCAAAACTAAACCAAAACCGCCGCCGACGGAACCAAACGGAGACGACGCTCGCTTTATGAAAGAAGCGCTGGCGGCGGCCGAGGAGGCCGCGGCCGACGGCGAAGTCCCCGTAGGTGCCGTGGTCGTCACCGGCGGTAAAATTATCGCCCGGGGCCGGAACCGAACCGAAGCCACCGGCCAGGCCATAGCCCACGCCGAACTCGAGGCCTTGCGCAAGGCCAGCGGCGCCGTGGCCGATTGGCGTCTTGACCGGTGTACGTTATACGTAACGCTTGAGCCTTGCCCGATGTGCGCTTTCGCTGCGGTCCTCGCGCGCGTGGAACGCGTCGTCTTCGGCGCCGCGGACCCGAAATTCGGCGGCTGCGGCTCCGTCGTCGACGTGCCGGCGGCGCCGTTTAACCACCGCGTCGCCGTACGCGGCGGCGTCCTGGAGCAGGAATGCTCGGCTATGCTCCAGAATTTTTTCCGCCGGCGCCGCAAGCAAACACCCTAAAAAAACCGGCTTCCTGTCACCGGATATAGTTGACTTAAACGGTAAAGTATTCTATAATAATAATATAATAGTAAGCCGACGTAATAAACAGCCCCCCCAACGGGTCGGACAACCAAAATCGCCAGCCAAGAGGGCGAAAGTATGGGTATAAGCCGACGCGAATTCTTCCGGGACGCGGGTCTCGCCGCCGGCATCGCCCTGGTCGGACGTAGCGTTCTGGCGGCCGACGAAGCCGTATGGCCGTACGCCCCTTATAAAACCGCCGACGTGATAATTTGCGAGGGCACGAATTATAAAACGTTGCTCAGTCGCGCTTTCGATAAACTCGGTGGCCTGAGGAAATTCGTCAAAAGCGGCGACGCCGTGCTGGTAAAACCGAATATCGCTTGGGACCACCCGCCCGAGTACGGCGCTACCACCAACCCGTTCGTCGTCGCGGCCGTAGTCGAGCTCTGCCTCGGCGCCGGCGCGGGGGAAGTCAAGGTTTACGACAACCCTTGCGACAACTGCCGCCGCACCTACGATTCCAGCGGCATCGCCGACGCGGCCCGCGACGCGGGCGCCAAAGTCTCGTACGTCGACACGGCGTTGGGCAAGACCGTCCAAATCCCCAACGGCGTCGCCGTTAAGAAGGCGGAAGTTTACGCCGACGTCCTCGCCACCGACGTTATCATCAACGTCCCCATCGCGAAGGACCACTCGCTCTCCCGCCTTACGTTGGGCATGAAAAACCTATTGGGAATCCTGGTGGAAAACCGCGGCCGCTGGCACCAGCGCATCGATCAAAAACTGGTAGACCTGGCGCAAGCCGTGACGCCGACGTTGACGGTGATCGACGCGACGCGCATCATGACCGCCAACGGCCCTTCCGGCGGCGATTTAAGTTACGTCAAACGTTTGGATAAACTCATCGTCGCCCAGGACGTCACCGCCGCGGAAGCTTACGCCACGACCCTCTTTGGCCTCGCGCCCACCGACCTCGGCGTGGTCAAAGAAGCCCGCCGGCGCGGCTTCGGCACCGCCGACCTCGAGCGGATGAACGTTTCCAAGTTAACGGCTTAGATATGCCGCCCGGCGCCTGGAAATGGCTCCGCCGACTGAGCCAGGTTGCATTTTTCGCGGTCGCGTGCCTACTGGTCGCGGTTACCACGTACCCCCTCGGCCCCGGCGTTCCGTACGACGTCATCGCCCGTTTCTCGCCCCTCCTTGCGGTCTCGGCGACGGCCGCGAGCCGCGCGTTCATCGCGGCCTTTTGGCCCGCCCTTATCGTGGTGGCGTTGACGCTCTTACTCGGCCGCGCCTTCTGCGGTTGGGTATGTCCCGTGGGCACCCTGCTCGACGCCGGTGACTTCGTAATAGCTAAGGCCACTCGCCGCCGCCGGCGCGAGAGCGAAACGCCCCGCCATCGCCGGTGGCGGATATTATTGCTGGTCGCGGTCTTAGTATTCGCCGCGTTCGGCATCCAGCTCGCCGGGTGGTTCGACCCCCTTTCGCTCTTCCCGCGGACGCTCGCCGCGTCGATAATCCCGTACGTCGCCATGGCGCTGGATAAAGTCACGGCGGCAGCTTACAGGGTACCGGCGTGGGAGGGAACGGCCGCGGCCTTAAGGCAACGCTTCGTCGCCGAAAACGTTGCCCTCTTCGGCGGCCACATTCTCGTCACCGCGACCTTGGCGGTTTTGATACTACTTGGCCTCGCCCGGCGTCGCTTCTATTGCCGCTACGTCTGCCCGACGGGCGCACTCCTCGCCGTCGTCGGGTGGGGGTCGCCGTTCGGCCGGCGCGTAGTCGGGGTGGAATGCGCCGAATGCAAAAGGTGCCGCGACGCGTGCCGGATGGGCGCCATCGGCGGCTGCGGCGAGACCACCGCCCAGGCGGAGTGCACCCTATGTATGGATTGCCTTAGCGCCTGCCGGCGGGGCGCGGTCTCCTTCGGCTTCGGCCGCACGCGGCCTGCCGACAACCCGACCACCTGGGCCCCGGCCATCTCCCGCCGCGATTTTTTCATCGCCGCGGGCGCGAGCCTGGCCGCGGCGCCCGCGGTCCTCGCAACCGACGGCCGCGTTCAAAGAGATCTGTTTCTCGTGCGGCCGCCCGGCGCCCGAGAAGAAACGGACTTCCTGGCCCGGTGCGTACGTTGCGGCGAGTGCATAAAGGTATGCCTTACCCAGGGGCTGGTACCGACGCACTTCGAGGCGGGTTTGACAGGCCTGTGGACGCCGCGGCTGCTGCCCCGCAAAGGATACTGCGAGTATCGCTGCACCCTCTGCACGCAGGTATGCCCCACCGACGCCCTCAGGCTGCTGACGGAAGCCCAAAAGAAAAAAGAGGTAATCGGCCTCGCCCTCCTGGACCGGACGCGCTGCCTCCCCTGGGCTAAAAACGAAGACTGCAACGTATGCGAGGAAATGTGTCCCACCGCGCCCAAGGCCATAGAATCGAGAGGACGCGGTCGCTTAAAGCCCCACGTAATCGCCGACCGGTGCGTCGGCTGCGGCATTTGCGAATATGCTTGTCCGGTGGAAGGCCCCGCCGCCATCGTCGTCGTCGGCGACCGCGACCGCGTTTACGTCGCCGGCGGCCGGGCCGGCGGCCGCAGGTACCGCGGCGGCGCGGGGGTCAATAAAGAACCCAACCGACTCGAGCTCTTCGGGGGTAAAGCGTAAATGACGGAGGAAAAGAAAAGGGACGTTACGGCCCGGTTCGTCGTGCAAGAACACGCCGCCCGCACGCACCACTACGACTTCCGGCTCGAGTTGGACGACGTTTTAAAATCGTGGGCCGTTCCCAAGGGGATCTCGACTAAACCCGGCGAAAGGCGCCTCGCCGTCCAGGTCGAAGACCACGACTTAGCGTACATAGATTTCGAGGGTGAAATCGAGGAAGGAGTTTACGGCGCCGGGACGGTCTCGATATGGGACCGCGGCTTATACCAGCTCGTCGACCGGAAGGATTATAAACTCGTGATTAATCTTCAGGGTAAAAAACTCAAAGGGTCGTACGTATTGGTTCACACCAAAGAGAAATTATGGCTCATTATGAAGATGAAAAAAGAAACGGACTAAGGCGCTTTACGGTCCGGCCAGCACCTTCGCGATAAGCTCGTTCACGACTTTCGGGTTGGCGCGCCCGCCCGTCTTCTTCATGACGTACCCCACCAAGGCCCGGCGGGCCTTTTCTTTTCCGCTCTTAATATCCGCGACGGCCTTCGGGTTCGCGGCCGCCGCTTCGCGGACGAGCTTTTCTATATCCGCGGCGTCCGAGATCTGAGCCAATCCCTTCGCCTCCAAAATCGCCGCCGGCTCGCCCCCCGAACTCATCAACTCCGCGAGGACTTCGCGCGCCGCCGGGACGTTGACGTCCCCGGCGTCGAGGAGGCGGAGCAAAGCCGCGAGCGCGGCCGGCTTCAACGGGGTGTCGCTCAGTTGCTCGCCGCGCTCCTTGAGCTCCCGGGTGACGTCACCCACGAGCCAGTTGACGACGGCGCGCGGGCCGGCGCCGTACGCCGCCGCGGCCGCCTTCAAAAAATCGTAATAGCCGCGCGTGAAAGCCAGCATCTCGGCTTCCGCCACCGTGGCCCCGTAACGCTCCAACAGCTCGCGCATGCGCGCCCCGGGCCCCGGGCCTATTCCCTCGCCTAAGTCGTCGATATAGGAGGAGGGCACTCGTACCGGCGGCAAGTCGGGTTCCCCGAAATAGCGGTAATCCGCCCGCAACTCCTTAATGCGGGTCGGCACCGTCTCAGCCGTCGCGTCGTCGTAATGCAACGTGACGCGCTTGACCTCTCCTCCCCCCTTTAGAATTTCCAGCTGTCGCTCGAACTCGTACTCGAGGGCGGCCTCCATGGCCTTGAGCGAGTTCAGGTTTTTGATCTCCACTTGTTCGCCGAGCGTCGGTCGGTCTTTTCTTTTAACCGAAATATTAGTATCGATGCGGAAGGCGCCTTTCTCGAGGTCGCAGTCCGAGACCCCCGCCTCGACGAGCGTTTGGCGCAAGGCCACGATATACCGCCGCGCCTGGGTCGCCGACTCGATGACCGGCCGGGAAACGACCTCCATCAAGGGGACGCCGGCGCGGTTGAAATCGAGCAGCGTTTCCCCCGGCCGCACGTAAGCTTCGGCGTGGACCGCTTTGGCCGTATCTTCCTCGAGGTGCACGCGCTCGACGGCTATTACGCCGAAGCCTTCGTCGCTCCAATATTCGACCTCGCCGTCAAAACCCAACGCGCCGAAATGTTGGCTTATCTGGAAACCTTTCGGCAGGTCGGGGTAAAAATAATTTTTACGGTCGAAAGATACCACATCCGGAATCGTGCACTTGACGGCCCGAGCCGCCCTGAAACCCAACCTCAGCGCCTCGCCGTTTATGACGGGCAGCGACCCCGGCAGGCCCAAGCAAACCGGGCAGGTCAACGTATTAGGCGGCGCCCCGAACTCATTGGCGCAACCGCAATAAAGCTTCGTCCGCGTCTTCAATTGGACGTGGACCTCGAGGCCGATGGTCGCTTCGTATTCGTCCGTCGCCGCCATTATGATGCGCCCTCGTCGGCGGGCGCGTACGGTTCCAACCGCCGGGCAAGTTCCGCCGATACGTCGGCCACGACCCGAACGCGGCCGTCGCGGTAATCGCGCGCCAATACCCGGCCCCGCTCGTATACCTCGGCCAAAAGCGGCCCGGGCGAAAGCTCCGCCACTATCCTGACGCCCTCCCGCGCCAAGAGCTCTTCTAACACCTCGAGCAACAGCTCACAGCCCTCGCCCGTGGCCGCCGAGATGGCGATCGGCCTGTCGAATCCCAGCTCGCGGTAGCGGCCGACGTCGAAGCCGGCAACCAGGTCGATTTTGTTGAAAACGTCGACGCGGCGTTTTTCCCGCGCGCCCAATTCCGCCAAAAGTCCCTCTACGACCTCGGCCTGCCCCTCTATATCCGCCGCGGTCGCGTCCCGCACGACGATTACCAAATCGGCCAACCTTATTTCCTCCATCGTGGCGCGGAACGCGGTTATGAGGTCGGGCGGGAGATTCGATATGAAGCCGACGGTGTCCGCCAACAAGACGATTCGCCCCGACGGGAGGCGCGCCCGCTTGACGAACGGGTCGAGGGTGGCGAACGGTACGTCCGCCGCGTACGCATCCGCGCCGGCGAGGCGGTTGAGAAGCGTCGTTTTCCCGGAATTAGTGTATCCTACGATGGCCGCCAAGGGCAAAGCGGCCCGCCCAGCCCTCTCCAGCGACCGGCGGCGCGCGATATCTTTGATCTTACGTTTCAACGTGGATATCCTCTTCATTACGCGGCGCCGGTCGATCTCCAGTTTGGTTTCGCCCGGGCCGCGTGTCCCTATGCCCCCCGCGGTCCGGCTCAGCTCGCCGCCCCAACCGCGCAGCCGGGGAAGTTCGTGCTCGAGCTGAGCCAACTCGACTTGCAGCCTTCCCTCGTTCGTCCGAGCCCGTCGCGCGAATATGTCCAGAATCACCGTCGGCCGGTCGACGACGCGGACGTCCAATTCCTCCTCCAGGTTTCGCTGTTGCGCCGGCGTCAGGGGTTCGTCGAAGACGACTAGGCTGGCCTCCATCTCTTTAACCTCAGCCGCGATGCCGGCGGCCTTGCCGCGGCCTATCAAGAGCGCGGCGTCGGTTTTATTTCGCCGTTGGATGACGCCGCCTACGACTTCCCCGCCCACGGCCCGCACCAGATTCCCCAATTCGGCCAAAGACTCCTCCGGCGTAACCACGGCGGCCTTGCCTCGGTCGACGCCTACTAAATAAGCTCTCTCGGGCGCGAAGCGGTCCGCGTCTTCCGGCCTAACCGGCACTCTTAGTCACTTCCTTAATTTCACGCAAATACGCCGCGAGGCCGTCCCGCCACGGCGGCATCACGCGTCCCGTTAAACGCGTATACCGAGACGTATCGAGCGCCGCATAAGACGGACGCGGCGCGGCCAAGTCGAGCGCGCTCGACGCAACGGCCTTTAACGGCGCGTTTATCCCGGCAATGTTCAGTATCGCGGCGGCTACGTCGTACCAACTCGCGACCCCCGCGCCGGCGACGTGGACGACGCCCCGAAATCCAACGTCGAGCAAATTAGTCAACGCCTCCGCCAAGTGTCCCGCGTACGTGGGCGAGCCGAATTGGTCGTTGACGACGGCCAGCGTTTCGCCGTCCTTGGCCCGGGCGAGCACTTTAGAAACGAAGCTGACGCCGCCGACGCCGAAGAGCCAGGCGGTCCGGACGACGACGTATTCCGTCGCCGTCGCGGCGACGCGCCTTTCTCCCTCGAGCTTACTTAGGCCGTACGCCGAGAGGGGCCGAGGCTCGGCGTCCTCGCCGTAAGGGGCCCGCGCGGCGCCGTCGAATACGTAATCCGTACTTAGGTGCAAGACCCGCGCGCCCGCTTGGGCCGCCGCCGCGGCGACGTTTCCCGCGCCGCGGGCATTGACCGCGAAACACAACTCCCGGTGACTCTCGCACCCGTCGACGTCGGTAAACGCGGCGCAGTTAATAACCGCGGCGGGTTTTTCGCGCGCCACGACGGCGTTAACGCGGCCGGCGTCGGTAACGTCCATCTCCGCGACGTCGACGCCTACCGCGTCGGCGCCGCGGCGCCCGAGCTCGGCCATAAGCGCCCGCCCCAAAATACCTCGATGGCCGGTCACTAAAACTTTCATCGTCCTAAAGGCCGCCGTACTGGCGTCTATAATATTCGTCGAAAGATGGTCCTTTCAAAGGGCGCCACCAATCTTCGTGTTCGACGTACCAACGTACCGTTTCCGCCAGGCCGGCGTCGAACGGCGTTTCCGCTTTCCACCCCAAGGCCTTAACGCGCTCGCAACTCAACGCGTAACGGCGGTCGTGGGCGGGGCGGTCTTTGACGTACGTTATTAAACTTTCGGCCTTCCCGAGGGCTTTTAAAATGCGCCGCGCTACGTCTATATTCTCGAGCTCGCAATCGCCGGCGACGTTGTAGACGGTGCCCGCCTCGCCCCTCTCGAGCAAAAGCGCCAGCGCCTCGCAGTTGTCGCGGACGTGCAGCCAATCGCGGACCTGGCGGCCGTCCCCGTAAACCGGCAACGGCCTGCCGTCAAGGGCGTTGGTGATAAATAACGGTATAAATTTTTCGGGGTACTGGTACGGGCCGTAATTGTTGGTCGAGCGCGCCACCAATACCGGCGCGTCGAAAGTCTTGGCGTAGGCGAGCGCGAGGAGGTCGCCGCCCGCTTTCGACGCCGAATACGGGCTCGAGGGGTTGAGGGCCGCAAGCTCGTCGAACGCCCCTTCGTCAACCGACCCGTAAACCTCGTCGGTCGAAACCTGGACGAATTTTTTAACCCCCAGGTCGCGCGCCGCCTCAAGCAGCGTAAACGTCCCGACGACGTCGGTCCAGACGAATTCCTTGGGGAAGAGGATGGAGCGGTCGACGTGGGTCTCGGCGGCGAAGTTCATGGCCGCGTCGCAGCCGGCCATCGCCCGCCGAACCACGTCTTCGTCGGCGATGTCGCCCTTAATAAACGTAAAACGAGGGGCGTCGCGAACCGCTTTGAGGTTCTCCAGATTCCCGGCATACGTCAATTTATCCAGGACGACGATTTCGGCGTCGGGCCAACGCTCCAACGCGTATAATACAAAATTAGAACCGATAAAGCCGGCGCCGCCGGTCACCAGTATCTTAGTCATTAGTTAGTTCTCCCCGCGGCCGCGGGCCCATACGCCGCGGCCCGCCCGGCGCGCTTCCTCCTCGGCCCGGCGGAAGGTCGCCGCGAATTCAGTATTGGGCGGGATCTCTAACGTCGTCGCCCAACCGGCGCGAACGAGCTCCTCGTTTACGAAGCGCAACCGTCCCGCCTCGTCACGGACGTATACGTACGCCAGCGTCCGGCCGTAACGGTCGTATAGGCCGCGGCCGTAGGCAAGCGACAATTTCCCGTCCGATAAAAGTTCGACATTATAACGCCGCGCCTCGTCGTAAAAAGGCTCGTCACGTTCCGGAGCGTCCACGCCTATATACCGGACGGTGCCTACCCCCACTACCTTAATCGTATCGCCGTCCACGACGTCATACGCACCTAGGACCCCGAAGAGGGCCGACCGCCGAAACTCGCGGCCGCTCCGCGATGCTACCAACGCCGCGGCCGTAACTATCGCCGCGACCAACGCGAGCGCCGCGAATAATTTCCGCTTAGAAGAGCGACGCATCGCCCGGCGGCTCGAACTTTACCCCCAGCAGATCCATCATCATTTCGGCGTTGGTCGCCGCCTGGCCCAGCGGGTGGTTATTCATGAACACGTACGTTTTTTTGGCCTTGGCGGCGACGTCCTTTATCCGCGGCACCCAATCCTCCAGCTCTTGTTGCGTATA
>CAZLXP010000038.1:0-11084 GCA_964563535.1 uncultured bacterium | reverse complement strand
GTTCGGCCGCGTCTTCGTGCTGCCACCACTTCTTCGCGTTGCGGCCGTGGAAGCGGAAGTACCCCACCGCCGAGGTCGCCACCGCCGTCGCCGGCATCAACCCCTTGAGCCGCGGCTCGTCGACGTTGCAAAACCCGACGTCCATTTTCGACAAATGTTCGTACGCCTCGTCGTCCACCCAGGAGTCGTTGCGAAACTCGGCCACGACGTTCAGGTCGCCGAAGTAACCGGCGATCCGCTTTAAGAACGCAACCGCCGCGGGCGTATACTTAAATCGCCACGGAAACTGCGCCAGCAAACATCCCAGGACGCCCGCGTCCGCCATCGGCTGGACGCCGCGGCGGTAATCGGCCGCCAGCTCCTTCGTCAACTTGCCCTCGTGCGTGATGTCGCCCGTGAGCTTTACGGCGTAACTCAGCGCGGGTGCCTTGCGCGCGATCGCCGCCATGGTGCGCGCCGCCGGCAGCCGGTAATACGTGAAGTTGATTTCGACCGCGGGGAAACGCCGCGCGTAGAAGGCGAGCATGTCGCGGTCGCTAATGTCGGCAGGATAGAACGGGCCTTTCCAATCCTGATAGGAATACCCCGACGTTCCTACTAATATATCTCTCTTTTTCGCGGCCAAATAAAATTATCGGGCGGCGCCTACGGCGCCCGTTCGCCCCCGGCCGCCGACGACTTGCCGGTCAACGGGTCGACGCCGGCGTATGCCAAGGCTTCGGCGATGGTGACGTCTTTCAATTGCCCTACGACCGACGCCGACGCGACCCAACCCGTATCCTCAGCCCCGGCCAAGAACGCATCTGCCCACTCCGCGGGGAGTTCGCCCAAGCCGAGTCCCTCGCGGCTTCTCTCGAGCCTTACCTTGGCTTGCTCGTCCAAGCCCGTCTTCTTTACCGCCTCGAGTTTGTCGACGTAGACGACGCGCCCTTCGGCGAAAGCGGCGAGCCTGTCATCCGGCACGGCGTCGCCGAAATTGACGCGTCCCTTAAACCGCTCGACCAGCTTCCCCGGAATTTCCTCCCGCGCGTAAAACAGCGCGGTCTTACGGGCGTCGCGGCCGGCCGTATCGCGAACGACGTAGGTCAACTCCTTCTCGTATGTATAAACCGCCGCAAGGTCGAACGGCGTCTCGACGATGTCTTTGAATTTTTGGCGCCACTTGGCCGCGTCGGGGCTCTCGGCGTCAACCAACAGGCCGAGACAACTAACCGCCCAGCGGTAGTCGAGCGGCGGTTTGGCCAGCGCCGCCTCCAACTCGCCGCCCACCACCGCGTCCAACTTGTGCTCCTCGACGACCGAACCGCGTCGGTACTCTTTCACGACGCGGGCGAGCCAAGGGTACGCCTCGGCCCGTTTGCCTTCCGCCAGGTACGTCTTCGCGACGCCCAAGAGCGCTTCGTCGCGGCACTCCCCCGCGTGATAATCGACCACGGCGCGGTACGCGTCGCGGGCGAACGGGTACTTACGCGCCGGCATAAGCTCTCGGTCGGCCGCGTTTAAAACCCGCTCCGCTTCGCCGTCCGCCATCTTGCCGAACATGACGCGACAGCTTAGGTCCGACGTGATCTTAACCGTTTTTATATTAAGCGCCAGGTAAAGCCCCGCCGCCACCGCCGCGGCGACGGCCGCCAACACCAAAATTCCGTATAACTTCTTCTTCGTCAAATATCGCCGAGCCGTTAATTAGTCGGCTCGTCTTTATTGGCGCCGGTCTCGGCGACGAGGTTGGACGCTCGGAGGAGCGACGGAAAGGTCCCGGCGTCGGTCCACCAACCCTGCAACACGGCGAACGTCATCTCTCCCCACGCGATGTATTGATTGTTGACGTCCGTTATCTCGAGCTCGCCCCGGGCGGAGGGCCTGAGGCTTTTTATGACGTCGAAGACCCGCGCGTCGTAGAGATATATGCCGATCACGGCGAGGTCGGTCGGCGGCGTCTCCGGTTTCTCGATTATCCTCGTCACGCGGTCGCCGTCGACGCCCGCCACGCCGAACCGCCGGGGGTCTTCCACCTGCTTAAGAAATATCTTGGCGCCCCGCCCCGTTTCGGCGAAGGCCGCCAGCGAGCGGTTGACGTTCCCCTCGATTATAGTATCGCCCAAAATAACCGCCACCGGTTCGCCGTCGGCGAAATCCTCCGCCAGCGCGAGCGCGGCGGCGATGCCGCCCGACCCCTCCTGGTACGCGTAATGGAGGCGTTTAAGGCCGAACTCGGCGCCGTTGCCCAAAAGGCGCAAGAAGTCCCCCGCGAACTCGCCCCCGGTTATCACCATTATGTCCTCGATCCCGGCCTGCACGAGCGTCGTGAGCGGATAATAAATCATCGGCTTGTCGTATAACGGCAAGAGGTGCTTGTTGGTAATTTTCGTTATGGGCAGGAGCCTCGAGCCGGTCCCACCCGCGGTAATGACGCCCTTCATCGATTTGAACCGACCTTATTTGAAATAATTCCGAGGTGCGGCCGCGCCGCGGCCGCGCCGACTTTTACCCGCTCGCCGGGTCGACGTCGCCCCAATCGTACGGTATGGCCGGGTCGTCGTACGGCCTCCGCAGCTCATCCGGCTCGTCGTAGTTGTAGAGCTCGGTCGGCACGTTCACGACGTAGGCCGGGGCGTCGCCGGTGGATTTGAAGCCGTGGTAGACCCCCGGCGGTATGATTATAAGGACCGGGTCGCGCTCGCCGGCGACGACGTCGACGACGTTCCCCCGCGTGGGCGAGCCGTCGCGGTCGTCGTAGAGGGCTATGCGCGCTTCGCCGGCTACGACCGCGAGGTGGTCCGTTTGGACGCGGTGGGAGTGCCAAGCCTTCACGACGCCCGCCCGGGCGACGGTGACGTATACCTGGCCAAACTTCTGGAAAAGCGGGTCGTCGGCGCGCAGAATCTCCGTTAGCCAACCCCGCTCGTCCCGCGCAAGCCGGAGCGGTTTAATTATTACGCCGTGTATATATCCGCTTCGCTCGTCCGCCATAACCGCGCCGCTACTTGACTATCGCCGCGGCGACGTACCCTACGACGCCGCCGCTCGCGTCGCCCGTCACGTCGCCCGAGTTCTTGTATTCGAGGGCGACGGCTTTCGTCGCGCCCAATTCTTTCGCGCACCGCAGCGTCGCCGCCACCGCCCCGGGCGCGTCGATCTCGAACCGCCCCGTCTCCTGGCCCGCGAAGATCGCGGCCTCGTCAAACTCCTCGAGCGTCGCGAGAAACGCCCGGTCGAGCCGCACCGCCTCGTCGTAGGGGTGATAGTGGCTCAGGTCGCAGGTGGTCACGACTAAGACGTCCGCCCCTTTGGCGGCTATGACTTCAGCCAACGCTTTACCGAAACTCGCCGCCGCCGCGGCGTCATGGCGGCAGAAAATAAAAGGCGCCACGCGGGCTTCCGGAAACAGCGTTTGGACGAACGGCAACTGGACCTCGAGGCAGTGTTCCTTGGCGAACGGCGCGTCGCTATACGCGACGTCGGCGCACCGCGTCGCGACGTCGGCCACGAGTTCAGCGTCGACCCGCGCCACGCCCAGCGGCGTCTCGTAACCGTCGTACGTGCCGGCGGCTATGCCCGGCGAGCCGCAGTAGTGGCTGGGGCCGAGCAACACCACCGTCGCCGGGCGGCGCCCCGTGAGTTGGCGAAAGGCCGTCGCGGCGACGCCGCCCGAATACTCGTAGCCGGCATGCGGCGTCATTATCGCGACGACGCTAGCCGAAGACAACGCCGGTTCCCCCTCCGCCAACCGGCCTCGCACCGCGGCCGCCAAAGCCTCGGCGTCGCCGGGGTAAAAAGCACCGGCAACGTTGGGAGCTTTAACCAGCGCTTTCTCCGCCGGGCCCTCCGCGGCCGGCGGCTTCTCGGCTACGTCCTTTTTACACGAGGCTGCCGCGAACGCCAGACTCGCGGCCAGGACGTAGCGCCACGCCGCTTTCACCTCGAACGCATCCTCTCAGAACGAGCTCTCGAGCGATATCTTAAGGCCGGTGAACGGCGCCTCTATCCTACACACGCCGCTCGAGCATACGCGGCCTCCCCGCCGCGAGCCGTAACCTATAGTCAAGACGTGATTCTGCAAGACTTCGTTATACCATGATAATCGAACCTCGCCCCACAGCCAATTATTTTTGTATCGATATACGTCCGGGTCCTTCGGGGGTTCCTTTCCCGGCCTAACCAACTCCTGCGCCCGCTGGTCCGTATCCTCGTAACTGACGTTCAACCCGAGCCAAGAAGAATACGTGTAACCGGCCTCGGCGCGATTGTAAATGAATATCCGGTCCCCGGCCGTATAATCGGTCTTCTCTTCCCGTTCAAACCCGGTGGAAAACGAATGGTCGTCCCAGGGCGTCCAGCTCACCGTCAGCGACGGCATGCGCCTGATGTCGCCGAATACGTCCTCGCCCATAATTTGTAATTTACCCAACTGCTCGTATTGGCCTTCGACGACGACGGGCCAAGGCAGATCGTAACGGACGTTGGCGAGGTACTGCTCGATCTCTCCCGTCTTCACATCTTGCTCGCCGACTTGGTCGTCGGCGTAGCTGTAGCCGCCCCGCACCCTGACGTCGCGCACCGGGTTGGCGGAAACCTGGGCGTAGTAACCCCACTCGCTAGGGGTCAGGCTACCCGGGCCGGTCAACATGTTTTCGTCCACCGAGACGGGGGGCGGGTTGTTGTAGCGGTAGGCGAGATTATCGTATAGCTTGTATTGGAACGAAACGCTCGAGCGCGGCAAATAACCGGTGACGATGCCGTAAAAACCGTCGCCTCTCACGTCTTCCCGCAACGCGACGTCGTAACCGTCGCGGACGGCGTACTCGCCGTAGCCGTCGAAATACTGCCACCCGCCGCCCAGGCCGCCGGCGTAGAGCGTATTCTCGCCCGTCTTTCGGCCCGCCGTCTCCACGTTTTCCACCACGTCGGCCTTTACCCCGGAACCGGTCACGTAGAAGAAATCTACGGGCCTGATTGTGACTTGGCCGCCGGCCACCCTGTCGAAATCTTGTTGCTTTTCCTCGATATATTTATTACGGCCCCATAACGCGGTAACGTCGCCCCATTCGCGGCCGCCGAACGCGACGCACGCGTCCGCCAGGCCGCCGTCGAGCCGCTGGTGTACGTCGAAGTCGCGGTCCTCGTACGAGCGCAGCGTCAAACCTTTGCCCAACGTCTTGTCGTAGTCACCCGCGCGAAGGTCGAAGCGGTCGTCGCGGTAGCGGGCGTAACGCTGGATTAATTCGTCTCCCTCGATATCGAGTTCTTTCGTTTCAAAAACCGGCCGGCGGGGGTGATCGAACTCGGCCTCGACCCCGGCGGCGAACCGCCACGCCCATACTTCCGTCTGGAGGATGTCCCACGTCCAGCGGTGGCCGTCTTCGCGCTGGCGCAGGTAAACCGCTTCGTTGGCGCCGTTGACGGAAAGCCAATCGGTCACGCCGACGGCGCCGGCGCCCGCCGCGGCCGCCAAGACAAAAGCGCAGGTTCCCTTAAACAATATTTAACCCTCCTCCGTAACGTCGTTAGGTCCCGGGCCCGCCTCGGGCTCCCGTTCGGCGAAATATTTCTCCACCTCTTGTCGCAACTTCTTCTCGTCGCCCTTGCGGTAGCCGCTGTGTTCCCATATAACCTCGCCCCGGGCGGTGACGAGCAGCTCGTAGGGATTGCCCGGGATGCCGAGGGCCTTTACCAACTCGCCGTCCACGTCGAGCAGCGTGTCGAACTTGAAACCCTGGCCCTTGAAATAAGGCTTCACCTGGGAGGAGGTGCGGGCGCTGTCCGTCGATACGGCCACGACGCCGAACCCCTCGTAATCGCCGGCGAACTTGTTTATCTCCACCAGCTCGTCTTTACACGGGACGCACTCGGTGGCCCAAAAGACGAAAACCATAAGCTCATACTTAGCCGCGAGCTCTTCGAACGTTACCTGATTGCCGTCTACGTTGTATAGTCTGAAATCGGGAACGGTCTTGGCGGCCCAGGCCGCCGTCGCCGTCGCGACCAAAACCAACGCCGCCGTCAGCAGGGTTACGGTCCTCATCGGTGCCTCCTACCGGGATATCTCACCGTTTCTTGATGACGCTCAAAGGGTTAGCGCGGCCGGTAGCCTCGAATTCCCGATAATCCAGTTCATAGAAATCTCGTCCCGGGAATATATTGCCAAGTTCGTAATTGCGCTGGCCGTTGTCGCGCGCGAACACCACGCGGTCGTCAAGGAAAGGCGACCCGGGCATAGACGCCAAACAAGCGTCGCGGGGTTTTACTATCACCACCGCTTTATGGAGGATCGACGCCGCGACCCGCCGGCGCGTCGGGTCCGTCCACGCCGACGCCGCGGCATCCACCCTGGCCGCGTAATAAGAAGCGGCGCGCGGCAAATACGCCGCGAGATTTATCGTCACCAACGCCGCAAGAGCGAACGCCGCCAGACCCTCGCCGGCTTCCCTGAACTTACGCTGCGCCTTGGCACTTAGTATAACAAAAAACCGGGCGGTTATAAATACCAGGCAGAACCAGGACGCGTAGTACGACGTCGCGCCGTACGCGACGCCCCCTTCCCTCAGCGGCAAACGCGCCAAGGTCGATAATACTATCGCGCCGTACAGGGCTTTCTCGAAATCGTCGGGCCGCGGTTTCCAAAATAACCGCCATATCGCCGGGACCAGGCAAAGGAGCGGCCAGCCGAACGCGTCCGCCGACAAAACGACCAGGTTGCGGCCGCTCGACGACAGCGCGTCCCGCAACGCGTAACCGCCGCCGATGCCGAAAAAAGCGACGTCCGAAAAAAACCGCGGCGGCAGGAAGAGGTTGCCGGTTTGGCGCCAATTGTAAAACAACCACGCCGCGACGAAGGGCGCCGCCCCCGCGGCCAACCACCACCGCCAATCGCCGCCCCGGCCGCGCGTCCGGCGCCACAGGTACCAACCGAACGGCACGGCGAGGTATACCGCGTTGTATTCCGAAACCAGGAACGTCGCCCCCGCGGCGACGCCCAACGCCGCCGCGGCCTTCCGGGCGGGCGTCTCCGCCGCCGCCAGACACGCCCACGCCGCCAGCGCGAAAAAGCAGATGAACGTGGCCCCCGGAAGGTACGAGGCCTGCGTAAATATGAACGCGGGCGACGTCGCCGCCAACGCCGCGGCCAGCGCGCCGCCGAAAAAGCCGAGCGCCCGCCGGCCTATAAAATAAACGGCGAGCAACGCAACCGCCGCCGCCACCGCCGGGATAAGCTTCGGCCACCCCGACAACGCGCCCAGACACAACAACGCCGGGTGAAGCGGCGGCACCACCGAAAACCACCGGCCGAAGCGGATTACTTCATTTTGTGAGCGGAAAAACGCGGACGCCAGGTCCCCCTCGGTGGGCGGCGCCGGCGCGGCTAATTTACCCCGGCAGAAAATTTTGCTCTGGAAAATGGAGGCCGATTCTACCGGCGTCAGGGGGTTATCGCCGAACGCCGCCACGGCCACGTACGCTACGGCTATCGTCGACAACGCCACGACTAAATAAACGAACCAGCGTTGGGCAAACAGGCCGGCGACGCGAAGGGCCACGCCGGGCGCAACTCGAGCCAACGCCGCGGCCCATAGCAACGCCGGCGCCGCGAAACACAACGCGTACTTAAGCCATAGGCCCGGCTCGCCCGGCGCGTCGCCGCGGGCGTAGAAATAAGACACCCCCGGCCGCGCCTCGTCGCCCAGCATATCGAAAAACCCGCCCAGCCAAGGGACTCGAGCCGCGGCGACGTAAAGGGCCGCGGCCGCGGCCGTCGCCGCCGCCGCCACTACGACGTACCGCAAATTGCGTTCGCTACCAGCTTGGGCCATTGCGTAAATGCGATTATAACGCCGTTCTCTTTCCATATAAATTAACAACCGCGGGCCGCGGCGTCAACGATAATATCCTTATCACCCCGCGACGGTGGATTAAAAAAAAGAGCCGGCCCGAAGGCCGGCCTTCCATTTCTAACGATCACCGTTATCTAAAGAGCGTTTTAATTTTACCCATGGACGTCGGCGATACGGCGGGGGGAACGTAGTCAACTCTCAGCCGCGGCCGATACGACGCGTTGCCGTGGTCGCTCGAGCAGAAATACGGCCAATTCGTCGGGTACTCCATGTCGACGCGCTTCACCATCAAGCCGTAGTTCACGTAGGTCCCGCTCGCCCATTCCTGGACGAGGTTTTTAATATTCCAGGTATACGGGCCGCCGGCCTCCCCCGAGACGCGGATTTTGTCGTACGGGGTAGCGATATGCGCGGGCTGGTTCTGCCAGGTTACGGCGGCCTCTTGCCACGACGCGGCGATGCGGTATACGCCGAAATCGTAATCCGTCCCGTTGGTGCGGTCAATCCACAGGTCGAGATAGGCCGCATTGACCGTCGCACCGGCGATCGCAGATAACCCCTCGAACTCCGCCAACCCGCGCACTTCCGTCGCGGGCCCGAAATTGACCATCACATAAGCGTAGTTCCCGAAGTTAACCGAAGGCTCCAGGATGTTCACCATCGCGTCTTTGCCTTCGGCGCCGGGCTGCAGCACGAGCTCCGCGGCGAAAGCCGGCGCGCAGGAGAGTACCGCCAGAAACGTTACCAATATCCTCATATTAATATCCTCCTTTAAGATTTTTGGCGGTTAAAATATTATATATCGAGACGGCGGGGAAATCAAGGCCGCCGTGGCGCAGATTAGTCGAAAAACTAAGCTTCTTCTCGGCCCGGCTCGCACCCTTGGCGGCAATCTCGATTATATTAACCTACCCACATCCTTCCCACGCCCCGCCGAATAACATGCCCAACGGTGAAAATTGAAAAGCCCGCCCGAAGGCCGGCTTAGCGGGAAAACGTCGTTTTAGCGGAAGAGCGCCTTGACTTTACCCATGGACGTGGGGGCTATTCCGGAAAACACATAGTCCACGGTGATTTTAGGCCGCCAGCCCGAGGTGGTGTTGTCGCTCGAGCAGAAAAACGGGTACGTCCCCGATTCCGCTTTCTTAATCAGTTTGAAGCCGTAGTTAACGTACGTCCCGCTCGCCCACTGCTGGACCAAAGTCTTGACGTTGAACTTGTACCAGCCCGGACCCGGAACGTTCACTTCGGCATAGGCCGTCGCGAAGTGCGCCGGCTGGTTGTTCCACGTTACGGTCATCTCGCCCCAGGAGGCGGTTATCCGGTAAATGCCGAAGGAGTCGTTTGGGCTGTTGTACTGGCTGTAGAGGTCAATGTACGCGGAATTGATCGTCGCGCCGGAAATCGTGCTGAGGTTGAACTCGACGAGACCCCGGTTCGGTTGGGCGGGCATCCAGTCAAGCATTATATAGCTATAGGTCCCGTAGTTGGTGGACTGGGCGCCTCCCCGAATATGGGAGTCCTTACCTTCCGAGCCCGGCTGGAGGACCAGCGTCGCGCCGAAGACGGACCCCGCTAAAATTACCATTGCAAAGATCGACAACCATTTCATCATACGACCTCCTTGCTCGTAGTTTTTACTTCTGCCGCCATATTAATCCCTAAGCCCCAATATTTCAAGGAAAAACCGCACGTAGGAAAACCCGCGAGCGCCGACGTCGTCTTCTCCTCTGGAAATATGTAACGCCGCCATATTTAGCCGGACGCTAGCCGATGTACAGCTTTTTCACCCGCCGGCCGGTGAAGTAGTCGAATATGGCCTTGGTGACGATGATGGCGGTAAACATAGAGGCGGCGATGCCGATGGTAAGCGTTACCGCGAAGCCCCGCACGGGCCCGGTGCCGAAGAAGTATAAGGCTACCGCGGCGATGACGGTCGTGAAGTTGGAGTCGAATATGGTGAGGAAAGCGCGGCGGTAGCCGGTATCGACCGCGGCCTTGACCGTCTTCCCCGCCCGCAGCTCCTCCCGTATGCGCTCGTATATCAGGACGTTGGCGTCTATGGCCATCGCGACGGAGAGTATCAGGCCGGCGATGCCCGGGAGCGTGAGGGTCGCGTGCAACAGGACCATAACGGCGACGACGACCACGAGGTTGAAGAGAAGCGCTAAGTCGGCTACGAGGCCGGCGAGGTGATAGTAAAATACCGTGAGGAAGATGATGATGGCGAAGGCGACGAGGGAGGCGATGACGCCGTTGCGGATGGCGTCGCGGCCGAGCGACGGCCCGACGACCTGCTCCTGGATTTGCCACAGCTTGGCCGGCAGCGCGCCCGAGCGGAGGACGAGCGCCAGGTCCGACGCCTCCGCGCTCGAGAAGTTGCCGGTTATCTCGCCGCGGGTCGTGATGCGCGACTGGATGACGGGCGCCGACTGGACGAAGCCGTCGAGCAGGATGGCCAGCCGTTCCTTAATGTGCGCGCCGGTCAAATCGCCGAAGATGCGCGCGCCCTCGTTGTTCCAGGTGAATTCGACGTTAGGTTTGCCGTATTGGTCGTAGCTCATCTGGGCGTTGCGCAAATACTTGCCGGTAATGGGCGTCTCTTTCGTCACGAGGTAAACGGACCGATACGGGGTGCCGAGCTCGGCGTACGTCTCGTCTTCCTCGGCCCGCACGACGTTGGAATACGCCACGATCCACCCTTCGGGCACTAGCCCCATCTCGCCGGCCTTCGCGAAAGTCGCTTTCACCCACTCGTAGTCCTCGTCGTATAAGACGGTATCGCCGCGGATGGTTTGAAGCTTGTCGCCCAGCGCGACGTACTTGGCGCCGGCCGCCTCCTCGGCCTGCCGCCCGTCGTACTCCCGGATTAACTTATACAACGCGTCGGTGGGATTGACGAGCTTAAACTCCAACAGCGCGGTCGTGCCGATGAGGTCTTTGGCGCGCGCCGGTTCCTTTATGCCCGGCAGCTTGACGACGATGCGGTTCCGGCCCTCGCTTTGGATCTCGGGCTCGGCCACGCCCAACTCGTCGATGCGCTTGCGGATGATCTCGACCGTTAAATTGACCGCGTCGCGGAGCTCTTTATCGGATAGGCCGGTCTCGTCGACCTCGTAAATAAGGTATATGCCGCCCTTGAGGTCGAGGCCGAGCTTCACCGGGCGCTGCGGTAGCACGCGGCCGACGGGCGCCAGCCACGACGGAAATTCGGTCTCGTACCCGCCGGGCCAATTGAGGGCGAAGTGGTCC
>CAZLXP010000037.1:0-22276 GCA_964563535.1 uncultured bacterium | reverse complement strand
CAAGCCGATGGTGGGCGCGGGGCTCTTGGCGTATTTGGCTCGGGCGCCGGTCGTTCCGGCCTATATCGACGGTACGTTTGAAGCGTTGCCCCGCGGCGCCGCGAGGCCCAAACTAACCCGGGTAACGGTTTCTTTCGGCCCTCCGGTAAACCTGACGCGGTACCGCCGAATGCCGGCCGCCAAGGAAACCTATGCGGCCGTCGCCGACGAAATTATGGCCTGCGTCGCGGCCTTGCGCGAACGGTCGTTAGCCGAGAAAAGGCCCGGGGCCGAGGGACGGGCGTGAAAGTAATCGTAGCTTCGGACGCCGGTTTTTGTTACGGCGTAAAACGGGCCACGAAGGCGGCGTTCGAGGCCGCGGCTACGGCCGCCAAGCCGGTGTACACGTTGGGAGAGTTAATCCACAACCCCCAAGTCGTAGCGCAGCTCGAGCGCATGGACGTGCGAGCCGCGCGCGACCCCGCGGCCTTGCGCGCCGGGACGGTTATCATACGGTCGCACGGATTGCCCCCCGAAGTCGTGGACCGGCTGGGGGAGCAGGGCGTAAATATTTTGGACTTGACTTGCCCGACGGTCAAGGCGGTACAACAACGAGCGGCGACGCTTGCCGACGAGGGCTACGAAGTGGTTATAATCGGCGACGGCGACCACCCCGAGGTGCGGGCGATCGCGGGTTACGCCGGGCCGGCCGCCGTCATCGTTAACTCCGAAGAAGAGGCCGCGGCCGTCCCCCGCACCGAAAAGATAGGCGTCGTTATGCAAACGACCCACGCCGCGTCGGCTTGTCGTCTTATCGTCGGCGTGCTCCTGGATAAAGCGCAAGAGGTCCGCGTCTTCAACACGTTGTGCGACGCCACCGCTAAGCGTCAAAAGGCCGCCCTGGAGCTCGCGGGCGAGGTCGACGTTATGGTGGTCGTGGGCGGCAGGAACAGCGCTAATACCGGTCGCCTGGCCCAGATATGCCGGCGCGCGGGCGCGCGGACCTATCACGTCGAGACGGCCGAGGAGCTGAGCGCGGGATGGTTTGAGGGGGTCGGCACTGTAGGCGTTACTGCCGGGACGTCCACGCCCGATTGGGTAATCGAGGAAGTGGTCGCGAAATTGAGGAGATGGAAAACCGACGGCGATATAAACTCGTCGGGATAATAGGGGGCGCGGGAGCATAATTGGCTTGCTTACCCGCCGAAACATTTGTTAATATTTTACGGTAAATGAGAGAGGCCGTTTGGCGCGCGTTATCTTATGTCGCGTTTCTGGGCTTGTTCACGCATTTATACGGCCGAGGGGACGTCTCCCGGCACGGCCGGCGCGGTTTCGTAATTTTTATATGGGAAGTGGTAGGGTTCGTCCTGTTCGACGTCGTCCGTATTAAGCTCGGTTGGCCGGCGACGGCTTTCGCGGCCCCTATCGGCGTCGTCGCCGTGGTAAAAATAATAATCATCGTGCGGGCCCTACGGGGCCCGCGCGCAACGCGGTAAGGCGGAATCCAACCCACGTACGGAGGTAGAATATGGGAAACGGTACGGGAAAAGAAGGGCAAAAAGTTTTGCCGCCCGAGGTCGAAGAAGGCAAAACGCTCGCGGCTATAGGGTACCTTGGCATCCTCTTCTTGGTGCCCCTGCTCGCTAAGAAGGAAAACAAGTTTTGCCAATTCCACGGCAAACAAGGCGCGGTGCTGTTCGGGTTCGAGGTAATCGGCGCCATAGTCTTGATAATAATTAACGTCGTGTTGGGATTCCTTCCGTGCGCCGGTTGGATAGTAAGTTCGATTCTATGGCTCGCGTACTGGGTTTGCGCGCTGGGCTTGTCCATTTGGGGCCTCGTTATGGCGTTGAAGGGCGAATACTGGAAGATGCCGGTCCTCGCGCCGTTGGCCGAAAAGCTTAAATTCTAATAACGGTTTACGTTATCATCCGGCGGGTGTCGCCGGAAGGATATAACGGAACGTTTCGTCGCAGGAGGTTATCCGCGATGGTCGAGACGCCGGCGTCGGAGTTCACGCCCCAGGAAATAGAGGACGGTAAAGTTTTCGCGGCGATCGGTTACTTGGGAATATTGTTCCTGATACCGCTCCTCGCCAAACCCGAAAATAAATTCTGCCGCGCCCACGCGAAGCAAGGGCTCGTGTTGTTCGTCGCGTGGATCATCTGCGCCGTAATACCCTTCCTGGGTTGGTTCATCGGGTGGCCCATAATTTTTATCCTCGCCATCATAGGCCTTATCAAGGCGGCCCAGGGGCAGTTCTGGAAGGTACCGTGGCTCGGCAATATCGCGGCTAAGCTGACATTTTAGCCGTGGGCGACGTTGAATATACCGCCGAAGAGGTAACGGACGGCAAGGCGTTGGCGGCGATAGGTTACCTTGGGATATTGTTTTTCATACCCCTTGTCGTGAAGCCGCAAAATCGCTTCTGCCGCGCCCACGGTAAACAGGCGATGGTATTATTTATCGCCGGCGCGTTGGCTTCAACGTTTTCGTGTTTCGTCGTCCCGCCGTTCGGCGGCGGCCTTTTGGTGCTCCTTATCTTCGTCGTCCAGATCGTCGCGCTGGTGAAAACGCTGCAAGGCGAGTTTTGGAAGATACCAGCCGCGTGGGACTTGGCGTCGAAGATTAATATTTGATTGGAAGATTTAAAAGCGTCGTGAAACCGGCCCGCGGGCCGGTTTTACGCTTTAGTTGCGGCGGTTATTCGAATATGGTAGTATAAAAATTCGTAATTGGAAGCGATGACCCCCAAACTAATCGATTTGCGCAGCGACACCGTCACCAAACCTTCGGCGGCTATGCGGGAGGCTATGGCTCGAGCCGAGGTCGGCGACGACGTATACCGCGAAGACCCGACCGTCAATAATCTCCAGGAGGTCGTGGCCGAGTTGCTGGGTAAAGAGGCCGGCCTCTTTATGCCCTCGGGTACGATGTCCAACCAGGTGGCGCTTAAGGCGGCGTGCCGCGGGGCGGAGGCGATTTGCGAGGCCGGCGCGCACACTTTTCACCACGAGATGGCGGGCGCGGCCGCCCGGTCCGGTATCCAACTGGTCCCCGTCGCCGGCGAACGCGGCGTCTTAACGTGGGCCGACGTAGAACCCGCCATCCGCCCCGTCGCCGATTATTTCCCGCGCACCGGCCTTATATGCCTCGAAAACACGCACAATAGCGCGGGTGGCGTCGTCGTCCCGCTCGAGGTTATGGCCGACGTCGGCGCGCACGCCCGCGCGCGCGGCATCCCGGTACACTTAGACGGCGCTCGCTTGTGGAACGCGGCCGTCGCTACCGGCGTTCGCTTGTCCGATTACGCGGCCTGCGTCGATAGCGTATCGGTATGTTTTTCGAAGGGCCTCGGGGCGCCGGTCGGTTCCTGCCTGTGCGGCACGCGCGAGTTCGTCGAAGAGGCGATTATGGTGCGGCGTTCTTTCGGCGGCGCGATGCGGCAGGCCGGCGTGTTGGCGGCCGCCGCCCTGTACGCCGTCGAACATAACGTGGAACGCCTCGCCGAGGACCATCGTCGCGCCCGGGTCCTGGCGGAAGGCTTAGCCCACCTGGCCGTTTTAGCTATCGCGTCCCCCGAGACGAATATCCTTATGATAGACGTGGTCGGCGAAGCTTTTACCGCCGCGGCCTTAGCCGACTTGGTTAAAGAGAACGGCGTATTGCTACACGCGGTAGGACCTCGCCGCATACGCGCCGTAACGCATTTGGGTTTGGACGACGCCGACGTCGAGCGCGCCCTCCGGGCGTTCGAGGACGCGGTCGCGAAGCTGCGCGCGAGCTCGTGACGAGATGAAGATATACCTTACCGCGGGCGAAGAATCGGGCGACCTCCACGGCGCGCACCTGGCCCTCGCCCTTCAACGGTTGGCTCCCGGCGTCGAGCTCGCGGGGATGGCGGGCCCTCGCATGCGCGAGGCGGGGGTCGACGCCGTAGTCGCGGCTGAGAGCCACGGCGTCGTCGGGTTCGTGGAAGTATTGGGCCGCTTGGGCCAAATTAGGCGGGACCTCGGCGCGCTGGCGGCGGCGGTGGCCGCCGACGGCGACGCGCTGGTAGCGATAGACTACGGCGGCTTTAACGCCCGCTTAGTGGCCCGGGCTAAAAGAGCGGGCCGGAAGACGTTTTATTATATACCTCCCAAATTATGGGCGTGGGGTCGTCACCGCGGGAAACGATTGGCCCGGGACCTCGACTTAGTATTGGCCGTGTTTCCTTTCGAAGTCAACTTCTGGCGTCGTGCCGGCGCCGCGGTGGCGTTTGTGGGGCACCCCTTAGTCGATATTACGAAGCCGTCGGGTCGGGACGTAAGGGGGGCGTTGGGCCTGCGCCCGGGCGAGAGGTTGTTGTTGGTTCTGCCGGGTAGCCGCCGCCAGGAGGTAGCGGCGCTGTGGCCGCCGGTGGCCGACGCTTTGGCGGCCGTAATACGCCAACTGCCGGACGTTCGCGCGTTCGTAGCGCCGGCGCGTTCGCTCGGCGCGGGAATACTGGAAGAATATGCGCCGTTGCCCGCCGGCGCGTCGCCGACGGCGGAACCGGTCGTCGATTTGATGGCCGCCGCGGACGGCGCTATCGTGGCCTCGGGCACGGCTTCGTTGGAACTCGCTATTCTGGATACGCCGGCCGTGGTATTATATAAAGTCAATCGCCTGACGTGGGAATTAGGCCGGCGCCTCGTATACGTAACCCACCTGGGTTTACCGAACATAATGGCCGGAAAGCCGGTCGTCCCGGAGCTACTTCAGGAGGACGTAAGGCCGGAATTAATCGCGTACGAGACGGTCCGGATATTGACGGACGAATCGTTGCGGGAACAGATCCGGGTGGAATACGCGGCCATAAGGGACGGGCTGCAACCGCCCTCGGCGCTTTCGCGCAACGGCGCGGGCGCCGCCGAGTGCGCCGCGCGTTTAATACTGGACGCCGTTTCGTGATGGCCGACGCCCAACAGCCAAAGCAACTTCGCGTGCCGGGCGTGGCACGGCGGCTTTTGGCCGCCGCGGCGCGCTATTGGCACCTTTTACTCGTAGGTATGATCGCGTCGGCGTTGGCCTCCGCGTTCGAGGCGTCGTTGCCGGTCGTTCTCGGCCAAGTCATTGACGTGCTCGCCGGCAAGAAGGACCAGTTGATGTTCAACCTCTTGCTGCTGGGTTTTGAGAAGCCCCGGCTAGCCGTAGTCAATTTCCTGCCGGCGTGGGTTTTGGTCGTGATCCTTTTATCCGGCGCCTTTATATTTCTGACGTCGTACCTTATCTCGTACGCCGGTCAGCGCGTCGTCTTCAACATTCGCGAGCGGGCCTTCAATCACCTCGTGACGTTGCCGCTTCGCTATTACGACTTACGGCGGTCGGGGGACGTCGTCTCGCGCGTAACCAACGACGTCAACGTCCTGCAGGAAACGGCGAACGCGTTGAAGGACATCACCTCGGCATTGACGACGCTCGTTATCGTATTGGTGGTTATGTTCGCCCGCTCGTGGAAGCTTACGTTGCTCGTTTTAGTAACCTTCCCGGCGCTCGGGTGGATCATCACCAACCTCGGCAGTAAGAGCCGGACGGCGGGTAAGCGCTTCCAGACCGAAATCGGTTCGTTGACGGCGCTGTTGTCCGAAACGCTGCAGAACATTAAATTGATCAAATCCTTCCGGCGGGAGGACTTCGAACGGCTGCGTTTCCTGCGGCGCAACTGGGAGACGTTCAAGGCCTGGATGTACGGCGTCAAGGTCGATTCCGTACTTCGCCCGTTGATGGAAGTCGTGAGCGGCCTGGGCATCGCGGGGTTTTTTTGGGTGGGGTGCCACCTCGTCCTGTCGGGCCGCATGACGACGGGGACGCTTTTGGGCTTCACCGGCCTGGTAGTCATTCTCTATCAACCGGTCAAAGTATTGGGCCGGGTAACGGCCCTCGTCCAACGGGCGCTCGCCGCGGGCGCCCGCGTTTACGAAGTGATAGACGAACCCGAAGAGCGGCGCCTGTGGCGCACCGGCGATTTGAAGCGCCGGGTCGAAGGCGCGGTCTATTTCGACGACGTTTCGTTCACGTACGATAATAGGACTTGCGTGCTCGAGGGCGTGACGCTGTTAGTTCACCCGAGCGAGGTTATCGCGGTAGTAGGGCCGTCGGGCGCGGGGAAGACGACCTTGGTCAGCCTCCTCCCCCGTTTCTACGAATTCACGAGCGGCGCGTTGACTATCGACGGCTACGACATCCGCGACTACGACCTCGACTGCTTGCGGGACCAGATAAGCCTCGTGCCGCAAGAATCCATATTGTTCGCCGATACCGTTTTAAATAATATAAGGTACGGCAAGTTGGACGCCGATATCGAAGAGGTGCGGGCCGCGGCCCGGGCCGCTAACGCCGACGATTTCATAATGGCTTTCGCGAAGGGTTATGATTCTTACGTCGGCGAGCGCGGCGTTCAGATTTCGGGCGGTCAAAGGCAGCGGCTCGCCATAGCCCGGGCGTTGATCAAAGACCCGCGCATCTTGATACTCGACGAGGCGACCTCCCACCTCGACGCCGAATCCGAAGCGCTCATCCGTGAAGCGTTGGAGCGGTTGATGGCGGGACGTACCACTTTTGTCGTCGCCCACCGCTTATCGACGGTCCGGCGCGCCGACCGTATAGTTGTGTTGGACCGCGGCCGCGTCGTCGAAGTCGGGAATCACCACGAATTGATAAGAAAGGACGGCGTTTACACCCGTCTCCTCCACGCCCAATTGGCGGGCGACCACGAGGCCTAAGTGGCGGGCCGTCGCCAATCCGCGGAGGGCGGAGGGAAGGGGTCCCGTTGGGGCGGCCGGTTTTGGCTGGCGTTCTCCCTGTATAATTTTTTGGTTCACGCGCTATTCGTCCTTTTATGGTTGCCGGCTTTGGCGGTGCGGGAATTCCGGGGGCGGTTTCTCCAACGGCTCGGTTTCCGCCTTCCGCGTCTTGCTAAATCCATCTGGCTCCACGCGCCGTCCGTGGGTGAGGCGTTGGCCATCCGGGCGTTCGTTAAAGAGTTAAGGCGGGGGTACCCGCAATATGAAATCGTGCTAACGACGTTCACCTCCGGCGGGCGCTACGTCGCCAAGCAAGTCGCCGCCGACCACCACCTCGCTTTACCTTTCGACCTTTATCCGAGCGTAGCGGCAACGGTGGAGAGGCTAAGGCCGGCGTTGGTCCTGTTGGTGGAGGGCGATTATTGGCCTAATCTTTTATTCGTGCTGGCTCGCCGGGGCATCCCGGTAGGGGTCGTCAACGGCCGGTTCGCAGCGCGTAGTTTGCGGCGTTATAAACAAGCGCGCCGGCTTTTCGAACCGCTGTTCGGGCGTCTGAAGTTCGTGTGCGCCGCGGAAGAAGAATACCGGCCTCGGTACGAGGCGATGGGCGTGGACGGCGCCGACGTCGCCGTCACCGGGAACTTGAAGTACGACAACTACGAAACTACGGCGCGGCCCGACGTCGCCGAATTGATAACCACGGCCCTGGGTAATCCGGGCCGGGACGACGTCATGATAGCGGCCAGTACCCACGGCGGCGAAGAGGAAATCGTCGCCGGCGTATTCCTGGAACTCCGGCGGGAACATCCCGCTCTCAAGTTGTTCGTGGCGCCCCGTTACCCCGCCCGGGCCGGCGAGGTTTTACGGTCGTTGCTAAGGCTGGGCTTGAGCGCGGCGCTCAGGAGCGAGCTGCCGGCGGCGGCGCCCTTAGACGCCGTCGTGCTCGATACGTTGGGCGAACTGGGAGGCCTTTATCCGCTGGGGGCGGTGGCGATTATCGGCGGTTCGTTCGTGGAGCGCGGAGGGCAGAATATGATGGAGGCGTCGTACCACGGTTGCGTTACGTTATGGGGGCCGCATGTGGAAAATTTCCCGGTCGAGACGGCGCAGCTGCAAGGACGCGGCGGAATACAGGTCCGGGACCCGACGGACTTGCTGACCTCCTTAAGAGAAATCTACGCCAACGAGCAGGTCCGGACCGTGCTGGGGGAGGAATCGGCCGCCGCGGCGCGCGAGATGATGGGCGGCTCGAGGCGGACGATGGGCGCGGTGGACCGGTTTCTACAGGGGGCGGCATAATGGTGCGGATGCCGGCTTTCTACGAAACGCACCGAGCTTTGACCCGCAACCCCTTAGTTGGGTTTTCGTTGACGCCTTTGGCGTGGCTTTGGCAGGGAGGGGCCGCGGTTCGTCGCTACTTATACCGGAAGAACATTTTAAACGTCCGCAGGTTGACGCGGCCGGTCATAGGCGTCGGTAACTTGGCGGCGGGCGGCGCGGGCAAGACCCCCTTCGTTATTTTCCTCGCCCAATATCTCGTCAATCACGGCGCCAACGTCGCGATCGTCTCGCGGGGTTACGGCCGCGACACCCGCGGCCGGGTCGTGGTGCGGCGCGGCGGCGACGTCATCAAAGTGGGCGAGAGGACGGCGGGCGACGAGGCGCTGATGACGGCTCGGGCGCTGCCGCGGGCGACCGTCATCGTCGACGAGGACCGGGCGGCGGCGGCGGAGTGGGCGATTGCGACCGCGGCGTCCCAGGTAATCCTCCTCGACGACGCCTTCCAGCATCTGGGGATAAAAAAGGACTTGAACATCCTTTTGCTCGACGCCCGCCGGCCGCCGGGGCTTGTTTTTCCGGCCGGCTACTATCGAGAGGGCGCATCCGCGGCCGCCGCGGCCGATTTTATCGTATTTACTAAATGCCGGGAAGGGGATTATCGCGACCGCTGGCGTAAGCTGTTGTCCAAATCGGGGGTGACGGCGCCCCAGGTGGAGGTGCGGTTTTCGCCCGTTTACCTCCGGCCCTTAAACGGCGGCGAGCGCTTGGCGTTGAGTTTGCTCGAGGGCGCCAAGGTTTTGGCGTTCGCCGGCATCGCGGATTTCGACCACTTTGCGGAAGACCTGGCGGAGGGGGGCGCGGTGGTGGCGCGGCGCCGGCCGTTTCCCGACCATCACCGCTTCACTCACGGCGACCTCGCCGACGCCGAGGGTACGGCGCTCGTAGCCGGGTGCGACTTCCTGGTTACGACGGCTAAGGACGAGGCGCGACTCGAGGGTTGGCGGCCGGCCGTGCTCACGTACGTATTGGAGCAGTCGGTGGAGATAATTTCGAACTTCGACGTTCTCAACGATTTTCTAGACCGCATAATCGCGTCGTTGCGGCTTCGGGGGAACCCCGGTGGCGGCGATTAAAGAACTGAAACATTCCCTCGAATTCGCCTTCGTCTTATTCACGTATGCTTGGGCCAACCTTTTGCCGGCGTCGTGGGCCGTCGCGGCGGGCGGCGTCTTGGGTCGGCTCGTTTACGCGTTGTGGCGGCGGCGCCGTCTTATCGCGCTGGCCAACCTGCGGTTTTGCTTCCCGGGTGCGGACGAACGTTGGCTCAGACGTGTCGCGCGGCGTTCTTTCGTCAACTTCGGCAAGGCGGTCATCGATTACGGCCGCATACCGCGGCTTAGCCGCCGCAACGTCGAAAGATATCACACTATTTTAAACCGCAAGTCTTTCGACGACGCGCTGGCCGCGGGCAAGGGGGCGCTGCTGTTCACCGGTCATTTCGGCTCGTGGGAGCAGACGGGGGCTGCCATACGCCTTTACGGTTACCCCATAAACTATCTCGTGGGGGAGCAGCATAATAAACGCGTCGACGCGTTCATGAATAAAATCCGGGCGGGCGCGGGCATCGGCCTTATTCGCACCGGCGCCGCGGCGAAAGCGGTTTTCAAAATTTTAAAGGCCAACGGGATGGTGGCGCTTCTCTCCGACCAGGACGCCGGCGCGGACGGGGTGGTAGTTAATTTTTTCGGCCGCCGGGCGTCAACGCCCAAAGGGCCGGCGGCTTTCGTCGCCAAGACGGGCGCCACCATCTGCGCCGGCTTCACGATCCGCGATTCCAACGGCCATAATACCCTTTATATGCAAGACGCTTTCAAACCCGAGCTGACGGGCGACACCGACGCCGACGTCGCGAACATAACACAATCCTATACCGACCTGCTCGAGACGTACTGCCGCCGATATCCGGACCATTACTATTGGATGCACCGCCGCTTCAGGTCTACCCATCCGGAACTTTACGAATCGTGACCGCCGGAAAGTTCTATCGCGAGTGGTGGCCTATCGTTAACACTTGCAATCCCGCGCCGTATTTTTTATAATAGTAATAGGCAGGGGAACGCCGTAAGGTTAACCGAGGAGAAGGAAGATGAGGAAGTACGTTACGATCATTATAGTGGTCGCGGTTGTCGCGGCGCTGTGCGTGTCGTGCGCGGGTAAAAAGAAGGTCGTTACCGGAAAGCAATATAAATGTAAGGAGTGTGGCAAAATTTACCGCGACGACACCCGCGAAATGGAGGTCACCCCCGACGTGGCCAAGGGACTCGGCGTTGAGGTCGTAGAAGGCGTCTGTCCCAAATGCGGCGACGAAGTCGTTACCGTCGAGCAGACCCAACGTCAAAAGTGCCCCGCGTGCGGGGCCGATCGCGGCACCGTCACGAAGGGAATTAAGATCGAGCGAAAACTGGCCGACACCGTGCCGCGCGAAATTGAGGTCGCGGTGACTTGCCCGACGGGGAAGTGCGCGCGCGTAGGCCGCTTACACGAACAATATAATTGGGATTGGGAATTCTGCCGCGCCGTCGTGGACCAGAAAATAGGTCTCGGCTTCAACGAGGCTATGGTGCGCGAATCGTGGGGGCCGCCCAAACGGGTGGAAAAAGTGGGTAGCGCCAAGCGGTGGTATTACGACGCCGGCTACCTCACCATCGGCGCTTCGGGGAAGGTCGTAGACATTAAACAATAACGACTATGGTTTGAATAAAACCGGGCGCTACCTCGCGCCTCGAGGCGGGAAAAACCCCTCCCCCACGGGAGGGGTTTTTTGACCCCGGCGGGATTTGAACCCGCGTCGCCGCCGTGAAAGGGCGGTGTCCTGGGCCAGGCTAGACGACGGGGCCTCGCGACGCCAGCTTTTATACCATAAAAGGGGGTGAGTTGTAAAGGGCCCTTGGCGGCGCGGCCGTCGGGCGGGTTCTTACTTGTCCGGATTGACTTCGCTCTCTCCCCCGGATATAATGATTTAGAATATAAAGTATGCGCGCGTCGTATAAAATCGTTTCTTGGCTGACGCTGAGTTGGATGGCGGTCGCTTTCGGCCAATCCGAGCCGGAGCGTTACGCTAACCGCGAATTCGGGATTTATTTCGACCTTCCCGCCGGTTGGAAACTCGACCGAAAACCTACGGAGGGCCTCGTGGCCCTTCGCGATTCCCTCGGCCTATTGGAGATCGTAGTTACCGCCCGGATAATGCCTAAGAAAAAAGACGTGCGCGATTTCGCGAATGAGGCCGAGCGCGGGTGGGGCTTTGCCGGCAAAGGGGTGGTCGTCGCTACGCTGGTGGGGGACCCGGGTTTAGCCGAAACGAAGCGCGAGGTTTTGAAACCGTTCGTTTACGACAACGCCCAACAAGTGGACAAAAGCCGGAAAGAGTACGAGGAGGCCAAGGCAAAAAGGCCGGCCGACGTCGCCGGCGGCAGGGGTGAACCGGGAGCCATTCCCGACGAGCAGGAATTCTTGGCGAAAATAACCACCCGGTTATACGACGCGGAAAACGCGCCTGTTACACGGTTGGTATTCTACGTCGTCGGCGGCGGCGTAGGCTATTCCGTAACCGTTGCCGCGGCTCGAGAAGATTTCTACGCCGCGTTGCCGCTCGCGCAAGACGTCGTGACCGCTATGAAGCTCGACAAATTGTCGGGCGGCCGTTACGCGCTTTCAGACGCGAAGACGATAGGGATAGCGGCAAAGGGCATCATCATGGGGAAAGTACTGTCCAACGGCCGGCCCGTGGGCGGCGCAGCCGTAAACCTCTACGCCGACGCCGTCTCGTATACTAAAGGCGTGCCTTCGCACCGCGCGCGCTCGAACGGGTACGGCGAATATACGTTGGGCGAGCTCGAGGCCGGGCGTTATTACCTTTTGGAAGTACACGGCGTATCGGATGAAGGCGAGCGCCTGCGCTCGGTGCAACCTATTACTAATATCGACGTCGTCACGGGGAGGATAGTCTTCGTAAATATAGAAGTTTCCCGCGCCCCATAAAATTTTCCGACGACTTTAAAACCCACGGCGCCGTCGCGTGTCTAATTTGCGGAGTAGGAAGGTTGGACACGAGCGCCGTGGGTAAAAATTTTTTCGCGGCTGGTAAACGTTGGGCGATGCGGAAGGTGGTAGCGCGATGAAAAAGAAAACGACTACCCACGAGAAACTAAGGCGCCGCCTCTCCGGGAGCTTATTCCGCTATACGTTCGCGTTTTCGGCGGCGTTACATTTCGGCGTGTGGGGCCTTGCCGGATGGCCCAAGGGAACCGCCGCCGGGAAAGGGACGGTCCCCGGCCAAAACGACGGCTTGGCTATATCGATAACGTTGCCGTACGAAAAACTCCCGCCGCCGCCGTCGGTCGAATACGTCGGACGGCCCCGCGTTCCCGAGGGAATGCCGGCTAAGGGCGACGTAGGGGCGATGCCGCTGCCGGTGCCCGATAGGTACGCGGAGGTTAATACGATGCCCGACGCCAGCCCGGGTAACGCCGCGGTTCTCCTCACCAACGGTCAAATTATCGTGGTCGAGGACCCGGGCGCGTCGCCGACAAGGCCGGCGTCGGCCTCGCCCCACTATGTAGAGTTCGTCCCTATGTCTAAGGCGCCGGTTTTAACTTACCAAAATAAGCCCGCGTACCCGGACGTCGCGCGCGACTCCGGCGTCGAGGGCGACGTCGTCCTTATGGTCTACGTCGACGAGCGGGGCGCCGTCGGTAATGCCATCGTCCAGTCGTCGCCCGGTCTGCCGGCGTTGGACGAGGCCGCGGTGGAAGCGGCATACAAATGCAAGTTCAAACCGGCAGAACAACAGGGCGTCGCCGTGGGCGTCTGGTATAGCCTCGTTATACAGTTCAGGCTTTAGTTCGGGGCCGCGGCATCGTGCCGGCGTAGCCCCCGGTTGTTATGTCGGTTAACCGGGCGACCGGCGGGAGCGCCTAAGGGACTACGAGAGGCGTTTAAACTTGACACGAGCATCGCTGTAAGTTAGAATTTAAAAGTAAGAAAGGCTTTTAGGATACAGGAGGCTAAGCCGTGGCAAAGAAAATTGACGGCTCTCAAGATACGTTGAAACGTCGGTTGGCGGGCGGTTTGTTCCGCTACACCTTTATGATTTCCATCGCCTTCCACTTCGGCATCTGGGGCATTGCCGAGATGCCTAAAGACGTCCTTGGAAAAAAGGGTAACGTCAAGATGGGAGGGGGGAAGCTGGACGTGAACGTCGTCAAAAAAGCGAAGTACGAAGACCTGCCGCCGCCCCCCTCCATCGAACGGACAGAACCGGCGCAAGCCCCCAAGGGTTTAGAGGCGAAAGGCAGCGTCGGCGAGGTGCCGCTTCCGGTTCCCGACGAATTGGCGGAAGCCGATACTATTTCTGACGCCGTGGGCGCCGGCGAGGGGACCGGGTTCGGCGAGGGAACGGAGATCATAGTCGAGGAAAACGTCCAGGTCGAGGAGACCGGCGGAGAGAACCCCTGGGATAAAGTTACCATCATCGAATACTCCGAACCCCCGGTAATCGTTTATGAACAACGGCCTACGTACCCGGATATCGCCCGCGACTCCAAGGTCGAGGGCGACGTCGTCCTGTTGGTTTATATCGACACCGCGGGTAACGTCCGCAACGCCATCGTCCAGTCGTCGCCGGGGCTCCCCGCCCTGGAAGAAGCGGCCAGGACCGCGGCCATGAAATGCAAGTTCAAACCCGCGAAGCAGCAGGGCGTGCCGGTAGGCGTGTGGTATAGTATCGTCATGCAGTTCCGTCTATAGATTCCCCAGAATAACGCCGGGCCGGGGCATTTCCCGGCCTTTTTTATGCCCCCGAGACGCTCAAGGCTTCTTGCGAGGGCCCTTCGTTTGTTTTTGACAAAATATACCCGGCTATTTATAATAGGGTGAAGGGGGTGAGCGTGATGCGGCTAAGGCTTTATCTGTGGGTGTTCGTTTTATGGAACTCGTTGGCGCTTGCGGCGTCCGCGCATGCGGGCGATATCGAGGGTTACGTCGTGGCTCAGCTGGCTTGTCCCGTAAGGGTATCCAAACTCGTCGCCGTTTATGGGCCGACGGGCGCGAAGTATAAACCCACCGATTACGCCAATATAAATCCCGAGGGTACCGAAAAGCTCTGGGTCTTCGGCGTCTTCGAAAACGCGAGCGGCGACCCCATTACTTCTTTCACGTTCGACGTCTTGGTGTGGGACGCCGCCGGCAACGAGTTGTTTAAAGACTACGAGGAGTTCCATTTCCCGCTGCGCGAAGACCCCAAGAGTTGGGAGTGGAGCTGGGCTTTCGACGGTGCCGACTCGGCCGCCGCCGTAGTCTTTATCCCGCGCGTCATAAACTTCCCGGCGAGCCGGAAGTGGGAAGCCGACGAAAAGTTCGTCGAGCTTAAATTAGCCGAGCTGCGTAAAACCGATTAAGAGATGAAGTTTTCGCGTTCCCCCTGGGTTATCGGGCTTGGCATGGCCGGGGCGGTTTGGGCCGCGGACTTGCCCGCGGCTATGGCGGAAGCGATCGCGGCCGGCGACTTCGACCGGCTGCTCGTAGAAATTAACAAACAATTCGATATGCCCCCTATCCCGCTTAACGCGCCCGAAATCGTTTATCCGGACATAGCGGGCCGGGCGGGGGCGCAAGGGACGGTAAAAGTCGTCGTCCGCATCGACGAATACGGCGACGTCCGCGACGTGGTAATAGCCGATTCGCCCGGGTGGCTTGCGCTGGAGGAGGCCGCGCGAAAAGCGGCGTATACTATCCATTACCGGCCGGCGACGCGCGACGACGAACCGGTGGCGGCGTGGTACGTCGCGGATATAATATTTTACATACCGCCCTCCGAACGCGGGAATCGGTAACCCCATTGTCTTAGTATGCCAAAACCCACGTTAACCTTGCCCCCCGGCCTTTCCGAAGAGTATAAGAACGACATTCTCGCCGCGCTGACGGATTGGTCGGCCGACGCGCGGCTGGAGGGTATATTGTTAGCGGGTAAGGCGTGCGGCTTTCCGTATTGCGCGTCGGAGGCGGACGTCGTCGTGGTAATCGAGCGCGGCGACCCGCCCAACCCGTTCGCGTTGCGCGTCGTTTCCGGACGGACGTGGCTCCGCGTCCGCGTGACCTCCCACGAGGCTTTTATCGGCGAATTACGAACCGAGACCTTGACGCCGCTCAAGTTGGCGTTGAGAGGCGCTTTCGTGGCGCATGATCGGCGCGGCCGCCTCGCGGACGCCCTTCGCACGCTGGAGCCCTTATTTAACCGGGGATTACCCCGCGCCAGGCTGGCGGCGGCGGCTGAAATCGCGGCCGCCTTACGCGATATCGAAGCGGCCTTGGCCGACGCCAGCCCCTACGACGCCGCGGCGGCGCTAAGCCGGGCCTGCGTCCAGCTCGCGAAACTCGAGCAGTTAAACGACGGCGGGTGGCCATACGGCGAATGTCCCCTCGCGACTACTAAAGCGAACGCCGCCCGGCGGGCATATATGATGGTTTGGCGCGCCGGCGGGGATGTCGAACAACTCCGCGGCGTAGCGGCCGAGGTTTCGGCCTTATTCTATCGTTTTTTACCCGCGGCCGCGGCGTCGATTTTCGATTTTTTAATCAAAAAAGGCGGTAGCGCGGCCGTGGCTTCGGTAATCGCCGCGTTGGATTTGGAGGAGATCGCCGAAATCGATTTGGTCCTCGCGGCCCTCGACGCCTACGGCCTTGTTAAGGTGGGCCGCGAAGAACGGCCGGTCCCGGGTATGGCCGGTTTAACCTATAACGAGCCGGTATTGACGTTGTCGTGATCTTTATTACCGCGATTCCCTTAACGATTCGGCCTGAAGAGGGAAAAGGATGTCGATAAATTATAATCCCGATTATAAGAAGGTCGTTTTAGGAGCGATAATGTTCGCGTCGGCGGTAGGGGCCGCGTTCGGCGCGCGCGGCGCGTCCCTCTCGACGGCCAGAGAGGTGGCGATACAAGCGGAGGGCGGCGCGTTAAGCTTAAAATTGGAAGACAGCGGCGCGACTTTCGCCGTATCGGCGCCCGCGCGTTCCGCGGTTGCGGCCGAACCGGGGACGGCCTTTTCCACCGCCATTTACCCCTCATTCGCCGCGGCACCGGGTCCTTCCTTAGCTTCCCTCGAACTAACTCGGTGGCGGGGCGCGGTTTTCGAAGAGGGGGCTTTGGCCGCGGTGGAACTTAGACTCGAGGAGGCGGTGGGCCCTTTGACGGCGGGCAAGGGCGGTTTCCTGGCCGGCCTCGCCCTTAAGTTGAAAGCTGCCTACGACGCCGACGATAAACAGGCTTCGCGTCTGGCTTTCGGCGACGCGCAGGCCTTCGTCGCGACGGCTATCGCGCTATCGCGCCCCGACGGCAAAGTGCCGCCCGAGCTGGGCCTGGCCGCTGAGGCGGCGGATAAAGCGGCCCAGGATAAAGAACGATTTTTAAAAGAAAATATGTGGGCGCAAATCCAGCCGGGGAGATACGCGTGGGATGAGAACTTAAGGCGGATTTACCTTACCTCGTTGTGGTTGGGTCGGAGTTTCGAGCGGGTTGACGAACGGGAGTTCAAGGCGGCGCTCGCGCTGGCGTGGGTCGTCGAGAATGACGCGGAGCTGGCGCGCCAATACCGCCTACTGGCGGATTTATGTAGCGCGTTGGCGGGGTTCCCGGCGGCCAGCGCGTCGACGGCCGATTACAACGCCCTTCTCGCCGGCCGGGATGCCGCGACGGTCATCAAGGAACTCGGCACGGTTCGCAGACTCCAAGTAGAAGCAAAGGATAAAGGCGAGGTTTTCGTTTTCCTTCCCTCCCTCGGGCAACCGGAAGTGGAGTTGATTCGGCGGCTGGCGACGCGGGGCGGGGCGCGGGAGGCCACGTGGGCCGAGGCGTACGCGGCCGCGGTCGCCGCCGAAGCGTTGGCGCCGGCGCCCGCGCGCGACGCGCCCTGGCCGGATTTTATGGCTTACGCCTGGGCGGTTTTACTTACGCCGGACAAGACGCCCGAGGCGGCCAAAATTACGTGGGACGAAGGTTATAAGAAACGGCTTGCGGAATCGTTCGTTACCGGTTTCGACCAGGTCCGGGGTCGGGCCCCTGCGGCGCCCCCCGCGACCGGCCCGGGCGGGGGGCTGGCGGTCGACGTAGCGCCCGACGTACGCCTCGAGCCTTTGCCCGAATACTACTTGCGGATGGCGAGGGCCTACGCTCGGCTCGGCGATATTATAAAAGGCTCGCTTACGCCGTCGGTGGCGGAAGGGGTCCGCGGTCGGCGCGAACGCGGCGCCGCCGCGGCCGAGTCGCTCGCCGCCGAAGCCGCCGACATAAGCCAAATGTTTTTCGGCTTTTACTTGCTCTCGTGCGCCGATATCGGTATGGCCCCGGCGGTGAAGTACGGGGAAGTCGCCGACCGGGCGGCCGCGTCGGAGCGAGCGTACGCGTGGCTCAGCAATTGGCGCTCCGACCAGGATATGGCGCAAGACGTACGGGAGGTTTGGCCGCTCGGGCCCGCCGACCCCTCCGACCCGGCTAAGGGTACGGTTTACCGGTGTGTCCTCGGCGTGCGGGCGGTGGATATCGAGGTGAAGTACGACCGGAAGCCGTCGTTCTTCCTGGCCGGGACGACGCGAAAGGCGGACCTGCATTTTAAACCGGCGAAGTATACGGTCTACGTGCCGGTGGTGGTCGAAGTCGTCGTGCCCGGCCAAAAGCCGTTAGCCAAGGCCCAATTCCGAGCGCTCTGCGACGAACACAAGACCGAGGGCGCTATCGTCGCCGCCTTGCAAGAATACGGTAAAATCGAAGAACCACCGGCGGAAGAACCGGCGCCGCCCCCCGAGAATAAAGTCGACACCGGCATGGTAGTCCTCATCGTCGTACTGGCCGTTTTCGCCCTAATCGTAATAATCGCGCTCGCCGCCAGCCGCCAGCGTTATTGAGGGGGCGGATTTTCCTTTCGCCTTGACTTGGAATTGTCGTTGTGGTAGCATTTTTAGCGGCTCGGAGGATTATCGCCTCCGTTTTTTTATATCGTGAAATCGGTATATTATCATCCTACGATAATATTAACGGTGCTGGCGTGCGCGCTGGCGGTGCTCGGCGTCCCGGCGGGAACCCGGGCCGCCGAGGATGGCGAAATCGCGATAGACGACGTTAGGTTCGAGGGGTTGGTGAGCATAGATGACTCCGCGGTCAAAACCGCTATCAGGCTTGCTCCGGGCTTGCTCGTAACCGAAGCCGAGCTCAAGACCATCGTCCGCGACGATATCAAGAGGATTTATCGCCTCGGTTATTTTAACCGGGTAGACGCGTACTATGAAGAGACGTCGCCCGGGCACGTCGACGTAATTTTCGGTATCGAGGAAAGGCCGCGCGTTAAGGAAGTTAGTTACGAAGGGCGCAAAAGAGTAAAACGTAAAGCCATGGAGGAGGTAGTAAAAGCCCAGGTGGGAGAACGACTTTCGCTTTCGCGGTTGAACGCGGACGTCGAGGCGATGAAGAAGTTATACTTCGACCAAGGTTACCGGTTCGCGGATATCTCTTACCGCGTGGAAGACGTCCGGGGCGGCGTTAAGGTGACGTACGTGATCACGGAAGGGCCGAAGGCGGTTATCAAGGGAATAGTTGTCGAGGGCAACAACGTCCTCTCCGATTGGTTTATATTGAACAAAGTAATGAAAACCAGGATAGACCGTTTTTACAACACGAAAGTTTTGGATGAGAAGGTACTACAAGAGGATTTCCGTCGCATCGAAGAGGCGTACGCCAACCGCGGATACGTGCGCGCCAAGGTTGTCGACCACCAAATCGACTACCGGAATAAGCGCTCGGCGATACACATCGCGATTACGGTCGACGAGGGCAAGTTATACCGGACCGGCGAATTGCGTTTCGCGGGCAACGAAAAGTACAAGAACGAGGAGTTGGCGGACCACGTCGATTGGCGGCGGGGCCGGCCTTTTTCTAAGAAGAAGCTCGACGACGGCGCGGCCAGTATCAGCTCCCTATACAAGAATAACGGTTACCTGTTCGCGTCCGTCGAGGCCGCGGACGAGATCGACGATGCCGCCGCGGTCGTTAACGCCACGATTCGCGTGGACGAAGACCGGCCGGCCTACGTCCGGCTGGTCAACATTTCGGGAAACGTGTCGACCAGGGATAAAGTTATTAGGCGCGAGATGCGCCTCCGGCCCGGCGACATTTATAAAGAAAACAAATTGATTCGTTCGGTGCAGCGCCTCCATAACCTCGGCTATTTTGACGAGGTCCGCCCCGATATCCGGGTGGCCGACCGCGAGGCCGGCCTGGTGGACCTGGACGTCGACGTCGTTGAGAAGGCTAACACCGCCAAAGTCAACTTCGGCGCGGGCTACAGCACCCTCGACGGCCTCGTCGGTACGTTTAGTTTATCGTGGGCCAATTTTGACGCGGCGCACTTACCGCGAATCTGGAAGTGCAAAGGAGCGGGGCAGGAATTGCGGGTGTCTACGGAGTTCGGTCGACGCCGCGCCCAGTATTCGACGGGGTTTACCGAACCTTATTTGTTCGACACTAAGACCTTGGGGGCCTTCGATATTTACGACCTGACGCGCATCCGACCGTATTACGACGAAAAGAGATTCGGGGGAAACGTTACCTTCGGCCGGCCGTTAACCGAATACGTGCAGGGCCGGTCGACCTACAAATTCGAGTCGGTGGACGTCGCGTCCAACTTCTACGACCCGGGCAAGTTGCCGGGGTGGGTAGCGCGGGAGGTGGGTCGCAAAAACACGTCGGCCGTTTCTTTGGGGGTCGAACGCAACAGCTGCGACAACGTTTTCTTCCCCCAGGCCGGTTCGGATAATGAAATCTCGGGTGAGGTGGCGGGTTCGGTCTTCGGCGGCGACGTCAATTTTTGGCGCCTTACGATGGGCTCCAGTTGGTATTTCAAGCATTTTTGGGAAACGGTCCTCGCCGTACGCGTGCGGGGCGGTTATATCGACAATTACGGGTTGACCAAAACCGTTCCGTTGTACGAACGATTTTATTTGGGCGGCGCCACCACCGTTCGCGGTTATGACGAGTGGGAGGTGGGGCCCAAGGACGAATTCGGGAACCCCGAAGGCGGCAAGACGATGTTTTACACCAACTTCGAATATCGCATCCCGATCTCGAAAGAGTTCTTCCACTTAATAGCCTTCTGGGATTCCGGTTATTGTTGGCGAGAGTTAAAAGACATAAACCTGCAAGATTTAGAATCGGGGGTGGGCGGGGGCATACGAATCAATATCCCCATGATGGGCCTTTTGGGCATAGATTACGGTTACGGCTTGGCGGCACGCTCGGGCCAGATACACTTCAACATCGGCAATACATTCTAACCCTTCGCGGCGAAAGATTTTTTTATAAGCTCGGCCGTTAATTCGTCCGGAGGTCCCGAAAGATGCCTAGGAGGAGGCGGTGCTAAAAGTTGATTGGCGGGGCGTCGCCGGGAACGCCGTCGGCGCCGGCGTACTCGCGTCGGTGGCGGCCGGTTTGTGGGACCTTCCGGCTTTGTTGGCCGTTTTTACGCCGCGGGGCGAGCCGACCGGGGCCGCTTTCGTCTTGGCCGCTCAGCTCAGGTGGGGGGCCGCCGTCGCGGCCGCATTCCTCGTATTGCGGGCCGCGGGGCTTTTCGAGACAAAGGCGTTCGGGCGCTTAATATTGCTCCTAAGCCGCGGCAGCACCGCCGGTTGGGCGTGGGGTATTTTCGCCCTCGCGCTGGTTTTAAGGCTCGTCTACGCCGTTTCGGCGCAATCGCCTCCCATTTCGGACGAGCAATATTATGACGCCCTCGCGACCAGCTTAGCCGCCGGGAAGGGGTATACTTCGGGCGGCGTTGCGGTGGCTTATTGGCCCGTCGGTTACTCGGCCTTGGTCGCGGCGTTCTACCTGCTTTTCGGACATTATTATTTCCCGGTCATCATATTTCAATCTGTTTTGGGCGCGGCGACGGCCGCGCTATTATTGTTTTTAGCGCGGGATTTCGTGGGCGAGGGGGCGGCCCGGGCGGCCGGTTTGATAGTCGCTTTTTGGCCCAACCACGTCGCCTACGCGTCGCGTCTTTTTCCGTCGACCGCAGTGACGTTCGCCGTAGTGGCGGCGGCTCTCATATTCGTTAAATTAAGGGGATATCGCGGGGCGGCGGCCGCCGGTTTGGTTATTGGCGCAACCGCGCTCGCGACCCCGGTCGCGCTCGTTCTGGCGGCCGCGGCCTTGGCGTGCGATTTATTCCGCCGGACGGGCATCGGAAAAGCGCTGGCGCGCGCGGCCGTCGTCGCGGCCGTAGCCGCTTTGGCGGTCGCGCCGTGGGCGTTGCGTAATTGGCGCGTTTTCAACGCCTTGGTACCTATCTCGACCAACGCCGGCGTGAACCTTTGGATCGGTAACAACCCCAAGGCTACCGGGGCTTACAACTATCCGACCTCCCGCACTAACCCTATCTTTATGACCGAAGGGGAACTCAGCCGGGACCGCGTGGGCCGGGCGTTAGCGTGGTATTTCATACGAAACGAGAGCGCGCGATTCGCGATGCTTGCCGTCCCGAAGTTCTTCTATACGTACGGCGACGACATATCGGCCTTCCAGTTGGAGGGAATAGGCCGGGGGGTCGAACCGGCGGCGTCGGCGCGGCATTTCGCTGCCCGCGTCGGCCAAGGGTACTACGCGTTGATCTGGGTCGGTTTCGTCCTCGGCCTCGCGAAATTCAGGCGCCGCATATTTCCGGCGTCGCCTAACGCCGACGTTTCGGTGGCGGCGCTGCTCGTTTGGCCCGCGGCTTTAACGTTGACCTATTTAATATTTTTCGGCGCCGGCAGGTTCCATTTGCCGATGGTGCCATTTATGGCGGCATTGGCGGGGGCGGCCGTGGCCAACGGAAAAGACAACCGTTGACCGGGCTTAGTACGCGGTATCATTCCGGGTATCGGCGGGTCCGGTCGCGAGGAGGTGACGACGGGCGGTGACGCCGCGGATAGAGGAGCCCTACGTAGAGTTCGATTGGCGCGCGCTTTTATATAACGGGATAGGCGCCGCGGCGCTGGGTATCGTGGCGGCGGGTTTAGTTAACATCTCGGCGCTTTTAGCCGCGTTGACGCCGTACGTCGAGGCGCCGGGGGAGGTCTCCATTATGGAGCCCCAGCTGCAGTGGGGCGCCGGCGTCGCCGCGGCGGTTTTAATTCTGAGGGCCTTCGGCGTTTTCCGCCTG
>CAZLXP010000036.1:0-22661 GCA_964563535.1 uncultured bacterium | reverse complement strand
TAGAATTTCAGCTTGCCGCTGGCGACGACGCGGTCGCCGGCCTCCACCTTGTCCGCGACGTACGGCGCGTTGAACCACTTCAGCAGGATGTCGCCGGTGTCGTCCGACAACAGCGCCGTGACGAGGGTGCGGCCGCGGCGCTTGCGCTCCAGCACGATCTCGGCGACGGTCCCCTCGACGGTGACGTCGTCGCCGACGCGGACGTCGCCCAGCGGCGTGACGCGCGAGCGGTCGACGTAGTCGCGGGGGAAGAGGTAGAGCAAATCCTTGGCGGTGGTGACGCCCAGGTTGGCCAGCGCCCGCGCCCGCGTCGGCCCCACCCCCTTAAGGTATTGGACGTTGGTATCGGCGTCGAGCGCCCTGGCGCGGGCGACGGGCGGCCGGGGCGGCCGCTCTATTTCGTCCAAAAGTCGCGACGCGCGTGCGAGGCGCTCCGCCAGAAGCTCCGTTTGCTCGTCGGGAAAGAGCGACGCGATCTGGTCGAAGAGGTTTTTGACGCCGGCGTCGCGGGCGGCGGCCTTCCCCTCCGCCGCCCATTCCCGCATGCGCCGTTCGACGCCGCGGAGCTTCTCCAGGCCGTAATAATCGAAAGCGACCGCCAGCTCGGTCGGCCGCCGCATCTTCGCGATTGCGAGTTTGACTTCTTCCGTCACCGGAGTACGTTGCGATTACGCGCCGCGGCGTTGGCGAGAAGTACGATTTGTGCCGGCCGCAGCGCCGATTGAATAAAGCCGGCTCCCGCCACGCGAAATATAGCACCCGGCCGCGGCTAAGGCAAGCGGTATCGGGTCGTCGGACGCGGCGCGGCCGCTCGATGATTGTTTTTGGAGCACCGCCCCGGATGTGGTAGTATCGCCGCCGATGGACCTAGCGGTAGAACGCACGGCGCCCCCGGCGCCGCCGCTGGTCGCGCTCTTCGGCGCTTTTTTGAAGCTGGGCGCGACGGCTTTCGGCGGGCCGGCGATGGTGGCCCACATCCGCAAGCTGGCGGTGGAGCGGCGGCGCTGGCTAAGCGAGGCGTCGTTCCAGGCCGGCGTGGCGCTATGCCAGATGGTCCCGGGGGCGACGGCGATGCAGGTGGCGGCGTACGTGGGCTTGCGCGCGCGGGGCGTCGCGGGCGCCGCCTCGACCTTCGTCGCCTTCGGCCTCCCGGCGTTCGCGCTGATGACGACGTTCGCGGCCTTATACGGCCGGCTGTACGAGTGGCCGTGGGCGGTTTCGGCGTTCGCGGGCTTGCGCGCGGTAATCATCGCCATCATGGCGCAGGCGACGTACAATATGGCGCGGGCGACGCTTAAGGGCTGGCGGAGCGTCGGCGTCGCCGCCCTCGCCGCGGCGCTCTATGGCCTACGCGTGAACCCCATACCGGTGATATTGCTGACGGCGTTGTTGGGGCTGGTGGCGTTCCGGCGCGACGACGTCGGCGCGCCGGCCGAGGCCGGGACGGCGTCGCGGCCTTTCCCCTGGCCGCTCGTCGTCCTGGTCGCCCTCGCGGCCGCGGCGTTCGTCGTCCCGCTAGTCGCGGCGCGCGGGTTGTTGCCGTTGGCGGCGCTCATGGTCCGCGTCGACCTCTTCGCCTTCGGCGGGGGCTTCGCCTCCATCCCGCTGATGTTCCACGAGATAGTCAAGGTGCGCTCGTGGCTCGACGGCTCGACCTTCGTCAACGGCATCGCGCTGGGGCAGGTTACGCCCGGGCCCATCGTCATTACGGCGACCTTCGTCGGGTATATGGTCGCCGGGGCGTGGGGCGGCGTCGCGGCCACGGTCGCGATATTCGCGCCGTCGTTTCTGGTGGTGGTGGGCGTCACGCCGTACTTCGACCGGCTCCGCCGCTCGCGCCGCTTCAACGCCGCGGTGCGCGGCGTGCTGTCCTCCTTTATCGGCCTGCTTTTAACCGTTACGGTTATGTTCGCGTGGAATATCCCGTGGGAGGCGAAGCGGGCGCTCATCGCCGGCGGCGCGTTCGGCGCGCTCCTCTTGGGGGTCAAGCTTCCCTGGGTGGTCGCGGCGGCGACGGTGGTGTCGGCCTTCGTGCTTTAGACGTGGCGCTTGGCGCGACGCGCGATCACGTGAAGCGGCCGCCCCTTCGGGCGGCCTTTTTACGCGCGGGACCGGCGGCGCGGCCTCCGCGATTACCGGAATACGTCGCGGCCGAAGGCCTCCAGCATTTTGGAGAGGCGGTAGAGCGGCAGGCCGACGACGTTGAAGTAGTCGCCGTCGACGCGCTCCACCAGGAGGGAGCCCCGCCCCTGGACGGCGTACGCGCCGGCCTTGTCCAGCGGCTCGCCGGTGGCGACGTAGAACCTTATCTCCTTGGCCGAAAGCGGCCTCATCGTGACGGCGGTGGCCTCGGCCTTGGCCACCTCGCGGCCGCTCGAGCCGTCGACCAGGGCGAGGCCGGTATAGACGACGTGGGTACGGCCGGCGAGTTGGGCCAACATCGCCCGGGCCTCCGCCTCGTCGGCGGGTTTGCCGAAGACGCGGTCGTCGAGTACGACGACGGTATCGCCGGCGAGGATGAGGCGGCCCGGGTGGTCGGCGGCGACGGAGCGCGCTTTCGTCAGCGCGTGGCGGCGGACGAGGTCTTGGGGCGGTTCGCCGGCCGGGAAATCCTCGGCGACGTCGCGGGGCGCGACGACGTCGAAGGGGATGCCGGCCTCGCGCAAGAGGAAGCGTCGCCGCGGCGACGTGGAGGCGAGGACGAGGGGAGACTTATCGTTTTTCTTTTTCGGCGCCATCGCGATTGCGGTTATTATAAACGCGCGCCGCGCCTTTGGCAAGGGGGAATGAAAAGGCGGGCCCGGGGGCCCGCCTTCTTGTAGCCGCGTATCGTACCTTACCTGAAGATGGCCTTGACCTTCCCGAACGACGCCGGCTCGACGCCCAAGTTTTGGGGGCAGTGGACCTTCCATATGGTGTTTTGCGCCAGGTAGAGGTATTCGGCGTTATAGGTGGCGCCGAAGATACTTTCGCCCGCCCTGAAGGTCGCGACGAGGGAGCCGGTCGTGGTGAAGCCGTTAATGGTATTGGAGGACCACGCCCCCCAGACGAGGCGGTTACGCCAATCATAGGCCGGGTCGAAAACGCCGGCGGGGGTGGAATAAGAAGCGGTGACGCTGCCGGTCGTCATGTTAACGTGGTGCAAAAGCCAGGGGGCCGTCCAGGTCGTGGACAGGAGGGCGGTCGTGCCGACGCCGCCGTCGCCGGTGCACAGCGGCGCGAGGCCGCGGTTATTTATGCCCGGGCTCGGTATGGACCGGTATATGCTGCCCGTGGTGGCGTTGGTCTCGTAGAACTCGAAGGGGGCGGAGTAGCTTTTGCCTTGCCACAGGTAGCCGCCGGAGACGTACGCCAGGCCGCGGGTATTACCGCCGGCCGCGGCCGGAAACGAGCCGACGACGGAACCGGTAGTGATGTTCATTATATATACCCGGTTTTGGGAAGAAGACAAGGAATATATATACGAGGTGCTCGCGCCCAAAGCGACGATTTGGCCGCCGGGGCTAGGCCACGAGGCGACGACGTCGCCCAAAGCCCCGAACGCCGCCGCGGCGACGCATAAAAACGAAAACCCTAACGCGATATACTTCATCATCATACCTCCTCTAAGGTCATTATAGGCGCGTTAAACTCTCGCCGCAAGTCTTTTTTATGTGCGAAGGTTTTTTGGGCGGCCTATAGTTTATGAAAATACTTGACATTAACGCGCTCTTTTTTTAGAATGGGGCGTTAACGAGCCGCATTAATTTTTCAACGTTGCAAGGAGGTTAGAGCTAGGAACCTCGGTATTTCCCTGAGCGCCCGGCCCGACTCTTCCCGGCCGCGACGGCGGGGGGCGTTTTGTCGAGCGGGCTTTGGCGTGTGTGCGTGGAGCGCAAGCGGGCGGAGGTCGAGACGTCCGCCGTACGTCCGGGAGCGGGGAATACCGGCTTAGCGTTGGTGCATGTCTGAAAAAGGACGCGTCAAGTGGTTCAGCGAGGCCAAAGGGTACGGCTTCATCGAACGTGAGGAAGGCGACGACGTCTTCGTCCATTACTCGGCCATTACCGCGGAGGGTTTTCGGACCCTCCAAGAGGGTCAAGAGGTTGAGTTCGACGTCGTCCAGGGCACGAAAGGACCACAAGCCGAGAACGTGAAGCTCGTTAAGTAACGAGCCCCAAGAGGCGAAGCCCCGCCTTCCTTCCCGGAGGCGGGGTTTTTTTTAAATAAAACCGGCGCACGCGCCGGGCCCTATTTTTACGGCGGCCTGAAGGGAACCGGGCCGCAGAGGTCCCGACGCGAGAATATCCTTGACTTTTGATTATTTATCTATTATAATATGCTCAAAGAGTGCTCGCATTCTTAAGTAGAGGAGGTGTACGTCAAGAACCTCGGTATTGCACGCACCGCACGACCCGGCTACTTCCGCGTTTTTCAGCGCGGGCGGCTCTTTAAACGAAAGACGGGAGTATGGGTTAGCGCAGGCGAGTTGAAACATGGTGGCTCGCCGGCCGCCCGGGCGTCGGGGTAGTATCGGGAGTTCAATCAGCAAATGTCCGAAAAAGGAAAAATCAAGTGGTTCAGTGACGCCAAGGGCTACGGCTTCATCGAACGGGAAGAAGGCGAAGACGTCTTCGTGCACTTCACGGCCATCGTAGGCGAGGGTTTCCGGACCCTCGCGGAAGGCCAGGAAGTCGAGTTCGACGTCGTCCAAGGCAAAAAGGGACCACAGGCCGAGAACGTTACGATCGTTAAGTAACCGGGCCTAAAAGACGAAGCCCCGTCTCGTAGGAGGCGGGGTTTTTTTTGGAATACAATCGGCGCCGCCGAAAGGGGTTGCGTGTTTAAAAAAAGCCGAGCGTAAGTAAGCTCGGCTAACCTTTTCGGGACCGGTTCAGGACGAAGTCGTTGCGCTAGCAAATTGCGCGTAACAATCGCGGACGAATTTACGCGGGACTACTTCCGTGATTTTTTTTCGAACCGGGCGCGGCGCGTACTTACAGACGAAAGCGGAATATTCGGTAATAATCAAGCCTACGATTTCGTCGGTATTTTCGGCGTAAAGAACGTTAACCATTTCTTCGTCGCGGTGTTCGCGCGCAATCGCGTTACCTCGGAAACCTACTCGCCGTACGTACATGATATCGGCGACTTCGTCGTATTCGATGGTTATTTTTTCCGCCATACTACAACCCCCTTCTTCGGGGTGTCGGATAAAAAGGCGGTCCGGATAGTTTTCCGACCGCGCACTCTAGCGACGCATACCCTAAGGTATTTGGTTTCACCCCGGTATTCAATTTCTTTGTTGACCCACCAAACGTCGCTGCCATGCCGTTTCTTGACTACATTATCCGGGGCTGTCAACGCTTCTCCGAGACGGCCAACGTCGCTGAAGAAGTCCGGGTGGTTTACTAGTATGTGGCGCGTAAGTATTTTTTTCGATAACTCGACAACGTCGCCGTGCCAATCCTTATACTTAGCGACGACGGCGTCCCTCTCTTTCCGACGAACCACAATAAATATTAATCGCCTAGGTCTTAGATGTCAAGGTTATTTTAGTGTCTAATTATGGCTAATCGCGGCCCTCGCGACGGGAATTTTTTGTTGCAAATACGTTGCGCAATTAGGGCGGCCCGCACGGCGGCCGCCTAACTGCTTAGTAAATGAGGGCCATCCGGGAATCGAACCCAGAACCTACTGATTAAGAGTCAGTTGCTCTACCAATTGAGCTAATGGCCCGGCGGGTGAATAATAGCAAATCGCCGCCCCCGAAATCAAGCCGAAACGTCCGGGCGCCACTGATATTTTTTCAGGTCTATCGCGCCGCGGCCGTCGACGACGACGCCCTCCGCCTGAAGCAGCGCCTTCTGCTCGTCGAAGGCCGCGCCCGTGAGCGAGACCGTACCCTTGCTGTTGATGACGCGGTGCCAGGGAAGTTTTTCTTTTCGGGATAGCGATACTAAAATTCTGACTACCTGGCGCGCGCCCCGCGGGTTGCCCGCCATCGCCGCGAGCTGGCCGTACGTCGCGACGCTGCCGCGCGGTATGCTCTTGATAACCTCGACGACGCGTTGGGTATATGTCTTCTCGTTCATCGGTTCGCGTCCGCGGCGGCTAAGGCTCGACGCGCGACGCGGGTTTCCTCTTGACGCGAAGAAGGGTAATAATATCGCCCAGGTCCTTGAGTGATTTTACGTTAAGAAAGAGCCACCGGCCGTCGTGGTAAGGGTGGGCGGCTTGTATGGCGGCGCGCGTACTTTCGTCCAGCTCGGCCGTCCGCGCCTTCGCGTAGTCGGCCTCGCCCAGTACGAGCTGGACGTTGAAGAAACCCTCGTAGGGGGAGAGGGTCGTCAGCGCGCGGCCGCCCTTGCGGTATCGCAGTACCCAGCCGGCCTTGGGGCCGTAATACGCCCACTCGCCGGCAAGGCCGTAGCTCTCGGCTAAGAATTCCCGCAGCCGCTTCCAAGCCGCCCGACTCCGGCCGAGCGCGGCCGCAAGTTCCTCGTCGCTCGGCGCGCGTCCTTTATCCGAAAAAATGACGTCGGCCATGGTTGGCTATCATCCGCCTCCTTATGCTCGACGACGCCGTCGCCTTAGCCGGGTCGCCCGCGGCCTTTACGCTTCCGTCGCCGTAAACGCGCGGCGGTCGCCGTGGCAAATGAGCTGGAGGACTTGCCGCCCCGCGAGCAGCGCGCTCGGCAGGCCTCCTCCCGGCATTACCCATTGGCCCGCCATCCAGAAGTCGGCCAGGCCCGGCAGCGCCTTGTCCATGCGCAGCGTGAGGGTGCGGGGCGATATCCGCCAACCCTCGTACGTCCCCTGCCAGTTGCCGGTATAGCGCTCGAACGTCGCGGGCGTCGCGACGTCCTGGGCCTCCACCTTGTTTTTAATTCCGGGGAAGCGGCGCTCGAGCTCGTCGAGGACCGCCGCGGCGACGCGGTCCTTCCCGGTTCGGTAGCCGTCCGGGTCCTCGTCGCGCAGCTTCTTCCAGTAATCGTAGTTGGATTCGAAAATTACCGTCATGACGGTCTTGCCCGGCGGCGCCAGCGTCGGGTCGAAGTTGTATACCCGGAGCAACGCCCGTTCGACCGTCTCGCCCGCCACCCGCGGCGGCGAGGCGAAGTTGAAGGTGAGGCAGTGGGGCGCGCCCTCGTACGCGCCGTCAACGCCGAACGAGAGGTATAGCAGCGGCGTGAAGACGGGCAGCTCCTCGTAATAGCCGCGTATCTTGTCGTCGACGTAGCGGCCATCCAGCATGTCGAAAATAGTCGTCCGGCCGTCGGCGGCGGAGATGACGCAGTCGGCGGGGTGCTCGGTCCCGTCCGCCAGGCGGACGCCGACGGCGCGGTCGTCCTCCACCAGGACCTTCGCGACCCGGGCGCCGTAACTAATGTCGCCGCCGAGGTCGAGGTACCTCTTCTCGATTCTTTGGGACAAGGCGAGCGAGCCGCCGACGGTGTAGCCGGCGTTGCGCCGCCACATCCAGGCCAACGTAATGATGAAGTGGAACACGGCCGCGTCCGCGAAAAAGCCGTGCGTCATGGCCTCCGCCAGAAGCGGGCTCTTGAGCCGGGCGGCGAAGTCGCGCAGCGAAACGCGGCCCCATTTCATAAACAGGCCCATATGCGGGAGCATGGCGGCGACCACCTTGAGCCGGTCGCCGAGGGTGTAGAGCTCGGCGGGCTTATCGAGCGACGTCTCGAACGAGGTTGCGCGTTTGACCGCGGCGGCGAACTTTTTAATTACGGCGGCGTCCTCGGGCGCGATTTCGAGGAGGTGCGCGGCGAGGCGGTCGGGGTCGTTATAAAATTCGACGGTCCGGCCGTCGGCGCCCTCGTACGCGAAGAAACGCTCGAAGTCGACGACCTGCGCCCCTTGCAGCGCGCCCACCTCGCGCCAGAACTTGTGGAACGCGCCCTCGCGCGAGCCGACGAGCCAGTGCAGGCAGCCGTCGAAGGTGTAGTCGCCGCGCTTCCACGACGTGCACAGGCCGCCGGGGCGGACGTCCATCTCGAAGATGCGCGTCCGGTAGCCGTTCATACGGCCGTAGCAGCCGGCGGCCAGGCCGGCGATGCCGGCGCCTATTATCGCGATGGATTTTCCGGACACTTATGCTCCTTAAATTTCGGTGGTTAGGCTAATATTAATTCGCCTCGCTAACCGGTTACTCGCCGCGGACGGTGTGGTTCTTGTATTGCCTAACCTTTCCATCCTCAAAACGGACCCAACGTTGCGAAAAAGTGCCGTCTGTGTAAAGCCAAATTTCGGCGGTACCGGAAGGCGTATCCTTTTGATAGCTTTCGCCGGGAGGCCCCCAGGCCTCCCGGACAATATCAGGCGTATCGCCGATTTTTATCTGCCCCGCCAGAACGCGGTTTATCGTATCGTCGGGCCAGCCGCCGGCTTTCAGCCGGGAGGTCTTTTCCTCCCGGGCCGCCGCCCTCTCCGCTTCGAGCCGGGCGTAATCGGCCTTGATCGCCGGGATATCTTCCTCGGAAAACCAGACGTGGCTATAGTATTTTGGATCGCGTATGAAATATATCCTGTGCGTTAGGCATAAGTATACGTTTAAACCAAGCGCGAGTGAAACCTCTTCGGCTGCAACGACGTTATCGGAAGAGCCGCCCTCCGGGCAAATAGGTTTTAGCGCGACACTTGCGGCGGAAGCGCCGGCCGCGAGGATTAAGCTAATGGCGATTAACCTTTTCATCAATTCTCTTTGGCCCGGTTTATTTCCCTTCCGCCGGCCGCGTCGTCTCCGGGTAGCGGGCCAGGGCCTCGCGCGCCGCCTAATCTAAAATAAAAAGGGCTTGCGAACAAGCCCTTAATGACGGGGGTCCGGGCCCTTAGTCAGCGTTCCATAAACGCGACTTCTACCTTGACGTCGTCGACGTCGAGCGCGATTTCGCCTTCCTCGATTACCTCGACGTAGAAATAGAGAAGCGCTTCGGCGGTTAGAGCGCCGAAACGGAGGTATTTATCGACCCAACCGTCGGCGTAGCGTAGTTCGATACTATGGCTTTCCTCCACGTGGGGGTCGTAGATCTTGGCGCACGCGTATTCGTTCTCCCCGCTCATGCCGCGCCGGTAACGGAACGATACGTCGAAACCCACGCCGCCCTTACGGCGCAGCGTCGGCGTCGTTAAATATCCCTCCGCCGAACCTGGCCCCCCCTCGACGGCGAGCGTGGCGAAGTGGTTCCCGCCCTCTTCATTCCGGTATATGCGCACGAGACTTACTTTGCCCTGGGCGGTGGTTTCCCACCCGGGCGGCGGGAATTGTCCCCCTTCGAAATTTTCGTATAAAACCGTCGGTTCGGGCGGCGGCACGGGCTCTGTCCCGCTTTGACAAGCCGCGAGAGTCGCGGCGACGACGGCAACAACGAGCGTCTTCTTCATGAGATTCGACTTACCGCCTATTAGTAGTCGCGGGACCGATATCGTTCCGTCAGTCGTCTCGTTACTTTTCCCCGAACCGCCACTCGAAGCCGTGGCGACATTCGTCGCCAAGGGTCATCAATTTTAAATTCTTATGCGTCGCGTTTGGATCCGGTTTCGGGGTTTTAACTACGTATAAGGCGGTGAAATACCGGAATTTATTACTGAGGGACGACGCGTATAAATACGTTATCGTTTGGGTTGATTCGTAATCGTAAATAGGCGGTTTTCGAGAAACCCAACGGGGCCAACGAAAACCGCCTATCTGCTTGTATTCTCTACGGGTTAGGCCACCTTGGACGTTCCCGGCTATTACCGGTAATTCGGCACTATTCACGGTGGGTGCGACACAAAATTAACACAAAAAAGGCACCCGAAGAGGGCACAGTAGTATACTGAATCACCCGCTGGATTCACCGAAGTAAAAAGCTAACTTCGCACGTAATTCGTCCCCAGCTTCTTCGGATAATTCAAGTAACTTGGCGTCTACTGGCGACCGCTCGGGCGCGGTAATCGTACGGCAACATACGGCGCAGGCTTTCCTAAAATCAACCATATGAAAACGAGTCGTAACGGTCGTTCCTCCTCTTGAAATAGAATATTCGTCGAATAGATCGTGGCCTTCGAAAATAAAATAATCGTAGAAAATATAAATGTCGCCTTGGGCTTCTCGTGCGGCCCTTTCTTCCGGTTTTAATCCAGCCCACTTTTTAGGTGGTAGAGATTTATCCGCGGGAACTCGCCGATTAATACGCGTGAAGTCATCCACTAGATAAGGGTTCGATACGAATTGATCGGTGATTCGAATCAGTGGGGACAGAAGGATAAGGTGTTCTCGGATAGAGCACGTAGGAGAGAGAACAACATGATATTGAGAAGTTACGATAATTTTATAGTTAAGGTCAGACACGCCGCTCGGTTTGCCTTTTAATTCCGGGTAGACGGTGAAAAAATCGCGTACTACGTCCCCCAGCTTTAATGAGGTGAAACCTCCGCTGGCGTAGAAGTTCACCTAGTCCTCTTCTTCGTAATATTTCCGTACGTCTTCGACTGCCCCGTTGGCCTCGCCTTTTAATTCGTAACCGCAAAACCTTAAAATTATCAATAATAGCAATATAGAAATATAATCGTTAAAAGCGTCGAAAGGGAATAACCCGTGCGCTACGTAGTTTCTTATGTTGTATCCTCGCTGGTCGGCGAGAACGAACCTGACCAAAGGGTATACGCGACGGCCTAACGCTTCGCATATGGCAGGTTCTTCTAAAATATCGTTTAACGTCCTTTCTTGAAATCCGCGTTCCCGGACTATTTTAGACGTGGGTAAACCCAGTATTTTAAGTACGTCTCTTAGAATACCTTCGATTTGAAAAACGGCGATATGTATAAAGCTTATGTCGTCTCCCGAAAAATACCTCTCCAAAGCGAAGGAAATTAAAGGGAGCCTTTCGGCTTTGATGATGGGGGCTTTAGCGATTTCTGCAATCAAATGGTTTTGCGTTAATCCTTGCTCTATTAATAAATCCAGGAGCTTTTTTAGGAATAAATAATTCAGTTGGTAATGTAACAGCACTCCTAAACGGACCGCGTTGTACTCGATTTTCTCCTCATCCGAATAAGCCCTCGCAACCTCGTTTCCTTCGGCGTCATATATTATTTGGGGGAATAACCGCCAACCTATATATCTCTCTGAAGTTTTTTTCGCCTTATCTAATTCTTCCTGCCAACTAGGTAGTATTCTCGGTTCGTATATTAGGAATTCTATATTTGCAGCCAACGGCGCACGCCGATGCGGTTCAACCATTTTCTCGATATCTTCCACGGAAATCCCGGTATCGAAGCGGGTCTTTTTCATTTCGCCCGCGGCGACGTTATTTAAATCCTTAATGGTTTTTAGTAATTCATCTACCTTCTCCTTCGGTCCGCCGCACTGTTGATATTTTTTTATAGCATTGGTTAAGAACACGCTTCCTACGAACGCGTGTTCTTTATAACCGTTAGTCTTAGCGAACGCTTCTTCTTCAAACGACTTCGCTATTAACCGCCCGGTCGCTTTGGCTTTATCGGCGTTCTGTAATTTTCGATATCCGGTTTCAACTAAATTTTGTATGGACCTATATATGTGTAGATTATCAGGATTATCGGTCTTATAACCGTCGGCGGCTGATTCGAGTATGCGGATAAGAGATTCCTTTTGGCTTGGTTCTAAACGGTTATAATAATCCAAAACTTTTTCTGCCGGTTCGATAACCCATCTAAAATCCCGGCGGTTAGATACGTCGGTCAGCGTCGTGAATAGGTTATCTATGCATATTCTGAAAAGCGGATCATCACGCAAAGACCGCGATATACTTATCGGTTTGAATAGGTATTCGAAACTATCGAGGTACTCACCCTTTGCCTGTAAAGCTTTACCTATTTCTAGGTAATATTCGATTGCTGCCCGTGCCTTATAATGGTCGCCACGCCGGTACCATAAATAATCATTATATAAAGCCAGTAATAAAATATTCTTTGTCTCTTTTAATCGTTGGTCATAATAACCGAGGGCTTCTTCGGGAATCCCATCGGGGTCGGGATAAATATAACCGTTCGCACCTACCCACTGCGGAGAGAACGGTTTGCCCTTAAAAGAACTATGTTTCTTCTCTTCGTCTATAACTAAGTCTATCAACATTAAATCCCAACTGCATTTTTCCGCTAGTTCGTTTTCGTTAGTTTCTTTATAATACTGTAACCCCTTCCGAAGCAATTCGGATAGCGGATCCTTATCGGTAATCTCGTTATTATCTATACTACGATAAACTTCGTCGTCCTCGCGCACCGTGTTTTTCACCTCGATTAAGATTACCATACCGCCCTTAAGAATACTATAGTTTGAACCCGGTCCGAATGAACGACGTTGTTCCTTTGCTTTATTTAATAGCTATATTCACCCCGATGAATGCCGTCGCGCCCTCGAGGCCGTAACCGCCGCCGACGCGCGCGTCAACGCTCCCCCACAACTTAACCCCACCCGCCCCGGCGGCCGCGGCCGTCGCGAGCAGAAGAGTTGTGAGTAACGTATCGAAAAGCCGCAACGTCTTCCTCCCGTGGAAACGTCGGCCTAAGATATTCGCGCCGGACAGTACACTAAGCCGCTAGCGATAGGCCTCGCGGCGCCGCTTGACCCTCGTTACGCGTATAGTTTTCCCCGGGTCATCGACGAAATATAATATACGGTAATCGCCCGCCCGAACCCGCCAATAGCTATCGGCGCCGGAAAGTTTAAGACACCCAGGGGGCCGAGGGTTGTGGCCTAAAGACCGCAATTTATCGACTAGCCGCTTCCGTTCCGCCGGCGGGGCTTTCCGGAGGTCCTTATACGCCGCAGTTTCGACAAGGACTTCATACACCCCCGTCGAGCTCCTTCAAAACTTCGTCGAGCGTTTTAAATTTAAGCGCGCGCCGTTTCAACGTCTCCAACTCCGCTAAGTCCTCGGCGTCCTCCAGGCGCTCCAGAAGTTCGCGGTATTCGTCGATATCCAGTATTACGGCGGCCAGTTTGCCTTCGCGCATCACGACCGCCGGCGTATCCTTTTTGGGCTTCCGTTTCATTTGCCGCCTCCTGCGGCGCCGGGGGACTTCCGCGCGCTTTACTTATTCGCGCCGGACAGGATTCGAACCTGCGGCCTACGGCTCCGGAGGCCGTCGCTCTATCCAGCTGAGCTACCGGCGCATCAATCGATGGGTGGGCGAGGGGACTCGAACCCCCAACCTCCAGATCCACAGTCTGGCGCTCTCACCAGCTGAGCTACGCCCACCGTCGGACGCATAATTATTATAGCGCGGGAGCGGGGGGATGTAAAGTTCAAACGGCCGCGGCGGCGGGGATGTAGACCGAGTACTCGAGGCCGTGTTTGAAGGGCAGCGTGACGGAGCGGAAGCCGTGGCCGGGGGCCCGCACGTACGCGACGTATTCCGCCACCGCCCACCGCACGAGCGGCGTCGTGACGTTGTCGGCGAGGACTACCGCGCCGGGCCGCAGGTGGGGCGTGAGGACCTTGAGGACCGCGACGTAGAGGTCCTTGGCGCCGTCCAACAGGACCAGGTCCACCGGCCCGCCGGGGTCGGCCAGCGTCGCCCGGGCGTCGCCGACGCGGACGTCGACGTAGGCGCCCAGGCCGGCCTCGTCGAGGTTGGCGCGGGCGCGCGCCGCCTTCTCGGCCATAAGCCCGGAGCCGACGACGGCGCCGCCGCCGTTGTCCTTGACCGCGGCGGCGAGGTAGGCGGTGGAGAGGCCGAATGAGGTCCCGAACTCGACGACCCGCCGGGCGCCGACGGCCCGGGCGACGAGATAGGCGAACGCGGCCTGCTCGGCGCCGAGGGGCAGGGGAGCGTCGGCGAGCTGGGCGTAGAACCGGTCCATCGGCGTCCGCTCGCCGGCCAGCCGGGCGCGGGCGAACGCCGGCAGCATCCCCGCGAGGACGCGGGCCATGCGGCGCTTGTCGTGGCGCGCGGCCCGGGTAAGGCGCCGCACCACCGCCTGAAAGCGGGGCTCGTCGAGGGCGCAGGAATGCCCTTCGTTGGCCTTAGCCGTCTCTTGGTCCACGTTCGTCGAAGTTACGTCGTCGCAGGGCCCCCGCTTCGCGCCCGGCAGGATTCGAACCTGCGGCCGGCGGCTTAGAAGGCCGCTGCTCTGTCCGGCTGAGCTACGGGCGCCTCGGGAGAATTATACCACAACGGGCGTAGGGGAGGAAGTTTGGATAACAAGAAGGCGGCTCTAAAGGCCGCCTTTTTGCATTCGTTATGCTCCAGGCTTAGTGCGCGCGGGCGACGAAGCGTTGGACGCGGGCGCCGTTGCACTCCACGACGTAGACGGTCCCGCCCGGCGCGACCGCCACCGCGGCCGGGTTGTTGAACTCGCCCTCGCCTAAGCCGTACGTACCCCACGTGCCGAGGAACTTGCCCTCCGGCGTAAAGTATTGGATGCGGTCGTTGTTGGTGTCGGCGACGAAGACGGTCCCGTCGGCGGCGACGGCCACGCCCATAGGCTGGCGGAACTTGCCGTCGCCGGAGCCCTCCTCGCCCCACTTGCCGCGGAACTTGCCCTCGGCGGAGAAGTATTGGATGCGGTTGTTGTCGGTGTCGGCGACGTATACGGTCCCGTCGGGGGCCGCCGCCACGGCCCAGGGGCCGGCAAACTCGCCGCGGCCGTCGCCTGATTTACCCCAGGCGCCGCGAAATTTGCCCTTGGGCGAGAAATATTGGATGCGGTTGTTGTCGGTATCGGCGACGTAGACGTTGCCGTCCGGGCCCACGGCGACGCCGCGGGGGCAGCCAAGCTCTCCTTCCCGGGGGCCCTCCGCGCCCCAGGCGCGCACGAATGAGCCGGCGGCCGTAAAGCGTTGGATGCGGTGGTTGAAGACGTCGGCGACGTAGACGTCGCCGTCCGGGGCGGCCGCGACCGCGCGCGGGCTGTTGAACTGGCCGTCGCCTTCCCCTGCCGACCCCCAGCTGCTGCAGAACTCGCCGCCGGGGGCGAAGCGTTGGATGCGGTTATTGAAGCGGTCCGCTACGTAGACGTCGCCGCTGGCCGCTACCGCGACGCCGGAAGGGTCGCGAAACGTGCCCTCCGCGCCCCCGAGCGAGCCCCACTTCCCGTCGCAGTAATAATGTTGTGCCGCCGCCGCCCCTGCCAACGCCAATAAGGACAATAAGATGATAACTGTATTGTCTTTCACCTCGGCCTCCTGTTATAGCGCGGCGTTCGCATGCCCGCGTATTTATAACTATAGCGGATTATGGCGGTAAATGCAAATCGGCGTGACGATTGGAGGCCGTTAGCGCGTATTATATGCATAAATTCTTATTTGGTAATAAAAACCGCTATTTAAGGCCGTATTATTTTTTATAAGTAATTATTTGTCAATCAAAATAGCCCTTAGGGGCCCATTAATAAAAAAGGGCCCTAAGGCCCTTATATAATATTATGAGTGCTGCGGGCGGTCGCCCCTTAAAATGGCGTCTTCCATTTATCCTTCTGAACGTCGTAACTCGTGAGTTCGTACGTCACCACCCGCCAGTCGACGAGCTCAAACGGGTCGACGCGGTATTGCTTGAATTTATTTTCGTAGTAAACCAGGCCCACGCCGTCGGCGTAGAGCTCGCGCCAGGTCTCGGGTTTGAATTCCTGGCCGTTGTCGTAGAAAAGCTCTCGGCATTTGAATATGGCGGGTTGGGGGGGCCGGGTCGGCGCCTTAATCTCGACGTCGCGGCGATACTCGAGGGGTCGGTCGACGATTAAACCGGTCTGCGACCGCACGCCGACTTTCATATCGTCCTCGAGCAGGTAGGCCCACCCGGCGCGTTCGACGTAGCATTTATCGTCGGCGGCGGCGACGGTGAGCTGTTCCGGCAGGCCGCTCTCCGGCGTGACCGTTATGACGTAGGCGCGCGGAACGTCGAGGTCTCCGGTTTTGGCCTCCGTTATCTCGAAGGTCAATTTGTACTCTCGGCGGGGGCTGAACTTGCTGTCTACCGTCACGTTATATTCCCATTTATTACCGACGACCGTGGGCAGGTGTCTGCAGAAATTGCGGGGCGATTCGGGCGGCGGTTCAATGACGCACGTCGTGGCGGCCAACGCGAAGGCCGCCGTTAAAATCCTCGCAACTGCACGCGTACGCATTTCTCGGTCCTCCTCGGGCGCGACCGGCCGTATGTCCCCACTCTAAATAACCCCCGGGCGCGGCCCGAGCTTAAGGTCGGCCCGCGCGCGTATTTGGGCGACTTGCCAGTCGCCCTTACCGGAACAACGCCTTCACGCGGCCGAGGGAGGCGGGGGAGACGGGGGCCTCGCATCTTACGACGAGGACGTTGTCAAAATCGAACAGGTAGGTGTGCTCTCCAATCGTTATACGCAGGTTCGCGATTCTGTCCGCCCCCATAATCAAAACGAACTCCTCCCTCTTCCAGTCGCCGGCGCGCGGGATGACTTTTCCTTTATCGCCCCAGGTTACTTCTACCTCATCGCCGCCGAAGTGGTAATCCAGGCCGACCTTATACGTTTCGCCCTTCTTTACCACCACGCTTTTACGCGACTCCGTGCCGCCGCCGGAGGAACCGGTGAAGCTCACGTAGTATCCTCGCCCCGGGGCCGAACGTAAGTGCCATACCCCAAACGGCCAGAATACCCATCGACTGCCGGGGTCGGGGGCTTCGAAATCTTCGTTCAAAATTACCGTTGCCGCGGCCGCGGCGCCGGCGAAAACGACGGCCGCTGCGGTTATCGAAAGTACAACCCGTTCCATTATCGGTCCTCCGACCTAAACAGCGCCTTCACGCAGCCTAGGCCGCCGCCCCCAGCGCCGCGAGCGCAATTATCGCCCCAAAGACCCCTAGCTTCACGGCCTCCTCACCCCTCGTTTTCCGCGCGCGCTTCCCGGAGCGCGTTCGCGATGAAGTCGTCCTTGCCCTCGGTGTAAGCCGGGCGGTCGTCGCGGAAGCGCACCGCCAACTCGCGCTTGAGCCGCTCGTACGCGCGGGCGACGGCGGCGTGGCTTCGCAGGTAATCGCGGAAAAGTATGTGGCGGTCGAAGAACGCGCTCGGGTACCGCATCAAGTGAACGTGGCATCCCCGGCCCTCGAGCGGATGATTACCCAAGCAGAAGAACCAGTCCACTTCCTCCGGCGGCTGTCGCGTTACGTCCGTGTAGCCCACGGCGGCGAGGGGCGCGAGGCAGGCCTCCGCGGCGTCGGCGTCGGCGACGCCGGCCATGATGTCCAAGATCGGCTTGGCGGCCAGGCCCGGGACCGCGGTACTACCGATGTGCTCGAGCGCGAGGATGAGGCCGGCCGCGGCCTCCCGCACCCGGGCGCTCTCCTCCTCGTACCGGCTCGGCCACAGCGGGTCGTATGCGACGATGACGACGGAACCGTTCACTTGGCTATCGCTCCTCGGCCTACGCAAAGGCCGGCGGCCCGGGCGCCGGATCGAGGGCTTTTACGAACATCTATCCTCCTAGCCCTTTAAATCCCGCTCCTCCGCGCGGCAGTCGTAGAGGGCCGCGCCGCACGACTCGCAATTCTCGTCGTACCAGGTGAAGCGGGCGCCGCACGCCGGGCACCGCCACCGCTCGAGCTGGGCCGCGAGCCACGCCGCGGGGCCGCCCTCCCGGACCGCCTCCAGGTTTTTCAAGACGACCGAGTGATGCGGGTACTTGTCCGCTTGGAAGTTTTTCAGGGGCGCGCACGGGTAGGCGTCGCACTCGCAACAGAACGCGACGCCTTTCTCGCGGGCGCAGCGCCGCATCTCGCAGTCGGTGCAGAAGCAGGCCGTGACGTCGGTCCGGCAGCCGCGGCACGTGAGGTCGTCGACGGTATACCCCGGCTCCTCGTGCTCGAGGAGCTTCTCCACGGCGCCGCGCTCGGTCGCGACCAACGCCGCGCACGCGCCGCAATACAGGCCGCAGTATGCGGCGTAGTCGACGTTAGTTTCGGGTTCGGCCATTATGCGGCCTCCTTCTGGGGGTTACCACGCCTTCTTCGGAAGCGCCTCGACTATGCGGACCGTCTCGACGCTCACGCGGGCGACCCGGCCTCCAACAAGCGCTCGAACGCGGCGCGAAGGTTGCCCTCGTTGTCGAGGCGCTGGTCGCGCAGGCGCTCGAGCGTTTCGTAGTAGTGCCTTACCGAGGTATGCGATGGCTTTAAAGCAACCACAATATACTATATATTAGCTGGTTTACTTTTTAATCGCAAGGTTGAAAGCGTCCCAATAACCTACCCGTATACCCCCTTCGGTACTAAGGTCTTCTTTAGGTCCGGAATCGTGGGGCGGCGGGAATTGATAAGGAAAGTAATCCGGAATTCCCGTAAGTTCTATTTGGCTTTTTAAGTACGGCGGAACGCTTTCGTTTCTTCCGGGATAACAACCGTGGTGTAGGAACCCGGCGGTAACCGAGCTGTTCTGTAAATCGTAAATGGCCATGAAAACCTCGTGTTCTAATTCCTGGTGGGTTTGGCAATACCTTGGTACATCTACGCAGTATGCTTTCAAAATTGGTGCGGCGGTCGCCATAGCTATAACGAAAGGGGGGGCCTTAGCTATAAGACCCCCGGGTATCGAATGCGATAAATCCCGAGTTGGGATTATACGATATTGGTCTTCGCTTATTTCTTCCTCCCAGATTTTCAATTTATCGTAAGTATATCCATCTAGGCGGCTGAATAAACCCCGTCGTCTTTCTCGTATATCAATCATATCAAACCCAATTCCTTAAAGGGCGCACGCGCCGCAATACAAGCCGCAGTATGCGGCATAATTAAAATTAGTTTCCGGCGCCGCGACGACGCTTCCTACCTCGTCGTTCGAAAAATCCGCCCTTAGCCCTTTACCCCGAGCGCCCGGGCGCGACTAGCGGAACCGCCGCAGTCGCTTGCGCAACTTCCAGTAGGCGGCGTCGGCTTCCCCCTCGGCCGCTCGAGCCGGTTCTTCCGCCCAGTCGTCCTCCTCCGCGCAGGCGTCGTAGAGCTTGCCGCCGCAACTCGCGCACTCCTCCTCATACCAGGTGGCGGGCGTGCCGCAGGCCGGGCAGCTCCACCGCTTCTTCTGCTCGGCGAGCCAGGCGTCGACGCCGCGGTCGCGTATCGCCGCCAGGTTGGCCGCGATGAGGGTATGATGGGGGAACCGGTCGCGCTGGAACGCTGTGACCGAGCCGCAGGGGTAATCGTCGCACTCCACGCAGAAGTCTAAGCCGCGGTCTTGCGCGCATAGCCGCATGATGCAGTCCGTGCAGACCCCGGCGACCACCTTCGACTTACAGCCGCCGCAGACGATGTCGGCCGCGGCCATCTCCCACGCCGCGGCCTTGGCCTCCACCTCCCCGTTCACGGTCGCGGCCAGGATGGGACAGGCGCCGCAGTAAAGGCCGCAGTAGGAGTCGAAACGCGTTTTCATACTACCTCCTTGCTGACCAAGGAACAATCGGAACGCCTTTAGCCCTGTCCGAAATATCTTTTTATTATTTTATTGTTATGCCTCCCCGAGTATTGACATTTCCGATTTCGATGTTATAGAAGGCCGTAGCCGGCCGCCGTTCTCGTTATATTTATAATCCACTTCGACGCCGTTGTCAACCGAAAAAGTAGGCCGGGCCCCCCCGCCCCGGGAACGAATCCCGGCCGGGATTCCCACTTATAAGGCGACGCGTTACGTCGCGCGTCGCCGCGCCTCCGGCGGCGTAACGTAGCCCGCGCGATAAACCACTCCCGAGAAATTATGACTGAGGCCGAAGGCCGCGGCGCCCCGCTCGAGGCGGCCGACGAGGGGCAGCTAGTCGGCGCCCGGGCGGCGGCGGAATTATGAACGCCGACGACATACACCGCATGCAGTGCCGGGAAGCGTACGCCGCCGGCGCGCGGGACTTCGGCCGACACTTCGGCCACGTCGCCGCGGCCTTGACCCTCGGCTTCCTACAGGGATTATTCGCGGCGTGGGTGCTGTGGTTGTTCTGGCTGGCGGGGGCTGAGACGTGGACGGTGTTGGTCTCGCCGGCGTTCATCGCCGGCGCGGAGCTGGCGGCGCTGTGCGCGCTCAGGTGGACGTGGGCGCTGCTGACGCGGCGGCGGAAGGGAGACGACGAATGAACGGCGAAAGCGACGAGACGCTGGTGGGGTGGAAGGCCGTCGCCGCGGCGCTGGGGGTATCGACGTCAACGGCCCGGCGCTGGACGCGGGAGCTGAGCCTGCCGGCCTACAAGCTCGGCGGCCAGGTGCGCACGAGCCGCGCCGACCTTGATAAGTGGATCCGGGAGAGGAGGAGGGGGGTGGGGGGTAATTAAGAGGGTAACCGATTCTTTTGGTGGCGCACCGTCAAAGGAGAACGAAATGAGCGAGTATTCTAGCAAAGAATTGAAAGACGTATGGCAAGAAGTATTGCGGGTCTTCGGCCGGCGGCAAGCCGGGTGCACGCCGCGCGAGGTGGCTTCCGCGACCGGCGTTTCCGAGGAGGTGGCTCGCGCGTGCCTCGAGTACCTGGTAAAGGACGGCAAGGTAGTACGGGAGGGCGGCGTCTACGCGCCCGACCCCGAGTATGTCCACGCGGTGGGCATAAAACACGCGATGGAAGAAGTGGAGAAATATCTAAGGGGAGCAAAAAGCGCAACCGTCGACGAGATCGCACGGGAGGTGAAACTCGACGGTCGGGAGATAAAGAAAGAATGGGTGGAAGAAGCGTTACTCCGGCTGGCGGGCAAAGGCACCGTGCGTTATAACGAAATAACGGGAGAGTGGGTAACGAAGGTTCGCGGCGCGTAGATGTTTTACGGGTCACGCCCTTAACGGCAAACTTACCCGTTGGCGCTTGACGCTTGGCGACGGTCGTATTAATATGTCCGAAATGTAGGGCCCCGGTCAACATGTCAGGCTGAGAGGAGGCGTTGGGAAATGAGGATGGGTACGGCTTCGGTTATATTAAGCGTCGTGGCGGCGTTGGTTTTCATAGGGTCGGCGGCGACCGCCGAAGTAAGCGCGCCGTGGCGGTGTCTGTTATCGTACGACGAAGACTTAGGCGAGGGCGCTCATCGCACGACGTTATACGCGGTAGACCTGACGCGCGGAGACGCGACGCCGCTCGCGGCCTTCGACGACATCCGCGTGTGGGAAGCCGCGTTCGACGCCGCCGGGCAGCACGTCGTCGTCGCCGCGACCGCGAGCCGGGACGAGGAGGAGACCGTGAAATTTTACCGCCTTTACGCCGCCGGTGCCGAGCCGGAGCTCTTACACGAGGAAACGCTGGCTCCGACGCAATACGACGGCCCGGGCGTTTTTCTAGCCTACGACGGCCTGTGGTACGTGCTGCCATACGTCGATATGGTGCGCGGGAGCGACGGCGTGTTTTACTTCGGCGTCCAAGGGGGCGAGGTAGACGCCGGCGGGGAACGTTGGCTTCTTCATTGGACGCGCTTCTTCCGCTACGACCCGGCGACGGGCGACGTAGAGGCCTACCACCAGGAGCCGTGCCACGCCTTCCTCGCGCGTAACGCGGAGGGGGAAGCGCCGTTCTATTATACTCAGGACCCAACGGGTTACGATGAGCGCCTCGCCTTCGGCTGGCTCGACGCCGACGTTGGCGCAATGATAACGCTGGGTTATCGGCCTCGGGTCGACAATCCGGCCTGTCCGTTCGGGGCATACGAGGGCGTTGCCGACGGGGCCGGGCCCCTATACTACGTCGCTGATTGCCGCGACGAGGCCGGTCTGGTAGCCTCGCACGTGTACGTCGCCGGGCCGGGCCCCGCGGGGGACTATCGGGAAGTGGTTGTTCTCGGGGCGGAGCCGTCTGATATCCGATATTCGCCGTCGCGTCGCGCCGTAGTATCTTTGGCTACCGGCCGCGGGGCGCCGACTTTGGTAATCCAGGATTTAGGGGGAGCGGTCATCGGCGAGTTCGAGCTGCCGGCGGCGGAAGCCGGGGCGGACCCGCTGGCGTACGATTTGTTGTGGGTAGATTAAGGCCCGGCGCTGGACGCGGGAGCTGGGCCTGCCGGCCTACAAGCTCGGCGGCCGGGTGCGCACGAGCCGCGCCGACCTTGATAAGTGGATCCGCGAGAGGAGGAGGGTGGTGGGGGGCGTCGCTTAAAAAAATAACGCGCGATACCGTCCGTTTCAACGGGCGGTTTTTGAGTGGCGGAAGCGTAAAGCGCCGGCTTCAGCCGGCGGAGGGTTACCTTGAAGTCGCGGCCCGGGGGGCGCACAGCCGTGCGCCCCTACAACGCCAGGTAACGCAACGGCCTATGAATAGGCCGGTATGGCCGCCCCTCGGCGGCCCTTTTTCACGGTGGCGCCTGGTGGGAGGTTGTGTTATAAATCGGGTCAAAACGAACGGGAGATAGTTTATGAAAAAAGAATACGACGGCAACCTCCTAAGCCCGCTGCCGGTGGCGCTTATAGGCACGCTGGTCGACGGCCGCCCCAACTACTGCGTCGTCGGCTACATCTCGCCCTTCGACTTCGGCCGGCACGTCTTCTTCAGCCTCTACAAGAAGCGCTACACCAGCCGCGGCGTTCACGAGAACCGCGCCTTCAGCGTCAACCTCCCCTCCGAGGACCTACTGGCCGAGGTCAACATATGCGGCTCGAAGTCGGGCCGCGACTCGCTCAGGCGCAGGCGGTAGGCATACGCAGACCCGGCTTTGCCTTGCGTGTCGGACAGGCACAGCCGATACGTCCCATCCGCCGGCAGCGTGGCCAGCAGGTGCGAGTCC
>CAZLXP010000035.1:0-23082 GCA_964563535.1 uncultured bacterium | reverse complement strand
GACAATTCTATCTTTTCTAATTATTTGATAGCTTTATTTTGAATTATTGAAATTTTTCCTCCGGGTTCTTCTCCAACAGCGCGTAGATCTGGGCGTAGTATTGGCCGTCGGTGAAGTGGCCCATGGTCACGGCGCCCTGGTTGCACGTCGCGCCGCAGTTGCCGCAACCCATGCACATCGCCGCGACGACCCGGGCGGTCTTCCTCTCCTTATCGACGACGATGGCGTTGAACGGGCACACCTTGGCGCACAGGCCGCAGCCGGTACAGCAGGCCGCGTCGATGGCGGCCGTTATGGCCTCCGCCGTCACTTCGCCGGCGTTGAGCAGGGCCATGGCGCGGGCCGCGGCGGCGCTGGCCTGGGTCACCGAATCCTTGACGTCCTTGGGCGACTCGGCGCAGCCGCAGATGTAAACCCCCCGCGTCGGCGTATCCACCGGCTTGAGCTTGGGGTGCGCCTCCATGAAGAAGCCGTCGCTGGTCGTCGACAGCGTGAGCAGCTTCTTGATGAGGAAGCCGTCCTGCCGCGGTATGACGCCCACCGAGAGGACAACCATGTCGAACTCGCGCGTGGCGACTTCGCCCGTCAGCGTATTCTCGGCCGTGAGGAAGAGGTTCTTCGTCGCCGGGTCCTCGCGGATCTCGCCCGGCAGGCCGCGGATGTACTTGACGCCCTCCTCCCGCGAGCGCATGTAGAGGTCCTCGAAACCTTTTCCGAAGGCGCGGATGTCCATGTAGAACACGGTGCACTCGCAATCCGGGTAGTGGTCGCGCAAAAGCAGCGTGTCCTTAACGGTGTTCATGCAGCAAATGTTGGAGCAGTAGCGGTTGCCCTTGTCGCCGGCGTTGTTGCGCGAGCCTACGCACTGGATGAACGCGATGCGCCGGGGCACCTCGCGGTCCGACGGGCGCACGAAGTGGCCTTCCGTGGCGCCGCTGGCGCATATCAGGCGCTCGAACTCCATGGAGGTGATGACGTTGTCGTAGCGGGTATAACAATATTCGTCCAGCTCCGCGGGGTCGTAGACGTCCATGCCGGTGGCGACGACGATTACGCCCACGTCCCGCGCGACGACCTCGTCCTTCATGTCGTAGTCGATGCAGACCTTCTCGCACACCTCCTCGCACTTCCCGCAGGCGATGGGGTTGGTACCCAGGCAGGCGTCCATGTCGATGACGTACGAGGCCGGGACGGCCTGGGGGAACGGCAGGTATATCGCCCGGCGGGACGACAGGCCCATCTGGAATTCGTCCGGGACCACGACCGGGCAGACCGCGGCGCACTCGCCGCACGACGAACAGTCCTTATCGCGTACGTACCGGGCCTTCTTGCGGACCTTGACTTTGAAGTTGCCGACGAACCCTTCTACGCCCTCGACCTCGCTGTACGTCATCAACTCGATCCTGGGATGCCTACCGACATCCATCATCTTGGGCCCGAGTATTCATATGGAGCAGTCCATCGTCGGGTACGTCTTGTCAAGCGCCGCCATGATGCCGCCGATGGACGGCTGCTTCTCCACCAGATAAACCTGGTAGCCGGCGTCGGCCAGGTCGAGCGAGGCCTGGATGCCGGCGACGCCGCCGCCCACGACGAGCGCGGCCCGCGTTACCGGCATGGTGCTCTCCTCGCGCGCCGTAAGCCGCGCCGCCCGGGCCGCGGCGCTCTTGACGAGGTCCTTCGCCTTCCGGGTGGCCCCTTCCTTGTCGGCGCCGTGCACCCAGGAGCAGTGCTCGCGCAGGTTCGCCATCTCCAAAAGGTACGGGTTCAACCCTTCGCTCGCGATGCAGGCGCGGAACGTCGGCTCGTGCATGCGCGGCGAGCAGGAGGCCACGACGACGCGGTTCAACCCGTATTCCCGGATGGCTTTCCTGATCTCGTTCTGGCCCGGGTCGGCGCACGTATACCGGTTCCGGACGGCGCACGCGACGTGGGGGAGCGTCGCCGCGTAATCCGTCACGGCTTGCGTATCCACGGACCCGGCGATGTTCAGGCCGCAGTCGCAGATGAAGCAGCCGATGCGAAGCTCGGCGCCGGCGGCCGTTTGGTTTTCTTCGTTGGCCAAATCGTCACCCCCTTAACGGGGTAATAGTTTATTCTCGGGCTCCTTGGTGGTGGCGGCATTTCTCTATCGCGAGTTTCTCCGACGTTCCCGCTGTCCCCGCCCATCATCGCCCCCCCACGCTAAGGATATTCGTCTTTTTCTTCAGTACCCTTAAAGTAACCCACACTACGAAGCCGGACGCGACGGCAACCATCCACCCGATACCTAAGTCGAACTTGCGCTCCCTAACCAAACTCTCCAAAAGTTCGATAAGCGCAAACGCGAGGATGATGTTGAGCAATACGTGATGTTCCTTGTTGAGGACGCTCCGCATCGAGAACGGGAGGGCGGATTTCTTATAGTTTTTAAATCGCGGTACGAACAACGGCGTGCGCGCGGCCCATTCTTCCCATACCCTCCCATATTCTTTTTTTAAGTACTCTTCCTCCGTAAAAATAATCCTCTCGTAAAACAGGATGAACAGAAGGATGAATATTAAGCTCAGCCACCAGCTGCCCACGAACATCGCGACGCCGAGCCATATGAAAAAGTTCCCCGCGTAAAGCGGGTGTCTCACCACGGAATAGATACCCGTCGTATTCAAGACGTCCGCCCGCTGGGCCTTCGTATTCCTGCCCGACGTTCCCGCCGGGACGTGGCCGACCGTGTAAACGCGAATGGCCAACCCGAAAAACGCGACCGCCACGCAAATTAATTCCCACGCAACTTCGAAATCGAAAGCGCCGCCGCGGCCCCGAAACGCGGCCCCGCGTACCGCCGGCACCACGAGTACGATAACCAACAAGGGCAGATAGCTTCGCCACCTGAATAACCATTTGCCTTGTTTATTTAATAGCTCGCGCAGTTGCACTTTCGGGCCCTCTGATATCCCCGCGCCGGTTTGAAGTTCCGCCCGTGCGCCGGGGCCGCCGGGCCATTACGAATCCGCCGCATCCCGCCGCGTACTTTTCCCCTCCAGCCGCGACGCCACCACGGCCGCGAGGTCGCGTATTTCCATCCTTATCTCGTCGCCCAGTTTGGGGTCGTTCATAGCGCAGCGGAAGTGGATCTCGCACTTGGGGCAGGAGGTTATGAGGGTCGTCGCCCCGGTGGCGCGGGCTTCGCGCAAGCGCTCCAGTTGGACCTCCTTGGAGAAGCGGTCGCAGTTGAGCCAGCCGTTGCCGGCGCAACAGACCGCGAGCTTACCGGCGCGCGCCATCTCGGCCACCTCCACGCCCGCGGCGGCGAGCGCCTGCCGCGGCGCCTCGACCACCCCCGCGAACCGCGCCAGCCGGCACGGGTCCTGGAACGTGACTTTCGGCGCCGGGTCGTCGTCCCGGAAGGTCAACGCCGCGGCCCGCTCGGCGACGACCTCGCTCATATGTCGGACCTCGAAGGGCAGCGGCTTGACGACGTTCGCGTAATCGGCCTTGAACGTATAGTAGCACTCCGGGCAGTTGAAGACGACGGCCTTCACGCCCCTCGCCGTTAAGAGCTCGACGTTCTTGCGGGCGAGCCTCTCGAAGGTCGCGACGTCGCCGCCCCACAACAGGTCGTGGCCGCAGCACCTCTCGTCGGCCATGACGACCGGCTCGACGCCGAGGGCGTTGAGAACTTTCACCGCGCTTTTGACGCCGGCGAGGGTGTCGGCGCCGAGGTCTGCGAAGAACGCGTCGAAGTACGGCGCGCACCCCACGAAGAACGCGACCTCCCCCTGGGCGGCGACCCTCAAGTCGTCCGTAACCCAGCCGAGCCGGTCCTGGTTCAACTCAGCCGCGGTCATGAGCTTCATCAGCGACTGCAGCGCGCCGCCGTGGCTGCAGTTGCCGGCGAACGCGGCGTTATACGTCGCCCGCCGCAGCTCGCGGATGAGCCCCACGAAATGCACCCCCGAGGGGCAACGGCCGTCGCAGGCCATGCACGTCAGGCAGACCGAAAGCTCGGCCGGCGTCGGCAGCCGCCCCCCGGCCAGGGCTTTACTGATAAGACGGCGCGGCGAGTACGAGCGATTGTAGCGCGCCACGACGCACGTCGACGTGCACTTGCCGCACTCCAGGCAGAGAAACGCGTTCGCTTCCCGCAACGTGCGCTCGTCTAAGGGCGTGGTCGTCTCCATGAATTATTATCTCATTTGGCCAAGGCCGCGGCGTCGGCGTACGCCTCGGCCTTCGGCGGTAACTCGCGCCCGGGCGGCGCCAGCTTGGACGGGCCCAACGCGCGCACCTGCTCCACGAACTCGTCTATGACGCGGCCGAACTTTACGCCCTCGGCGGCGCTTATCCACTCCAGCCGAATCCGGCCCTCCTCGACGCCGAGGATCTTTAGGAGCGCTTTCGTCTTCTCGAATTGCTCCACGGCGCGCTCGTTGCCGAAGATGTAATGGCAATCGCCGAAGTGGCACCCGGAGACCAGCACGCCGTCGGCGCCGAGCTCGAACGCCCGGAGGACGAACGCCGGATGCACCCGGCCGGAACACATCACCCGGATTATCCTGAAATAGGGCGAGTACTGTATGCGCGAGACGCCCGCGGTATCGGCGCCGGCGTACGAGCACCAGTTGCAGGCGAAGACGACGACGCGAGGTATATACTCCCGGCGCGCCGCCGTCGCGACCTCCCGCGTTTTGCCGACGGGGGCGGCTTTCTTCACCTTCGCCCTTGCGGCGGGCGGCTTCTTGGGGGCGGCGGCCTTCGCCGAAGCGGCCGCGTCTCCCTGGGCTCGAGCTTTGGGTTTTTTCGACGGCGCCCTCTTCTCCGCTTCGGGCGCCGCCCCCTTGCCCTTAGGTGGCGTCATTCGTCCTCTCACCCTGGAGGACCGTCTCCAGCATGGCGTGGATTTGCAGGTCGGTAAAGTGGCGGGCCATGACGGCGCCGGTGGGGCACCAGACGGCGCACGTACCGCACCCTTTGCATACCGCCTCGTTGACGCGCGCGACGTAAACCCCCGACTCGAGTTGGACGAGCTCCGGGGCGTTGAATTGGCAAATCTCGACGCACTGGCCGCAGCCCCGACAGAGCTCCTCGTTGACCTCGGCCACCGTCGGCTCGAGCTTCACGCTGTCGCGCGCCAAGAGCCGGGCGACCTTGGCCGCGGCGGCCGACGCCTGCGACAGCGAATCGGCGATGTCCTTCGGCCCCTGGAGGCAGCCGACGATGAAGACGCCGTCCGTGGTCGTTTCCACCGGCCCCAGCTCGGGATGACGCTCCATGAGGAACTTGTCGTCGCCGCGCGGGATCTTGAAAATAGATTGCAAGATCGTGGTGTCCGGCTCGCGGGGCACCATGCCGTTGGAGAGCACGACGAGGTCCGCCGGCGCCCGGACGCGCGACTTGAGCAGCACGTCGTACGCCTCGACCGCGGCGGCGGCCTTATTGCCCACGACCTCGGCCCTGTCGTCTTCGGCGATTCTGATAAAGAGTACGCCTTTGCCGCGGGCGTTGCGGTACATCTCCTCCGCGCCGTCGCTGACGGTCCGGATGTCCTTATAGAAAACCGTCACGTTCGCACCGTGCTCGCGCAGCATCAGCGCCTGCTTTATCGTCGTCGGGCAACAATAGCGCGAACAACCCGGGTTGCCGCCCCCGCACCTCGAGCCGACGCATAGGATAAAAGCTACGTTCTCCGGGTGCTTGCCGTCCACGACAACCCGGCCGGCGTTGGCGGCAAAATTCTGCTCCAACGCCAGGCTCGTAATTACGTTCGGGTACCGGCCGTAGCCGTATTCGCCTTTGGGCTCGTAGAGGTCGGCGCCGGTCGCCAGCACGATGGCGCCCACGCGCTCCCTTTTCGTAGCGCCCTTCTTCTTGCCCGAGGCGTCGGCGAGTTCGACGTCGAAGCTGCCCACGAAGCCGTCCACCCGGGCGACCTCGGTGTTGAGCAACACCTCGACGCCGGCCGCCTCCAGCTGCGCTATCTTCTCGTGGATAAGTTTTTCCGCGTCGCGGCCGGAAGGGTATAGCTTGGTCAACGACGGCTTGTTCAACCGGCCGCCGAGCTTGTCCGTCTTCTCCACCAAAATGGTTTTGAAACGCTGGCGCGCGATCTCGAGCGCGGCCTGCAGGCCGGCCACGCCGCCGCCCACCACCAGCGCCGCGCGCTCCATCGCGACGTCGATGGTGCGGAGGGGCTCGAGCCGCCGCGCCCGCGCCACCGCCATGGCGATCTGGTCGCGCGCCCGCGCCAGCGCCGCCTCGGGTTGGGCGACGTGCACCCACGAACACTGGTCGCGGATGTTCACCATCTCGAAGAGGTACGCGTTCAGCCCTACGGCCTCGCAGGCCTTGCGGAAGACCGGCTCGTGCGTGCGCGGCGTGCAGGCGGCTACGACGAGACGGTTGAGCTTGCGCTCCAGGATGGCGTCCTGAACGGCGCGTTGGCTGATATCCGAACACGCAAAGAGCTCATCCGCGGCGTAGACGACGCCGTCGAGGCCGCGGGCGTGCTCGACCAAGTTCTGGATGTCCAACAAGCCGGCGATGTTGGCGCCGCAGTGGCAGACGAAGACGCCCACGCGGGGGTCGCCCGAAGTATCGACCGCCTCGACCTCCACGACCTCATCCGGGACGCGGCATTCCGCCACGTGCTTGGCCGCGAGCGCCGCCGCCCCCGACGCCTGGGCCACGCAATCCGGTATGACCTGGGGCCCGCCCGCCGAACCGCATACGTAGATGCCGTCGCGCGTCGTCTCCAAATAGAACGAGTCGGGGTCGCGCTTGCGAAAGAAGCCGTAGCGGTCCAGCTCGACGCCGAGGATTTCGGCCAGGCCGCGGGCGGCCTCGTTGGGGCGGGCCGCTACCGAGAGCACGACGAGGTCCGCCTTCAATTGGACCTGCTTGCCCGCCAGCGTATCCTCGGCGTAAACGGTGAGGTCGCCGTCCGCGTGGCCCACGATCTTGGCGGGCCGGCCGCGGACGTAATGAATCTCGTCGACCTCTTTGGAGCGGGCGACGAATTGCTCGAACCCTTTGCCGAAGGCCCGCAGGTCGGTGTAGAGGATGGTCAGGGCCTCGACGTCCGGGTCGTGGATCTTGGCGAGCATGGCGTCCTTGACGGCGTTCATGCAGCAGAAGCGCGAGCAGAAGTGCTGGCCGCCCTCGCCGCGCGCGCCGACGCATTGCACGAAGACGATGCGCCGGGGCGGCTTGCGGTCGGTGGGCCGGACGACGCGGCCCCGCGTGGGCCCGGAGGCGCTGAGCAGCCGCTCGAACTCGAGCGAGGTCACGACGTTCTCGTAAACGCCGTACCCGTAGTTGCGCATCACGCGGGGGTCGAACTCGTCGAAGCCGGTGGCGACGATAACGGCGCCGACGTGGACGTCGACGTCGCGCACGCGCTGGTCGAAGTCGACGGCGCCGCGGGGGCAGGCGTCGGCGCAGTTGTTGCACGCCAGGAAAGCCTCCTCGTTGAGGCAGACGTCGCGGTCGATGACGTAGGCCGAGGGGACCGCCTGCGGGAAGGGCCGGTACACGGCCTTGCGGGCCCCCAGGCCGTGTTCGTAGACGTTGGGCGCGACCATGGGGCAGACGGCCTCGCAATCGCCGCAGCCGACGCACGCCGCCTCGTCGACGTACCGCGGGTAGCGCCGCACCGTCGCGACGAAGTTCCCCGGTTCGCCCCGGAGGCCTACTAATTCCGAAAGGGTAAGAAGCTCGACGTTAGGATGCCTGCCGACATCCATCATCTTGGGCCCGAGGATTCATATGGAGCAATCCATCGTGGGGAAGGTCTTGTCGAGCTGGCTCATCCGGCCGCCGATGCTGGGGCCGCGTTCGACCAAATGGACCTTCACGCGGGCGTCGGCCAGGTCCAGCGCCGCCTGGATGCCGGCGATGCCGCCGCCCAACACGAGGACGCCTAAAGATTCACTCGGCGCCGCTGCGGGCTCCGCTTCCCTCGCTAACTGGTTCTCCTGTTCCTTCGCCGAAGGCATCGTAACCACGTTCGAACGCCTTTATATTTAACTCTATCGTCCCCTTGGGCACGGACGTCTTTATGGCCTCCGCCATCGCCTCTTTGGGCACCGCCTTCGTCACCGCCGTCATGAACCCCAATATCACGATGTTCGTCACGATTTTGCGGCCGAGGTCGGTCTCGGCCATGCGCTGCGCCTTGATGGGGTACGCCCTTATGCCCTTTTTAATATCGCCCGGGTTGACCATATCCTCGTCGTAGATGAGGATGCCGTCGGGTTTCAGTTCGCCGATATATTTAGTATACCCTTCCTGCGACATCGCGACCAGGACGTCCGATTTCCGGATATACGGATACAAAATCTCCTTGTCGTCGATCAGGATCTGGGTCGAGCAAGCGGAGCCGCGGGCTTCGGGGCCGTAGGACTGCGACATGGTAGCGTTCTTATCGTCGTAGATGGAGGCGGCCTTGCCGACGATTACCCCCGAGAGTATCACGCCCTGGCCGCCGAAGCCGGTGATGCGGATCTCGCGCCTCATCGCTTGCCCGCCTCCCGCAAGACTTTGCCGCGGTAATATTTTTCGCCCAACTTCCCGGCGAGGTGTTGGTCCTGGTATCCCAGCCACGTCGGCCGGTCGCGCTCGACGAACTTGCCGCAGATAATCGGCCCGCCGAAAGCGATGTCGGTATCCGCCGGGTCCGCGCCGTGCTCGATGACCGTGTTATCGTGGTAATACTTCATGACGTCCAGGCCGGTGCCGAGGCGATTCCGGCGCGCGTAGAGCGTCGAACACGGGGTTATGATCTCGACGAAGCAGAAGCCCGGCTTGACCAATATCTCGGTGAAGGCCTTGGTCAAGCGGCGGACGTGGAGCGCCGTCCACCGGGCGACGTAGTTGGCGCCGCAGGCCGCGGCGAGGTGGCAGAGGTTGAACGGCGGCTCGGCGTTGCCGTACGGCGTGGTGGAGGTGAGGGCGGTGAGGGGGGTGGTAGGCGCGACCTGGCCCCCCGTCATGCCGTAGATGAAGTTATTGACGCAGACGACCTTGATGTCCATGTTGCGGCGCGCGGCGTGGATGAAGTGGTTGCCGCCGATGGCGACGAGGTCCCCGTCGCCCGAGAAGACGATGACGTCGAGCTCGGGCTTGGCGAGTTTAAGGCCGGTGGCGAACGGTATCGGCCGGCCGTGGGTGGTGTGGAAGCTGTCCAGGCGAACGTAACCCGCAACGCGGCCGGTGCAGCCGATCCCCGAAACTATGGCCACTTTGTCGAGGTCCGTCCCCAACTTCTCCAAGGCCGCGGCCAACGCCTTCACCGTCGTGCCGATGCCGCACGTGCTGCACCAAATATGCGGCATGCGGTCCATCCGCAAAAACGGCGCGATGGGATGTTCTTCCGGGCTGACCGCGGCGATGACCGCCTCCGGTATTCCCTTCGGGCTCATTTTACTCCGGCCCCCTTTGCGATGACCTTCAATATATCTTCCGGTTCGTGGACGCCGCCGCCGGCGTGAGGCGACAAGAGGGTCTCGCACCGGCCCGCGGCGCAGCGTTGGACCTCGTAGAAAATCTGGCCCAGGTTGATCTCGACGACCACGAACGCCTTGATCTTCGTCGCGAGGTCGGCGATGCGCTTCTCCGGGAAAGGCCATATGGCGCGCAACCTGAAAGACCCGACCTTGATGCCCTGCTCGCGGGCGAGGTCGATCGCCATGCGCGAGACGCGGGCGCTGATGCCGAAGGAGACGACCACTACGTCCGCGCCGTCGGTACTTTCCTCGTCGAATTCGACGATGGCGTCGGCGTTCTGGCGAATCTTCGCCACCAGCCGCGGTACGAGCCAATTCTGGCACCGCACGCTCATATCGGGATAACCGCGCTCGTCGTGGGTGAGGCCGGTAACGTGGAAGCGGTACCCCATGCCGGCCTCCGCCATATCCGGAACCAGGTCGTCGCCGTAGGCGAACGGGAGGTACTCGCCTTTGGCCGCGCTGGTCAAGCGCCGGGGCTCGATCTCGATGGCGTCGGCCGACGGGATGACCACCTTCTCGACCATATGGCCCACGCACTCGTCGAGAAGCACGATTACCGGCGTGCGGTATTTTTCGGCCATATTGAACGCCTTGATGGTGAAGTCGAACGCCTCCTGCGGCGACTGCGGCGCATAGGCGATTATCTCGTAGTCGCCGTGGGAGCCCCAGCGCGCCTGCATAACGTCGGCCTGGCCCACCATCGTCGGCAAGCCGGTAGACGGGCCGCCGCGCTGGACGTTGGCGACGACGCACGGCGTCTCGAGCATGGCCGCCAGGCCGATGCTCTCCATCATCAGGCTGATGCCCGGGCCGGAGGTGACGGTCATACTCCGCGCGCCGCCCCACGCCGCGCCGATTACGGCCATAATGGACGCGATCTCGTCCTCCATCTGGATAAAAATGCCGCCTACTTCGGGGAAACGTTCGCTAATATGTTCGGCACATTCCGTGGAAGGGGTGATGGGATAGCCGGCGAAGAAACGGCACCCGGCCGCCATGGCCCCCTCCGCGACGGCGCGGTCGCCGTCGAGATAGAACGTGCCTTTATTGACGCCGATGGGGTCCGCCTTCACGAGCCTTGGCCTCCTTCCGCCGGTACGGTCTCTTCTTCCACCGTTAAACAATAGATCGCGAACTCGGGGCAAATCATCTCGCACAAGTCGCAATTCACGCACTTTTCGGGCTTAACTGCCCTCGGCGGGTGGTACCCCTTGGAGTTGAATTCGTCGCTCATCTCCAACACGTCCCGCGGGCAATACTCCACGCAAAACCCGCACCCCTTACACCGCTCTACTATTATATGGAGCTCGCCGCGCGGGATCTTCATCTTGTCGGCGTCGAGCGGCGTCCGCCAAAACTTCATAACTACCACTCCTCAAACGCGGCCCAGCCGACGCCCGCGGCCCCCGGCGCAGAAAAAAACACGCTCCCCGGCCGCTATGCCGAATCTACGATGGACTTCGGCCCGCCGGGAAGTCCTTGGGGCGTCGCTCGTATCGCCGCCGGTTAAACAAAAACGGGGCCGTCCGGATATGGGGAACGTAGAACGTCGGCCGCTTACGGCAAGAGACGGATGCCATCTCCCGGACGTCCTGTATATTTACATTATATAACCGAACCTTTCCTGATTCAAGTTTTTTTCTTTATAAGCCGGCATTGTATGGCATCACGCCGGCCGCCCCCCCAAAAAAACGGGACCCCCAACCAAAAAGGGGTCCCGGTTTCTCGCGGCCTTATCCGCGCCGCCTAAAAGGGCGTGACGGCGCCGAAGGGCGAAACCCTCATATCCTCCCTATTTATTTATAGATAGCCTTAATTTTGCCGAACGAGGACGGTTTTATATTGACGGGCCCTTCGTCGAAGTATTGTATCCGGTTGTTCCACGTATCGGCCACGTACACGCGCCGGCCCGAGTTCACCTCAATGCCGCAAGGTTTATCGAACTCGCCGTCGCCGGTTCCGTACGAACCCCACTTGCCCAGGAAGCTACCGCTCGGGTCAAAATATTGTATCCGGTGATTCAGAAAATCGGCGACGAAAACGCGGCCCCGATCATCCACGGCGACGCCGCGCGGGCAATTAAACTGGCCGTCGCCGCTTCCCTCGGAGCCCCACTGCCCGAGGTAACTTCCCGTCGCCGTAAAATACTGGATCCGGTGGTTGGCATAATCCGCGACGTAGACTTTTCTTTCGGGGCCGACGGCGACGTCGGTGGGAAACCAAAACTGGCCGTTGCCCGTTCCGTTCGAACCCCACTGGCCCACGTATTCCCCGGCGGGAGTGAAATACTGGATGCGGTGGTTGTGCGCGTCGGCGACGTAGACGTAGCCCAAAGCCGCCTCGACGCCCTCGGTATTATCGAACTCGCCGTTGCCCTTACCGAGCGAGCCCCAGCCGCCTCTAAATCTGCCGATAAGGGTCCAGTGCGAGACGCGGGCCCCGCCCGACTCGGTCGTGTAGACGGGCGCGTCGCCGTAGCCGAGCGAGGGCGCTACGTCGATACCGCCCGGCGGATACGGCAGGCCGGGCTCTTTTGTTTCCCACTGGCCCCGGTACCGCCCTACGTCGTTAAAATATTGCACCCGGTAATTGCCGGCGTCGGCGACGTAAACGTCTCCGTTATCGGCGACGGCCACGGCGGCGGGGAGCTGGAATTGGCCGTTCCCCGAACCTATTCCGCCCCACTGGCCGGCGTAACTATACGGCTCGGTTGCCCAAACCGCGGCCGCGCATAACAACGCCGCGCTCAGGGCTATGTAGCGTTTTCTCATGGCTGCTCCTCTCGTACCACTCAACTATGGACTAAAACCCCAACACCTCGACGGCACGATGTTTATTATAATATCTATTCCCGATAATTGCGACATATTTTAACACGGCCCCCTCCAAATGTCTATAAAAGTTTGACTTCATTTTCGGATTCTGTTATATTTAACGGTAGACGTAGGAAATCCGGGTTTAAAGGCAACGCCGCGGAGGTATCCGTTAATGACTAAAGAAGGCCGATACATTAAAGCTGCGATTTTAGCCGTAAGCTTGGTAAGCGCCGCGGCGGTCCCCGCCCGGGCCGCCGGCGACAAGATTATCAATTCGTTCCCGGCGCCGACGCAATACCCGACGGGCCTCACCTTCGGGGACGACATACTCTACTTGAGCGATTCCGTCACGATGACTATATACCGAATGAACCCCGACACCGGCTCCGTAATCGGTTCCTACGTGCCTTCCCCCAAGCCGGCGGGGAGGTTCATGTACGGCCTGGCCTATGCCTCAGGCTACCTCTGGGCCGACACCGGCGACCCGACGCGGTTGTATAAAATAATTCCCGCGAGCGGCTCCGTCGTCGCCAGTTACGCGGCCACCGGCGTCTCCGCCGGGGAAGGCATCGCCGCCGATGCCGGTTACGTCTACATCGCGAACAATAGCTCGAGCCACTTCTACGTCTACAAGTTCTCGCCTTCCAGCGGCACGATCGTGAAGAGTTGGGCCGGCGCTAAATACCCCTCCGGCCTGAACATCATCACCCACGTCCCCACTCAAAAAAAGGTACTGATGAACCTGGGCAACGTCGACGGGTGGGTGTATATCTACGGCTTAAACGGCGAACCCTACGAGGGCCAGCAGTTTAAAATCGACGTCCCTTGTCCCGAGGGTTATTTCACCGGCGACCTCGCGACCCGGAACGATACCCATATATTTTTCGCCTCCAGTTACTTCAAGCGGGTATACGAGCACGAGATAAATTGGGGGAAACAGGAATACCCGGCCGTAAATCCGACGAGCTTCGGCCGTATAAAAGCGCTCTACCGATGAGGCTCGTCGTCGGGCCGCCCTGGCTTCGCGTAACGGTGGAGGCCGGCGCCGAGCTGGGGCGAAGGTTGGCGCATAGTCTCGAGCCGGGCGGGGTAGAACGGGCCCGCGACGCTTCCGGGCCGACCCTTACGGTTAGGTCCGCGGCCGAGCCGCCCGCATCGCCGCGGGCCGGTTTCGAGCTCGAGGGAGAGATACTCCGCGCAAGCGCCGATACGGGGGAGGGGTGGTACGATTCGGTCGCCGGGCGGGGGGTAGTTACGCTTACCCCGGGGGGCGGCGCGTTTTTCGAAACGTTCCTGAGGCAAATATTTATTTGGGAGAGCTATCGCCGGGGAGGGTTGGTATTGCATTCGGTGGCTTTCGCCGAAAGTGACGACGCGGTAGTCTCGTGCGGCGAGAGCGAGAGCGGAAAGTCGACGCTAGCCGCGATGTTGCGGACCCGGTTCGCGGTCTACTCGGATGAGATGAACGTCGTGGATGCGAACGGCCGCGTATGGGCGCTCCCTTTCCGCGGAACGGGCATCGAACGAGTAAAAACCGGCGGCGGCCTGCTGCGGGCGTTGACCTTCCACCGCTCGGGCCGGGAATTCGCGAACGCGCTTCTTGGGCCCGCGGACGCCGCGCGCGAGTTGTGGCCTAACGTCTTCGTCCCGGAGGGGGCCGACGCCGGCTTAAGGCGGGTAGCTTTCGAGCGCGTCGCGGACGTGGTGGGCCGCTCGAGCGCTTTCGCGGTAAAAGTTCCTCTGGAAGAGGGGGCCGCCGTTGAAGGATTCCGCCAAATATTACACAAAGCGATTTCTATAAAGGATGGGCGCCATGAAGCGTAATTACGTAAAACCCACCATCGGGAGCGAGCGCGTCTTCTCGTTGGCGTCGCAAGCCTGCGACGTAAACCAGCGGTGCCCCGGTGAGTGCCAAAGTGGTATAATGTATGAAGCCTGCTACCCCTTCTCGTGGAAGGTGAAAAACGTGTTTTGCGGTGAGATCACGTTCCCGTTGCAAGAGAGATCTTAACGATGCGGAACCCGCCACGGGTGCCGCCGCCGCGTTCCGAGGAGGGCGAAAACGGGCGGTTGTAGAGCCCCCCACTTAAGACGTAATTTAACGTACGCCGGCTCTTTCGACTACGCAACCTCAAACCCGAAAAAAATCCGGCCGCGTCGAAACGCCCGGAATAAAGTTAAGGATAAAAAAGTGAAGAAGAAGTACGATAAGCCCTCCGTAGGCAGCGAGCAAGTGTTCAAGCTAACGTCGCAAGCCTGCGGCGTCAACCAGCCCTCGCCGGGGGTATGCGCCGACGGTTTGAAATACGAAGAATTCTGCGACTACCCGTACAAAATCCGAAACGTCGAATGTCCCGAACTCGGTTGGCCCCCCGTTCCCTTCTCCTAAAGATAAGAGCCCGAAGCCACTATGACTTACAGCTTGAAGAAAAAGGAAATCGCCTACCGCAAAATCGGCGATGAATACTTTATCCTGACGCCCCACGACAGCACGTTGCACAACGTGAAGGGGGCCGGCGTCCGGATAGTAGAACTCCTTGACGAGGGTAAAAACGAAGGTGAGATCCTGCGCCTTCTCCAGGAGGAATACGACGCCCCGCCGGCCGAACTCGAGGCTGACCTGGCGTCGTTCCTGGCTGAACTGGAGGCCAAGGGAATCGTAACGCGGAACGACGGCTAAGCGGCCGTCGCTCCCCTCGCAGCCGAGGGCGGGAGCCGTCGGCGTTTTTTGCTAATTTGCCCGGAAAAGAAGACATCTACCGCAACCTTATTTATTCCTCCGCCGGCCGGCGGGTGCCGGTGGCGGTGATGTGCAACCTCACGTATCGCTGCCCCCTCAGCTGCAAGCATTGCTACGTGGAGGACCCCGAACCCGGCGGCGACGAGCTGAGCCTCGCCGAGTATATATCCCTCTTCGACCAACTCGTCGACGCCGGCACGCTCTTCCTGACTTTTTCGGGCGGCGAATCGCTGGCCCGGGCCGACTTCCTGGACATCCTGGCCGCGGCGCGCGAACGCCACTTCGCCGTCCGCATCTTCACCGGCGGCTCGTTGCTCGACGACCGGCTGGCCGCCGAGATCGCCTCGCTCCACCCCGTAGCGGTCGAAATATCGCTCCACGCCATGACGCCCCAACTCCACGACGCGTTCGTAGGCCGGGAGGGGACGTGGGAAAAGGCCGTGACCGCGGCCCGGCGCCTCGGCGAGCTCGGTTCGAACGTCGTGTTGAAGATGAACCTGATGAACTTCAACTACCAGGAAATGAAAGGATTGTACGAGTTGGCCCGGTCGTGCGGCGGCGAATTCCGCTATTCGCCGTATATCTCCGTCACCAACCAAGGCGCGGCCGACCCGCTGCGGCTGCGGATGACGGACGAACAGCTCCGCGATTACTTCCAAACGGTCAAAGAATGGGTCGTGCCCCGACCCGCCGACGGCGACGCTTGCGACGAGGAAGTGGGAGAGCCGGTGCGTTTTAACAAGCGCGCGCTCAGCTGTCTGGCCGGCTTCAACAACTGCTCCATCGACCCCTACGGGACCGTGTGGCCTTGCGTGTCGCTGCCCTACGACCTGGGCAATATGCGCCATAAGCCGTTCCTCGAGATCTGGCGCGGCGAGGAGGCCGAGCGCGTCCGCGCCCTCACCGAAGAGGTCGCGGAGGAATGCGCCAGCTGCGACCTCGACCGCTACTGCTTCCGTTGCCCGGCGTTTTCGTTGCTGGAGGAGGGCGACATTCGGAAGGCGTCGCGCGAATATTGCCGCGTGGCCCGCGCGGCGAAGGAGATTTTCCGCCGGCCGCTGCGTTAAATTTACAAAGCTGCGACCTAAAAGGCCCGGCTCGAGCCGGGCCTTACCGTTAAGCTTCGCCCCGGGCCGCGCCGCCCTAAAGTATCCTGTGCTTCCAAATGCCGGTCTTGAACACGGCGTACATGATCGAACCCTCGAGCACCGTCGGGATCGTAATCGCCCAGTAAACCCCCGCCACCCCCATGCCCAGGACCTTGGTAAACAAGTACGCCAAAGGTATGCGTGCCCCCAACAAAACCGCGGCGGTAACGACAAGGGGCGGGACCGAAACGCCGGCGCCGCTCATGGCCCGCGAGAGGACCATCCCCAGCGGCGTGAATATGAAAGACGGCGCGCAGATGTAGATGTAAAGCGCCCCCCACGCGACGACTTGCGGCGTATCGTCGAATATCGCCACCCACCGCGGCGCGAACGCCAGCAACGCCACTATCATCAAGGCCGCGACGGCCACGTTTATTACGACCGAGGCCATGGCCGTACGCTCGGCCCGCTCCTTCTTGCCGGCGCCCAAGTTCTGCGCCACCAAGATCCCCGCCGACATCGCGAGCGCGAAGCCGGGCATTAAAATGAGACCGGTCAACTGGCCGCCGATGCCGTAGGCCGCGATGGCCCGGGTCCCGGCCAACGCCACGAACCCCACCAGGACCATCGCCGCCGCGGCCCGGACGAGCATCTGCGCGCTGGCCGGGACGCCGATCGTCAGGATCTGCCACCCCATCTTGCCGCTGAAATTCGCCGGCACGAACGAGCGCCACGGGAGATACCGGCGCGTAAACACGGCCGCGGTCGCCGCCATGCCGACCGCGTACGCCGCCACCGTCGCCACCGCCGCCCCCCGCACCCCCATCGCCGGCGCCGGCCCCAACCCGAAAATCAAAACCGGGTCGAGGATGACATTCAGAACTACGGCCGCCGCCAAAATAACGGTGGGGGTGACCGAGTCGCCCAGGCCGCGCAGCATCGCGCTGATCATTACCATGAATACGAGCGTAAAGCCGCCGAAGAAGAATACGGCGACGTAGCTATACGCCAGGTCGACGACGTCGGCCTCGGCGCCCAGGAGGCGCAACAGCGGCTTCCCCGCCAACGGCCCGGCCAACACTATCAAAACCGCGAAAACCGCGGACACGGCCAGCGTCGTCGCCATGGCCCGGCGTAAACTCGCCTCATCGCGCGCGCCGTGGAACCGGGCAATCAGCGCCTGGGAGCCGATGGCGACGCCCATTATCGCCGTCCACAATAGCCATATCGCCAGGCCGGCGACGGAGACCGCGGCGATGGCCGCGGTCCCCAGCCGGCTCACGAAGTACATATCGGCGATGTTGAACGCGCTCTGCAGGAAGTTCCCGGCGACGGTCGGAATGGCGAGCCAGAGAATCGGCTTGATCAAGGAACCGGACGTAAGGTCGGCGCTGCGAAAACGTTCGAACATCTAACGCATATTCCGCCGGACGAGACAAACTACCGCCGACGCGCAGTAGGAGTTGCGGGGCGCCGCCTCGAAAGCGGCCTGGATGGCGTTTATAGCCAGAGGCTCGGGCCGACGGCGAAGGTGAGGCCGTTCATGAACGAGTCGCCCAGGTCGAGGTCGTAACGCACCTCTACCTCGGCGCCCACCCGTCGGTGGAACTGGAGGGAGCTCTTGGCGCTGACGTAGAAGCTCGAGGCGCTCCCGGGAAGCTCGTTTTCCGGCAGGTATACGTAGTTCCAGTGCGGCGCCGTCGGCGGCTCGTCGCCCTTCGGGTTGTCGAACTTGGTCCCGGTCATTATATAGGATTTATATTGGTATCCGAACGTAACGAGCGCGAAAGACCGGTTCAGGTTGAACTCCATTACCGCGCCCAAGTCCGGGCCGAAGCCGTTGGCGATGACGCCGTTTTCGACGTTCTCGGCCTTGGTCCAATTGCCTCGCCAGAACCCGCCGAAGTACGGCTTCAGCATCTTGTCCTCGAAATAACCTCGGCTCAGGATATATCCGCCCGTCGCCGTAAGGGTAGCGTTGTTGACCTGGCGGGTCTCGGTCATGGAATCGATTTGATGCCGGTTCCACAGCGACGCGAACGACGCGCGCCAGCTGTCGCCCTTCAAGCCGAAGCCGAACGGCGACGCCGCGAAATCGGTGCTCGTGAGCTTCACTTCCTGCCACGGGTCCTTCGGCGGCGGGAGGCCGTAGTCATAGTAGCCAACGAGCTTCTCGTATACGCTCGCGTCCGACTCGTACTTCCCGGCGAAAACGCCCACCAGGCCGTAGATATAGGCGGCCGTATCGGCGGCGAGGGCGCCGCCCGCAGCGAACGCCAAGATTAACGCTAACACGATCGAAAGCGATCGCGCCGACATAGGAAAACCTCCTTGTTTAAATTACCCGCAACGCTTCCCGCATTTGGGAACAGGCCGGCACGGTTTACTCGAAACCCCCCGGCCCTACGACTCTCGCGATCTCGGCTTCGAGAGGCCGCGGCGACGCGCCCCGCACGCCCCGCAGGAAGAACTCGCGGTTGCCGGCCGGCCCGGCCAGCGGCGACGTTGCGACGCCGACCGCGGCGAAACCCAGGCCGTCGAACAACGTTGCGTTCTTAATCAGGACGGCACGGTGCACGCCGGCGTCGCGCACGACGCCCCCCGGCTCCACCCTGCCGCGCGGCGCCTCGAATTGCGGCTTCACCAGCGCGACTATCTCTTCCAGCGCCGCCAACGTGGCCACAAGAGGCCTGAGAACCTTTTCCAAGTTTATGAAGGATACGTCGACGACCAGGAGCGTCGGCGCGGGTGCGAGGAGGCCTCCGTCGAAACGGCGGGCGTTCACGTTCTCCCACACCGTCACCCGCGGGTCCGTACGCAGCGGCCAGGCCAACAAGCCGCGCCCCACGTCGACGGCGTGGACGTGCGCCGCCCCCCGCGCGAGCAGGCAGGAGGTGAAGCCGCCGCTCGAGGCCCCCACGTCCAGGCAAACCTTGCCCGCCACGCCCACGCCGAAACGGTCCAGCGCGAACGCGAGCTTCTCGCCGCCGCGCGACGCGTACGGCGGTTCGGCCGCGACCGTTACGTCGGCGCCGTCGCCGACGGCTCGGCCGGCCTTCGACTCCACCCGGCCGTCGACTTTTACCTTTCCGGCCAATATCAGGGCCGCCGCCTTGGCCGCCGACGGCGCCAGCCCGCGCGCCACCAACAACTCGTCCAGCCTGCGCTTCGCCAACCGCGCCGCCCTCACTTTTTCTTCAACAAGGCCGCGGCCGCCGCCGCTATCCCCGCCGCGTTTAAATTGTATTTGTCGAGCAACTCCTGCACCGTCCCGTGTTCTATATACTCATCCGGGTAGCCGAGGCGCGCTAGCCTTATATCCCGGCTCAAGCCTCGGTCGAAGAGCAACTCGGCCACCGCGGAGCCGAAACCGCCCGCCAGGCAGCCGTCCTCCGCGGTCACGATGGCGCCGCACCGGCCGCCCCACTCGAGTATCAAGCCCTCGTCCAACGGCTTCACGAAGCGGGCGTTGATGACCGCGGCTTCGACGCCCTCCCGCGCCAGCCGCTCGGCCGCCTCCCGCGCCGGGTAAACCAGCCGTCCCACCGGGAGTAACAATACGTCGCCTCCTTCGCGGAGCAACTCGGCCGCGCCCGGCTCGATCTTGCGCCGTTCGGCGCGGCCCTCGACGCCGACGGCGGTGCCGCGGGGGTAACGCACCGACCACGGCCCGAGGTCGTAGTAGATCGCGCTATACAGAAGCTGCGCAAGTTCCGCCTCGTCCTTGGCGGCGCTCACGACCATGTGGGGCAAATGGCGCAGATAGGCCAGGTCGAAGGTGCCGTGGTGGGTGGGGCCGTCGTCGCCGACGACGCCGCCGCGGTCGAGGGCGAATACCACCGGCAAACGCTGGAGGCACACGTCGTGGTTGACCTGGTCGTAAGCCCGCTGCAGGAAAGTGGAGTAGACGGCGCACACCGGCCTTAACCCTTCGCACGCGAGGCCGGCGGCGAGGAGGACCGCCGTCTGCTCCGCGATGCCGACGTCGAAGAAGCGGTCCGGGAAGCGCTCGCGGAAAAGGTCGAGGCCGGTGCCCTCGGGCATGGCCGCGGTGATGGCGACGATGCTCTCGTCTTCCTCGGCCAGTTCCACCAGCGTCTCCGCGAAAACCTGCGTATAGGGCTTGGCTTTAACGTTTTTACGCGGCTTGCCCGTAGCGACGTCGAAGGGCGGATGGCCGTGGTAGGTCGTGGCGTCGTTCTCGGCGGGGGTATACCCCTTGCCTTTTTGCGTCAGGACGTGAAGCAGCACCGGGCCGTGGAGCTTCTTGACCCCCTCGAGGGTCCGGATGAGGGTGGCGAGGTCGTGGCCTTTAACCGGCCCGACGTAGCGAAAACCCAACTGTTCGAATAACATCCCCGGCGTCAGGAGGTTCTTTATCGACTCCTCGAGGCGGCGGGCCGCGCGAAACAGCGAGCGGCCCCACGTCGGGATGGACTTCACCAAATCCTGCATGTCGGAGCGGAACTTATCGTAGGGGGGAAACGTTATCACCCGCGCGAGGTAATCGGCGATGGCGCCCACCGACCGCGATATGGACATCTCGTTGTCGTTGAGGATGACGATGAGGTCCGTGTCCTCGCGGTGGCCCGCGACGTTAAGGCCTTCCAGCGCGCAGCCGCCCGAGAGAGCGCCGTCGCCGACGACGGCGACGACGTGAAAGTCTTCGCCGTTGCGGTCGCGGGCGACGGCCATCCCCAGCGCCGCCGTTATAGACGTCGACGCGTGCCCCGCGCCGTACGCGTCGCATTCGCACTCCGAGCGCTTGGGGAAACCCGAAATCCCGCCCAATTGGCGAAGAGTCTGAAACCGGTCGCGGCGGCCGGTTAAGATCTTGTGGCCGTACGCCTGGTGCCCCACGTCCCATATGATCTTGTCCCGCGGCGCGTCGAAGACGTAGTGGAGCGCGACCGTCAGCTCGACCACGCCCAGGCTGGGCGCCAAGTGGCCGCCGGTCCGGGAGACGTTCTCGATGATGAACGTCCGCAACTCGCCCGCGAGTTGCTCGAGCTCGGCCCCGGTTAACTCCTTCAGGTCCGCGGGCGAGTTTATACGCGGAAGAATCTCAGCCATCGTTAATTCCTTATAGCGGTCGCCGCCCAGGTTTCGGCGCGGCCTAAGTCAGTACGTTCTCGCGAGCAGAAACTCGGCCCACCCGGCGAGCAATGCGCGATAATCGGCCGCCGGCACGGCCTCGAGTTCTTGCAGCGCCCGTTCGTAATACCGACGCGCCCTGGCGCGAGCGTACGACACGCCGCCCAGCGCGGCCAGTTTCTCCTTTAATATATCGACGTCCGCGTCGGTCGCGTCGTCGCGCCCCAGCGTGGCCGCGATGAATTCCCTGTCGCCCGCCGGGGCGTTGCGGTATGCCCCCACCACGACCGCGGTTCGCTTCCCCTCGCGCAAATCGGACGCGGCCGCCTTCCCGGTCTCACCTTCGTCGGCAAAATAAGGCAACGTATCGTCGACGTGTTGGAACGCGGTCCCGCACCACCGGCCGAAGGCCCCCAGTTTCTCGACGAGCGCCGGCGTGGCGCCGCCCACCGTCGCCCCCGCCCGGGCGCACCACTCGTAAAGCGCGCCGGTCTTCTTAGCCAGCATCTCCTCGACCGCCTCGACCGTCACCTCCACCAGCGGCGCCCGGCTCAATTGCACGTCCTCAACCTCGCCCGCCAGAATCGCCGGGACGGTGGCCGCGGCGAGGTCCGTCGCGAGGCGCCAGGCCGCGTCGGCCTTCGTAACGCCGTTCTCCGGGAGGCGGGACAATAAATGCGCCGCCCAACACGGGCCCACGTCGCCCGCCAATACCGCCAACGCCAAGCCGTAGTGAAGCGCCCCGCCGCCCTCGAACCCGAGGTCGGTCCGGGCCCGCGCCGCCAGCTCGTGGTGGACCGTCGGGCCGCCGCGGCGCAAGTCGTCGCGGTCGATTATGTCGTCGTGTATCAGCGTCCAGTTGTGCGTCACCTCGGCCGCGGCCGCCGCCGCCAGCGCCCAGTCCTCGTCGCCTCCCGCGGCGCCGCAGCAGAGCAAGACCACCGCCGGCCGAAGCCCCTTCCCGCCCCGCTTCAGGTACGCCGCCGCCGCCGCCCGCAGGTGAGCCGGCGCTACGCCGGCCAAGAAGTCGTCCGCGGCGAGGTACTCGCGCACCCGGCGCGCGCGACGCTCGATACCCTCCATTATTTCTTCCCGGGTCAACGCTTTAACCGGCCTCGTCGTAGTCCTCGACTTCCAACTCGCCGTTCACGTCTCGCGAAAGCTTCTTTATCTTGGTCTCGGCTTCGTTCAGGACTTCCTGGAGGCGCTTGGTTATGGCCACGCCTTCCTCGTAGAGGGCCAACATCTCGTCGAGGGTCTCGGGCCCCTCCTCGAGCGCGGCGACGATCTCGGCCAGGCGCGCGAGGTCCTCCTCGAACGTAGCCTTAGCTTTTTTGGGCAATCTCTTCCGCCTCCCCGTCGATAACGTCCACGGCCCTGCGGCCGTCGGCGAAATTTAACGTTAATCTCTCGCCCGCGCCGGCCTGGCGGTCGGTGATGATCGTCGCCCCCAGCCCCAATACTCCGGCGCAGTAGTCGGCCGCGGGATCGTTGTTGGCGATCGACCCGCCGAGAGTTCCGCGATTGCGGACCTGAGGGTCGCCGATGCTCGCGGCGAGGTTCGCCAGAGCCGGAATGGCGCTCCGCGATTCCATCGAATTCGCGACGGCGTCGTGCCGCGCCATGGCTCCGACCACCAAATCGGTTCCCTCCACGCGGATCGCATCGAGGCCTTCGATGCCGGAGAGGTCGATCAGACGGGTCGGGCTTGCCAGGCGCTGTTTCATAGTCGGAATCAGCGTCATGCCGCCGGCGAAGAACCTGCCGTTCTCGACGGCGCGAAACGCTTCGATCGCTCCGGCCACCGAGGTCGGTCGGAGGTACTCGAAGTTATGCATGAACTCCACCCCCTTCTGTTC
>CAZLXP010000034.1:0-24122 GCA_964563535.1 uncultured bacterium | reverse complement strand
GGCGAGGCATTCGGCGTACGTGAAGTGCCGCTGCAGCAGCCAGTGGCCCAGCGGGCCCGCGCCCGGCGCGTACGTTAACGCGGGGTATAATATGGAGCAGAAGGCAACGAAGTAGGCGGCGAGGACGGCGCCGGCGACGAGGCCCGCGCGCGGGCGCCCCGCGGCGAAGCCGCCGTACGCCGCGAGCGCTACGGCGTGGAGCGCGAGCTCCTCGTGGGCCAGCGCCATGGCGGCGGCGCACGCGACGCCGGCCGCGAAGCGCTTGCGGTCGAAAAAGTAATACGCGCCCAGCGCGAGCGGGACGGCGAAGGCCCGCGGGTGGAAGTCGAAGAGGGCCGCGCCGTGGAACGCGGGCGACAACGCGAAGCCGGCGGCCAGCGCCGCCGCGGGCCAACGCGAACCCTCCGCCGGCCGCGCTATCGCGTAGACCAGCGGTATGCCGGAAGCGATAAGCAGCGCTTGCAGCGGTAGGAGGTACGCGGGTCCTTTGAATACGTACGTGAAGGAGGCGAGGACCGCCAGCAGCGGCTCGCAATGGTTGATAAAGCGTTCGCCGGGGAGCAGCGTTTGGATGAAGAAGCGGCCCCGGCCGAATTGGTAGATGGCGTTGGCGTAATACCCCAGGTCGAGGCCGCAAGTGGCCATGGCGTAATGTCGCCCCAACGCCGCGGCGCTGAAAAAAAGAAAGTAACCGACGGCCAGCGCCCATACGAACGCCGCCGGCGACGGTTTCAGAAATCCAATCTTGCGGCGGAAGACGATCGCCGCGGCCGCGGCTGCCGCCGCGACGGCAACGGCCGCCATCGCGACGATGACGCCGACGGATACGGGTTCCGGTATTATGTAATCCATAAGGGCCTGATGTCAGCGCGTCGTCTCCGGCGCCGGCGGCTCGAGCCCCAGCGCGCGGACCTTCTCGAACGTGTAGTCGTCGCTGTTTATCGATACCGCGTCCAGGTAAAAGGGCGAGACGGAATGGACTTCGAGTTCCAGGGTGAACGGACGTTTGCAAACGAAGCGGAGCGCGTACGGCCGGTAGTCGTCGGAGTCTTTGACGCGTTTGATTCTACGGTAGACCTTAAACGACGACGGGTCTTCGGCGGAGGCGACGCTCGCCCCTATAACGGCGTGGCAGAGAGTACGGCGGTCGGCGGGGCGCAGGAGGAAAACCAGGCCGTATCTACCGGGAGGGTAGACGTAACCCGCTTGCGAGGCGCAGAACAAGTAGTTTTTAGCCCATACCGCGCGGCCGTCGTGGGCGCGCGGGTCCGCTACGAACCGCTTGCCGCCCGGCGCCCAGCATTGCCATTCCTCGAGCGTGCCGTACCACGCGCGAAACAGCTCCTCGTAGGTACGGCCGCTTTCGCCCCTCTCGAAGTACGCGTAATCGGCGCAGAATTCGACGGGGCTTAAGCCCAACTTTCCGGCTTGTTTCAACGTGTCCGCGAGGTCGGTCGGCCGGTGGGCGCGGCGGTCCAGCAACATCGCTTCCGGTCCCTTCGGCGGCCACACGCCGGGAGCCGGGCGGTAGAGGTAGAGGTCGCGGCGGTGCGCGAGGTGCGCGGCGAAGACGTCGTCCGCCGATACCGGGATATCGCGCGGTACGCGCGCTAACAAGCCGGCGAGGGCCTTTTCGTGGGCGGTCGGAAAGGCGGCCAAGATGCTATCCTGATAGAAACGCCGCGCGAAGGCCGCGACGAAGAGGATTTGAAGCGTGACGGCGAACGCGCCGGCGGCCGTTATGAAAAAGCGCCGACCGCGACCGGCGTCGGCCCGTACGAGACGCCGTAAACCGACCGCCGCGGCGCCGTATAGGAACGGCAAGATGGAGAGCGGGTATTGCCACCCGATTTCGAAGACGGTACGCGTGCTCGTAAGGGCCGGTACAGCTAGCGGCGTCGCGAGCGTTATGAGGGCCGCGCCCGCGGCGGGAAGAAAGGCGACGACCGGAAGGACCAGCGCGCCGACGTAACCCCCCTTGGCCGCTAATACGCGCGAGGAGAAAGGCGACCCCTCGCCGCCCGCGGCGACGTTCTCGAAATAACCCCAAAGGTGAACGGGTTTACCGGTAACGCCGTACGTCAACTTAGGATAAAGGAAGCAGCAGACGCCGCCGAAGTAGGCGGCGAGGACGGCCGCGGCGACTAAGCCGGCGCGGCGCCTTCCCGCGGCCAAGCCGCCGTATAAGGCGAGGGCTACAGCGTGTAGTGCCAGCTCGTCCTGGGCGAGGGCGAAAAAGGCCGTACAAACTAAACCCGCTCTAAGCTTTTTTCGTCTAAAGAAGTAAAAAGCGCCCAGCGCGAGCGGCACGCCGAGGGAGCGGGGGTGAAAGTCGTAGAAGTTGGCGCCGTGCAGCGCGGGCGATAATGCGAAGCTGGCGGCGAGGGCCGCGGCCGGCCAGCGCGAGCCGCCTTCCGGCCTGGCGATAAAATAAATTAGGGGAATGCCGCTGGCGAGGAAAAGCGCTTGGAGCGGCAATAGATACGCCGGGTCGCGGAATATATAAGTGAGCGGCGCGAACGCCGCCAGGAGCGGCGCGCAGTGGTTAATGAATACCTCGTCCGGCAGGAGCGATTGTCGAAAGAAGCGCCCCTGGCCGATTTGATAAATGGCGTTGGCGTAGTAGCCCAGGTCAAGGCCGTAGGTCGCCATGCCGTAGTGGCGGGCCAACGTCAAGGCCGAAAAGGTTAAAAAGTACGCGAGCGCCAAGGCCCAGACGACGGCTTGGGCGGGAGGAGCTTTTAAGCGGAGTTTATGGCGCAACGCTGCGAAAGCGGCGCACGCCGCCGCAACCACGGAAGCGATCGACGAGAGGATCAGAACTTCGCCTATCCCGACGGATATGGCCAACGGTTGCCTCGCGCTCGCCATTTTATTATCGCCCGGCGGGTATCGCAACGGTAAAAACGCTTTATGGAGTTTTAAGGTCGGGGCCGCGTCCGGAATCCTTGACGCCGCCGCCGGCTCGTGATAAATTCTACCCGTCCGCGGCGGACGGAAAACGCAGGAGGCTCGTATGTTCAAGCATTTTACGAAAACGGCGGCCTTGGCCCTTCTTGTCGTAGCCTGTTCCTCGGGCGGGGGCCCCGGGCCGGAGGAGAACCCGTTGCCCTGGCGGCCGGCCCATAGCCCCACGGCGGAAGACATCCGCGCCATCTGGGCGATTAGCGAGGACGACATTTGGGCGTGCGGCGATAACGGCAATATCCTGCGCTACGACGGGTCCGAGTGGCGCCTCGATATCACCACCCAGGCCCCCGATTTATTCGACGTCCAATTCGTGGCGTCGACCGCGGGATGGGTGTGCGGCGAGGGCGGCTGGGTCGCGCGCCGCGACGGCGGTAAATGGGAGAAGGTGCCCGGGAACACGCGGTCCAACCCGCTGTATGCCCTCGACGCCCACGGCGCCGCCGAGGCGTGGTTCTGCGGCTCGCGCGGCACGGTCCTATATTACCAGGACGGCGTGTGGACGGACGATTCCGCCAACGTAGAAAACGACCTCCACGGCATCCGCGTCGCCGGCGACGACAGCGGTTGGGCCGTGGGCGACGATGGCTGTATCTTGAAGCGAACCGGCGGCACGTGGGTACAGGTTACGAGTCCGGTCCAGGCCGATTATCGGTGCGCTTTTTTCGTTAGCGACGACGAGGCGTGGTTCGGCGCCTCAGACGGTTACGCCGTGCACCTCGACGGCGGCGGCTTTACCAAAACGCGGCTGCCGGGCGCCGAGGCGATTTCGGGCCTCTACTTCCGGCAGGACGGCCGCGGTTACGCCGTGACCCAGGGCGGTAATATCTATACCTATTCCCCGGCCACCAGGGGTTGGCGGTTGTGGGACGGCCAAAATCGCCAACTGTTCGACATCACCTTTTCGACGGCCGAGCACGGTTGGATCGTAGGCGCTGCGGGTACCATTCTCAGGCATTAACGCCGGGCGTAGGCGGCCCGGCGGCGTGGTGGTTTTCGCCGGATTCGAAAGCCGCGGCTAGCGTTGTGACACGCTGGACTATGCGTGAAGCGCGTAGCGTGCTGGCGATTTTAGTTTTGACGTCCGCCGTATGGGCGTTATTTATAATCGTTATCGACGGGTATTCGCTGGAGAGCGACGAAGCCGAGTATAGCCTGACGGGCCGGCGGTTGGCCGCCGGCCTCGGCCTTACGGACCGCGGCGGCGGCCTGTACGTTCATGACCATCCGCCTTTTTATCCGATTTTTTTGGGCGGGGTTTACGCGTTGGGAGGGGGCGAGGCCGCGGTGCGGTGGGCGCAGCTAAGCTTGGCGCTCCTTACGCTGGTCTTGGTTTTCATGACGGCGCGGCGGGTTTTCGGTGCCGCCGTCGCCCGGGCAACGCTGCTCGCGGGAGCCGCGTATCTTCCCACGGCTTTCTACGTTACGCAGTTGTTGTCCGAGGTACTTTTCACCCTCTTTCTCGTCCTGGGGGTTTATTTATTGCTCGCCGGGTCCGAGGGCCATCGCCGGCGGTGGTGGTTATACCTGGCCGCGGGCGTCGCGTTCGGCGTCGCCGGGTTGACGCGCGGCGTGGCGTTGGCGGCCGCTCTGGCGATTGCTTTATTGTTATTGTTGCGGCGGCGTATGCCCGGGCGGCGGTGGGTTTCGGCGGCCGCTTTCGCGGTCGGCGTCGCCGTCGCGGTGTTGCCGTGGAGCGTTCACGTTTACGCGGAGACGGGTCGGCCGGTGTTGGTGGATACCAAGGGCCCGGATATTTTATACCGCGGCAACAACCCCGGTACGCCGATGCACCACGCGTGGGATATCATCGACGGCTCGGCCGGGTATATCGTCCCGCCGGAGGGAGTCGGCGCCGGCAGCATTTACGGCCGCTCTCAAGTCCTCGCCCTCGCGGCGCTGAAGTATATGGCCGCTCATCCCTTTCAAACGTCGCTGCGGTTCGCGTCGAAATTCGCCGATATGTGGGAGGTGGAACGGTGCTTCGTCGGCTCCTGGCGCCAGGGTTTTCTCCCGAACGCCTCGGCCCCGGCGGTTTATATTTTCATGGCGGCCGAGGTGGCGGCTTCGGCGGCGGCGCTCGCGCTGTTTTGGTTTACGATAACTTTAATGGGGAAGAACCTTTGGCGCGGCCTTACCCTCGCCGTCGTGTTGAGCACCGCGGCCGCGTACGCCCTCACACTCGCGCATTCCCGGTATAATTATCCCCTTATGGTCCTCGGCGCGCCTGGGATAGGTTACTTCTTCGTCGAGACCCTACCCCGACTAAGGGTAGGGGCGATTCCCCCGCGTCGCCTCCTCCTCGCCGGCGCCGCGGTGGGGGTCTTGGTCCTGATCTGGGCCAGGATGGTTTGGTTGTTCGTAACGCGGGGCAGTTAACGGGCCTTAAACGGCCGGCCATAGGAAGGCGCGATAGGAGATGAAAGCCCCTAGCCGGAAAACCGAGCCGCGCCCCTTCGCCCGCGCGTGGCAGTTCGTAGTGGTCGTTCTGTGCGCGGCGGTTTTGGTATGGGCTTCGTTCGTCTTCGTGACGGGGCACGCTCGGCTCGCCAGCGACCAGCGTGAATATTATTCGGCGGGCATGAGGTTCGCGAAAGGGCTCGGCTTAACTCATCCCGACGGCGGGCTTTACGTCCATACTCACCCTCCTCTCTACGCCGTGTTTTTAGGTTTGGTATACGCCGCGGGGGGCGGCAACGCGGGGGTTAGCTTGGTCCAGCTTGCGTTGGCCCTCGCGACCCTCGTTTTGGTTTATTTTACGGCGCGGGCCGCTTTCGGGGTCGGCGTAGCCGACGCGACCCTTTTGGCCGGCGCGGCCTACCTGCCCACGGCCGTCTACGCCGCGCAACTCCTCTCCGAGGTACTGTTTACGTTTTTCCTCGCGGCCGGCGTTTACCTCCTGTTCTTGAATTTGAACCGGTACGGCCGTCTTTGGCTTTACGCTGCCGCCGGCGTAGTTTTCGGCGCGGCGGGCCTTACGCGCGGCGTCGCTTTAACCATCGCCTTGGGGTTGGCGCTATACGTATTGCTCAGGCGCGGTTCGCCTTTAGGCCGCCGCGTTGCGGCGGCGGCGGTCTTGGGCGCGGGCGTCGTCGCGGCCGTGGCGCCGTGGAGCGCGTACGTTTATGCCAGGACGGGCCGATTCGTATTGTTGGATACCAAGAGCGCGGCCGTGTTCTACTACGGCAACGGCGTGAGTACCCCCGATTACCACGCCTGGGACATAACGCACGCCGGCAGCGCGTTCGTCCCGCCGCCGGGCATCGCCGAAACCGGGGACCGCTTCGAGCACTCGCGCATCTATTTCGCGGCGGCGCTCGACTACATCGCGGCCCATCCCGTCAAGACCTTCGCGCGTTTCTGGTCGAAGTTGGCGGATATGTGGGAGCCGGAGCGGCTGTTCTTCGGCGGGTACCGGGGGGGGAATTTTCCTCGGGCCCGCGAGCCGTGGATATGGGCCTTTATCGCTGCGGAGGTCGCGGCCTCCGCCGCCGCGCTGTTGTTGTTTTGGATTTCGGTGGCGTTGATGCCCGGAAACCTCTGGAGGGGCATGATGCTCGTGGCCGTAGGGGCCACGTCGGCGGTTTACGCCCTGACGATTGCCCACCCCCGGTACAACTACCCGTTGATGGTCCTCGGCGCCCCGGCCTTGGGGTATTTCTTCACCGACGTTATCCCTCGTTTTAAACGGGGCGCTTATTCGCGGCGCCGGCTCGCGCTGGCCGGCGTCGCCGCGGCCGCGCTTCTCTTGATATGGGCCAGGATGGTCTGGCTGTACGTCGCCCGGGGTACTTAGGCCGCTTCGGGCCCGCGCGACGCGCGCGACGCGACCGCGCCGGAGTTGATATTTGACGCCCAACGGAAAAATCTTTTTATTACTCCTTCTGGCCCTCGTCGTCCAGCTGGCGTTCGTCGTCGCCGTCGGCCGCGCGCCGCTGAGCGCCGACGAAGTGGAGTACGTAATAGCGGCCAAACGCCTCGCCGGCGGCCAGGGGCTGACGGCGCCGGGCGGCGAGCTATACGTCCACCGCCACCCGCCGGCGTACGCCGCGTTCGTGGCGGCGATTTTTTATTTGGGAGGAGGGATGTTGGCGGTTCGGGTGACGCAGGCCGCGGTCGCGGTCTTGACGCTGGCGCTGGTATACGGGGCCGCCCGGCGGGAGTTGGGCCCGAAGGTAGCGGCCGCGGCCTTGTTCGCCGGCGCGCTATATCTCCCCACGGCGTATTACAGCACCAAGGTCCTGACCGAAACCCTCTTTACGTTCGTCCTCGTTTTAGGCATTTATCTCTTAGCGCGCGGGGACGGTGGCGCTGCGCCGCGATTCGGGCGGCTCGTCTTCGCCGGCGTGACGTTCGGCGTCGCGGCGCTCGTGCGGTCGGTGGCGTTTCCGGCGGCGCTGGCGCTCGCGTTATACATGGCGCTCGGGCGCGACGGCTCGCGGCGCGCGCGGTTGGCCGGGGCCGTAACTTTCCTATGCGGCGCGCTCGTCGTGGTCGCGATTTGGTCCGGATACGTTTTTTCCCGCACGGGACATTTCGTCGCGACGGACACCAACGCGTCGGCCGTTTTGTATATCGGAAATAACCCGCGGGCGCCGTATCACCACGGGTGGAAGGCGCTGGAGGACCCGGTGAGTTGCGCGCCGCTTTTGGAGGCGGCCGGCGCGGGGCGGGACGGCTTCCGCGTAGCCGCGGAATACCGCGCGGCGGCGCTGCGCTATATCGCGACGCACCCGGCGCAGACGGCGCTCCGGTGCTTAGGCCGGGTCCTCGACATGCTCGAGCCGGAGCGCCTGTTCGCCGCGACGTACGCCGCGGGCCGAATACGCGACTTACCCGCGGCCGCGGCCTGGCCCATAATCGCCGTCGAGGTCGCCGTCGACGCCGCGGCGCTGGCGCTCTGCGGCCTCGGCCTGGTCCTTATGCCGGCGTCGCGGCTGCGCGGGGTCCTGGGTGTTTTGTTCGTCGTCTTCTTCGTCGTGCATAGCGCGACGCTGGCGTACCCGCGCTACCATATGCCGCTGGTGGTGGCGGCGCTGGGGGCCGTCGGCTACGCGCTGACGGCGGGCCTTCCGGCGCTGCGGGCGCGGCGCCTGTCGCGGCGGCAGTGGGCCGCGCTGGCCGTCGTGGCGCTGGCCTTGCTCGCCTCCTGGACGCGGATGGTGGTATTATATGTAGCGTACGGGGGTTAATGGAAATCAACCTCGGTGCCAATACGGATGAACGCCACTAACCCGCCCTTTTATAGCGGGGCGCCGCTAGCGGGTTACCGGTAAGCCTCCTTAAAATCTTGCCAGTTTAATAATTAGCCTTCGCCGTAGGTTGTTCGTAACCCTTTATGCTTAATTCTAATATGACGAATTCAAAAGCAATTAATATATTTAGGGCATAATTAGGGACATTTTCTCGGCTCTATTTGGATGAATATGCCTACTTGACATCATAAGACCCTTATGTTATTATACTTAAAAATAGATTATGCGTTGTTTCGTCGGACATTTATTAAGACGTAAAAGGAGCGCATATGCCTGAATGGCAGGTAAATTTCGATATTAACTTCGACGAGAATAACGTAGATATTATACGTTGCGTAGAACGTATTAAGGCTATAGCGTCCGTAATCAACGGTATTCCAATACCGCCTGCGGTGCAAAAGAAGTTAGATAGTTTAAATATTTTACGTGCCGTTAGGGGGACAACGGGCATTGAAGGTACAGAGCTAACCGAAGAAGAGGTCGACGCGATTATCGACGCGGGCGAAGGGGTCCCGGTTTTAAACGGGGGCCGTCGGCGCGAGGAACAAGAAGTACGGAACGCGAACGAATTAATGCTAAAAATAAAAGGTTTGCTTTCCGCCGATCCCAGTACCGCGCTTACTGAAGAGTTAATAAAGGATTTCCATTTCACTTTAACTAAGGGAATCGTATACCCATACAACGAACCCGGGAAGTATCGAAGAGATGCTGTGCGGGCGGGGACTTATATCCCCCCGCGTACGTATGAAGAAGTTGCTAAATATATGCGTGCGTTCATAGCATGGTTTAACCAAGGGAAACCGAAACTTTGGGACGAAATAATAAGCGCCGTCGCAGCTCATTTTTACGTCGTAAGTATACACCCGTTCGGCGATGGTAACGGTAGGGTTTCTCGTGCCGTAGAGAGCTTTTTGTTGTATAGGGCGGGAATAAACGCGCGAGGTTTCTATTCTTTAGCGAACTATTACTATAGGAACAGAGCCGATTACGTCGGTAATTTAGATTACATCAGATTCCGATCAAATAATGATATTACTCCTTTCGTCGTTTTCGCTTTAAAAGGTTTGGTTGAGGAACTCGATTCCGTACACCGAGAGGTCCTGTCAGAGGTTCGTTTGATAACGTACCGGGATTACGTAAGAGAGGAGTTATTGTTTTCAGGGCGTTTACGACGGAAGACTGGGGAAAGGCGTATGGTTTTTATAAACGCGCTTGCCCGGGAAAAGCAAGGTGTAAGGATAGAAGAAATCAAATCGGGGCGCCATATATTATCGAGCCTCTACCATAACGTTACGCCGAAGACCTTAACACGAGATATTAATTATTTCCTTTCTAATGACATTATTATTGAAGAAAACGGTATTATAAGGGCTAATCTAGGGTTAATGGACCGATACGTAGCATAAAACGAAAAGCCATATCCTCCCGACTAAATTTTTTTTATAAGAATCCCGGCCTTACGGCCGGGTTTCTTTTGCGCATAATAATAGCCGTTCATTCGCCTTCTTCCGGCAGCGGCGCGACGGCGTCCGCGGGGAGCCAACCGCGTAGGCCGTCGGCGTTCATCACCTCGACGAAGCCGGGCCGCGAGGCGGCCTTTTCGGTGGGGGCGTAGGCCACCAGGTCGCCCTTCTTCAGGCGCGTGGCGTCGGCGGGAACGTCGGCGGGGACGTTTGACAAGGCCGTTTCGTCAACCACGACCTCGAGGACCCGGCCGAGGTAATCCCACTCCGTAAGGCCGCGGCGGCCGTCGGCCAGCGTCGCGAGGCAGTACGTCCGCGGGCTCTCGGTCGGGGCCGCCTCCTCGGCGGCTACGGGCGTCCAATACGGCAGCCGTTCGATTATGTAATCGTCCTCGTAGTTGTGGTCCTCGTCGTATAGCGCCGCGCCGTCCGCGATTACGAAATGCGTCGGCGTGAAGGCGAGGGCGGCGGCCGCCAGAAGCAAAATAAAGAGGAGCGTTTTCATTTTTGTTTCCTCGCGTTTTGGGGCGGCCCTTCGCGGGGGCCGCCGTATTTTTTATGTGGAGGCATGGGGAATACGTACGTACGTCGGTTCCAACGCGTAGGAATCCACGCAGGCGTCGAGTTTTTCTTTCGTCCGTATATGAGCCCGATCCGTGAACACGTCCGACGTTAAGTTCGGAAAGGCGACCATTTCGTTTTTATCGAGCGTGTCGATGATTTCATTACTAAATTCGTCCGGATAAACGGGGGCGTTGTCTATAACGGCGACTAACGCGCCCCCGGCGTCCAGCCCGTTTACCAAGCCTTCGGCGCCGCTTTCAAGCGTGACGACGTAGTACCCTTGCCAGTACGGTTCGTTCCGCCATAGTACCGGGTTACGGGTGGAAGCTACCAGCTTGGTCCAGTATCCCAAATAATTTAATATGTGCTCTTCGTCGAACTGGTGGCCTTTTTCGTAAAGGGGGGTAGAGTCGACGATAACCAGGTGCGTAGGCGTGAAGGCGAGCGCGGCGGCCGCGGCCGGCAGCGCCCAAATAATAATAATTAACCTGGCCAACTCTACCTCCTCTCGCTTTAGGCCTTCTTCACGAACGCGAACGTGTTCTTGTGCTTTTCCGCTAACTCGAACAAGCCGGCGCCGGTTACCCTCGATATCGCTTCTTCCCCCTCGAGATGGTGGTCGCTGAAGGACAGCCGTCCCCCCGGCTTGATTACGCGATGCAGTTCCGCCAATACCGCCTCCGGCGCGTCGAGCTCGTGGAAGACGTCGTAGAGGAGGACGACGTCGACGCTCTCATTGGGCAAGCCGGTCGCGCCGTCGGACTGGATAGTTTCGACGTAACCGAGTTTTTTGCGCCGGGCCTTATTTTGGACCGATTTAATCGCGAGCGGGTGGGCATCTAGCGCGTATACTTTACCTGTCCGGCCGACGGCCCGGGCCGCGGCCACGGTGAAGCCGCCGCGGCCGCAGCCGAAGTCGAGGACCGCGTCGCCCGCTTTGACGCCCGCCTCGGCCAGCCACTCCCGCGGCGGGTGGAAGAAGTCCCGGAGGGCGGAGAAAACGGCGAACCAACGGAAATGCTTTACGGTCCTTGGCCACTGCGGCATACGTGCTCCTTGACTTTAGCGGGGACCGAGCCGCGTTTTGTTTCTCTATATTATATAACGGCGCGGCGTTATTGCAACGAAAAACCCGGCTCCAAGGCCGGGTTTCGCGTGCTAAAGTAGGGGCCGGTCTTTAGACCGGCCCGCGGTTATCCAAATACGTGCCGGGCCGAGCTGGAGGTCGGCCCCAACGCGCCTCGCCGGAAGCGGCGGGGTTAAACCCCGCCGCTTCCGGACGAATAGAGAGGGGTGGATAGGGGGTGTCCTACTCCTCCCAGCCGTTGTGCGCGGCGTTGCCGCCCCACATCGCCCAGCCGTCGGCCGAGGGGTCGCCCGTGTCCACGCAGAAGATGTTGCCGTAGTCGGTGCCCACGAAGACCTTGCCGCCCACCACCGCGGGCTGGAAGCGGATGGGCTCGGCGACGTTGAAGCGCCACAACTCCTTGCCGTCGCCGGAGCGCACGCATATCACGTCGCCGTCGGTGGAGCCGAAATACAAGTTGTCGCCCGCCAGCGAGGGGGGCGTGAGCGCGCGGCCGCCGACGTCCTCCTCGGGCTTAAATCGCTTTTCCCACAGGACCTTGCCCGATTCCACGTCCACCGCGCGGACGGCGTCGCCCATGGCGTTGTAGGAGCGGTTGTCTTTCACGACGGGCCGCGAGCCCTGGTAGGCCCACACGCCGGAGACGGTCCCGACGCCGAGGTTCTCCGTGGCCTGGCCCAGCTTAGCCGCTGGCGGCGCCGCGCCGAATCCCACCGCCGCGTCGAGGTTGGCCTGCTCGGAGGCGTATCGGCTCGAGGTGTCGTGCGTCAAATATTCCGCCTTGCCGTAGGCGTATAGTTCCTCGTTCGTCTGCTCGCCGGAGCCGCGGCCCAGGCCCGCGATGCCCTCGTATTGCTCCGTGGCTCCCCCTGCGGCGGCGACCTCCACCCGCTTGGAGACGTAGACCTCGTCGCCGACGACCCAGGGCGCCGACGTCGCGAGCTTCTGGTCCTTCCACTTCAGCTCGCCGGTGTCGGCGTCGAAGTGGTAGACCGTGCCCTCCAGCGTCGAGCAGAAGACGGAGCCGCCGTTGACTACCGGCGCGGTAATGACCTCGCCGACGAGGGGCTGGTTCCAGACCTCGCCGCCGGTCTCGAGCATGCGGCAGCTGAGATGATGCTGGCCGTCGCCGCCCGGGTACGTTATGTAGATCTTGTCGGCCGCGGCGGCGGGCTGCGCCATCAGCGGGTCGCCGAGCCATTGGCTCCAAATTTTATTGCCCTTCTCAGCGTCGAGGACGTAGAGGATGCAGGACTCGGTGTTGAAGGCGACGCGGCCGCGGTGGACTACGGCCGCCGTCGGGCCGTCGTCGCCGACGTGGTATTGCCAGACGAGGTCGCCGTCCGCGGCGTCGAAGGCGTAGAAGTCGTAGGTGCCGAAGCCGCCGCCGACGTAGACGATGCCGTCGCCGACCGCCGGGGTCGCGAGCGGCTTACCGTCGGGGACGTGGACCTTCCAACCCTTGAAGCCGTTCGCGGCCTCGTAGGGTTCGGCCTTGATGGCCGCGTCGGCCACGAGCCCTTCGCCGCCGCCCTCCTCGGAGCTGACCTGCTCGGGCGAGGCCGGCAGCATCTCCTCGGCGTACATCTGCTCGCTTAGCTCTTGGGAGGCGGGTTCGTTGAGGCCGGCGACGAGTTCGGCGCGGGCGTCGTCGCCGGGCACGAGCGCCAGGCCGAGGCAGACGGCGGCGCCGAGCGCTAGCGCGGCCAGCCGGGATGAAAGACGCGATGAAGACATTGCGGGACCTCCGTAGTATCGTGGGATAGAATGATGGCGTATTTGTTTATTCGACTATAACAAAAGGCGATAGGTTTAAGGACGAAAAATCCGGCCTTGCGGGCGGCTTGTTTGCGCCCTTGAAAACCCTCCCGCCGTTATGCTATATTAACGTCGATTAAATCCAGCGGGCGGCCCGTTCGCCCGCGCATAATTATATTTAAATAGTATTGCGGGACGGGCGCCGGTATCCGTCGAAGCCCTCATAAATTCCCCCGGCTCGTCCCCTTATTGGAGCGATATGCGCCTCGGCGCCGACCTCGGTTCCATCAGCGTGAACCTGGTCCTGGTCGACGACGACTGCCGCGTCGTCGAGGACCACTACATTCGCCACAAGGGCCAGCCCATCAAGGCGCTGGCGGTAGGCGTCGACGACGTCCTGACGCGCTACCCCGCCGAGGCCATAAAATCGCTCACGGTCACCGGCTCCGGCGGCAAGCTCGCGTCCGAGGTCTCCGGCGCGGCCTTCGTCAACGAAATCGTCGCCCAGACCGCGGCGGTGGGCCGCCTTTACCCGAACGTCCGCACCGTCGTCGAGATCGGCGGCCAGGACTCCAAGCTGATTATCCTGGGCGAGGACGAGAAGACGGGCCGCACCGTCATCCGCGACTTCGCGATGAACACCATCTGCGCCGCCGGCACCGGCTCCTTCCTCGACCAGCAAGCCAGCCGCCTGAACCTGACCGTCGAGGAGTTCGGCGACCTGGCGCTCCGCTGCGAGCATCCCCCGCGCATCGCGGGCCGCTGTTCCGTATTCGCGAAGTCTGACATGATCCACCTCCAGCAGGAGGGCGCGCCGGATTACGACATCGTCGCCGGCCTGTGCTTCGCGATGGCGCGCAACTTCAAGGCCACGATCGCGAAGGGCAAGGACTTCCGCCGCGAGTATTGCTTTATGGGCGGCGTTGCGGCCAACAAGGGCATGGTCCGCGCCTTCACCGAGGTCCTGGGGTTGGACGCCGGCGAGCTCGTCATCCCGGAGCACTTCGCCTCCATGGGCGCCATCGGCGCCGTCCTGGCCGCGGCCGAGCGGGGCGAGCTCACCCCCTTCGCCGGTACCGCGGCGTTCTACCAGTACCTCGCTTCCGCTCGCGAAGAGGAGGAGGGCCAGGAGCCGCTCGTCTTGCGCCCCGTTCACCTCGAGGCCAAGGCCGACGCCATGCCGCCGAAGGACGGCGAGAAGATAAATTGTTTTTTGGGGGTCGACGTCGGCTCCTTGTCGACCAACGTCGTCGCGATGGACGAGAACTGCAACATCGTCTCCAAACGCTACCTCATGACGGCCGGCCGGCCGATAGAGGCCATCCGGCGCGGCCTGGCCGAGGTGGGCGAGGAAATAGCCGACAAGGTAATCGTCCGCGGCGTCGGGACCACCGGCTCCGGCCGCTACCTCACCGGCGACTTCGTCGGCGCGGACGTCGTCAAGAACGAGATCACGGCTCAGGCCACCGCCGCGGCCTACATCGACCCGAGCGTCGACACCGTCTTCGAAATAGGCGGCCAGGACTCCAAATATATTTCGCTCGACAACGGCGCCATCGTCGACTTCGAGATGAACAAGGTATGCGCCGCGGGCACCGGGTCCTTCATCGAGGAGCAGAGCGAGCGGCTGGACGTCAATATCAAACAGGAATTCGCGGACCTCGCGTTGGCGTCGGACGGCCCTTGCCGGCTGGGTGAGCGCTGCACCGTCTTCATGGAGACGGACATCCTGAGCCACCAGCAGCGGGGCGCGCCGCGCGAGGACCTCTGCGCCGGCCTCGGCTATTCCATCGTCCTCAACTACCTCAACCGCGTCGTCCAGGAGAAGCGCGTCGCGGACAACATCTTCTTCCAAGGGGGGGTGGCGTTCAACAACGCCGTCGTGGCCGCGTTCGAGCAGGTCACCGGGAAGCCGGTCACCGTCCCCGACCACCACGAGGTCACCGGCGCCTGGGGCATGGCGATGATCGCGCGGGAGCTGTGGGACGGCCGAAGCGAGAGCACGTTCAAGGGCTGGGCCCTCGCCACCAGGAAGTACGAGCAGTCGTCGTTCGAGTGCGCCGATTGCCCGAACCATTGCGAGATAAAAGTGGTGACGGTGGAGGGGGAGGAGCCCTTATACTACGGCTCGCGGTGCGAGAAGTACGACGTCGAGCGCAAGAAGGCCCACCGACGCGGCGAGGGGCTGGCCAACCTCTTCGCCGAACGCGAGAAGCTCTTGACGAGGGATTATACTTCCGCGAAGGCTGCCGAGGGCGCCGCGCGCGTCGGCCTGCCGCGCACCCTCTTCATCCACGAGATGCTGCCGTTCTTCAAGACCTTCCTGGCCGAGCTCGGCTTCGACGTCGTCCTCTCCGACTATACCAATAAGAACGTAATCCACGACGGCGTGGAGGCCGTGGCCTCGGAGTGCTGCTTCCCGGTGAAAGTGGCGCACGGCCACGTCATAGACCTGCTCAAGAAGGGCGTGGACGCCGTCTTTATGCCGTCGGCCATATCGCTCGAGAAGCAGAACGCGCTGACGGACAAGTCCTTCACCTGCCCCTACGTCCAGACGTCGCCGTACGTCATCTCCTCCGCTCTCGATTTGGAGGCCAAGGAGATGCCGCTGCTCGTGCCGAAGCTCTTCTTCGAGCGGGGCGACGCGGCCTTGGTCAACGCCCTCCACGACGCCCTCAAGCCGCTGGGCGTCAAGAAGGGCGACGTGCGGCGCGCGTATCGGACCGCCAAGAACGCCCAGAACGAGTTCTACGCCCGAATAAAGACGCGCGGCATCCAGGTCCTGGAGGAGCTGGGCCGCGATGAAAACGCCGTCGTCGTCATAGGCCGGCCCTACAACACCTGCGACGGCGGCATCAACCTCGAGATGCCCAAGAAGTTCCGCGACTTAGGGACGCTCGCCATCCCCATGGACTTCCTGCCGGTGGAAGAGGTCGAGCTCTCGCACGAGTGGGACAACATGTACTGGAAGTACGGCCAGAAGATCCTCTCGGCGGTCGAAATCGTGCGCAAGGACCCGCGCCTCCACGGCGTCTACATCACCAACTTCGGCTGCGGCCCGGACTCCTTCCTCCTCAAATTCTTCCGCGTCAAGATGGGCGGCAAGCCGTTCCTGCAGCTCGAGATCGACGAGCACTCCGCCGACGCCGGCGCCATCACCCGGGCGGAGGCGTTCCTGGATAGCATCAAAAACTTCCGCGACAAGCAGCCGGCCTCCGTCGAGATCAAGCGCCTTTCGCTCGCGGCGGAGGACCACAAGCGCACCGTCTACATCCCCTATATGTGCGACCACGCCTACGCCATCCGCGCGGCGTTCGAGGCCGTGGGCGTGCCCGCCGTAGTCATGGACGAGCCGGACGGCGAGACGCTCGTCTGGGGCCGCAAGTTCACCACCGGCAAGGAGTGCTACCCCTGCATCGTCACCACCGGCGACATGGTGAAATACGCCAAGCGGCCCGACTTCGACCCGGAGCGGACGATCTTCTTCATGCCCGCCGGGACCGGGCCTTGCCGCTTCGGCCAATATAATATGTTGCACCGCATCGTCCTTGCCGAGCTGGGGCTGGGCGACGTGCCGGTCTTCAGCCCCAACCAGGGCAAGACGCTCTACAACGACCTCGGCATCGTCGGCAACGAGTTCACGCGGCGGGCGTGGCAGGGCGTCGTCGCGATCGATATGCTCGAGAAGCTCTTGTTGCAGACGCGGCCCTACGAGCTCGAGCCGGGTTCCGCCCACGCGGTCTATTGGAAATACGTCGATAAGATTTGCGAGAGCATCGTGCGGGACGGTACGCTGGACGCCATCCTGGCGATATGCCAGGAGGCCGCGGCCGAGTGGCCGAGCGTCGCCGTCGCCGCGGAACCGAAGCCCCGCATCGGCATCGTGGGCGAGATCTACGTCCGCTCGAACCGCTTCTCCAACAGCCGCTTCATCGAGCAGGTGGAGGAGCTGGGCGGCGAGGTCTACCTGCCGCCCATCTCGGAGTGGTTCTGGTATACCAACTGGACCCGCATCCGCGACTGCAAGGTCCGCGGCGACTACACGCGGCTGGCGCTGAGCTACGTGACGCAGAAGATCCAGAAGGCGGACTACGCTAAGATAACGTCCTTGTTTGAGGACGTCGCGCGCAACTGGCCCGAGCCCGAGGTCGAGAAGACCATCCGGGCTGGCTCGCGCTACGTCCACGACACGTTCGAGGGGGAGGCCATCCTGTCGGTGGGGAAGGCCGCGGAGGACGCGCACGACGGCTGCCACGGCGTCGCGAACCGCATGCCGTTCACGTGTATGCCCGGGGTCATCGTCTCGGCGCTCCTCAAGCGCGTCCAGGCCGACTACGACAACGTCCCCATATTGAACATGGCGTACGACGGCCTGGAGTCCGCGACCACCCGCACCCGCGTCGAGGCCTTCATCTACCAGGCGCGCCAACGCCTCGAGGTGGCGTTAGCGGCGAGGAAGTAAGGAAGCACGGCGGTAGCCCGTCGTGCCGTTTGCCGCTTTAGGGTTTTACCGTAGGGCCGTACCTTCAGGTGCGGCCACCTTTAGTATAGCGTCAATTAACCCCGGCTCCGCGCCTGGTTTTCATATGATAAAAAAACTGCGGCGGGCCGACCTTACGGTCGGCCCGAACGTTTATACGCGAACGGCGTACGGTAGGGGCGACTGGCCAGTCGCCCCGACTTTTCGGTTCCCCGCCGCCGCGCGACTTTTTCGGTTGACCGCGTACGCCGTTATTAATAGAATTAGGCCGACTAAGAGGTGGGTTATGGCCGATAGGAAGACGTGCCCGAAGTGCCAAGGGGAGATGGCGCCCGGGTCGTTGCGCGAGGTGACGCAGTACGGCGGCGAGTCGCCGTACGTGTGGGCACCGGCCGACGACGCCCCCTTTCCCCTTAAGGGTGCGACCCCGAAGCGGCTGCGCCTGGCCGCGTATCGGTGCGAGAGGTGCGGCTACGTCGAATTCTACGCCGTCGCGCCGGCCGGTTAACGGGCGCCGTTCGCGAGGGTCTAAATTTAAACCGCGGCCGAAGCCGGCGTCGGCCCCCACGTATAAAAAACGCCGGCACGGGGCCGGCGGTTTTTATACGGCGCCGTTATTTTTTTAACTTCTCCTCCATCCACGCCCGCGTCTTCGCGATGCCCTCGTCGAGGTGGACTTTGGGCCGCCAGTCGAGGAGTTGCACCGCCTTGGCGTTATCGCATACCAACCGCCATACCTCGGCCTGGGCGTGCGGGTGCGGCGCGTACGCCACTTGGCCCTCGGCGCCGGCGATCTTCTGGGCGAGGTCGCGGATCTCTATTTCGCGCCCCAGGCCGCCGTTGATGACGGACCCGGCGGCGTTCGACTCGCCCGCCCGGCCTATAAGGTCGGCGCAATCGTCGACGTATAGCAGGTCGCGCGTCTGGCGGCCGTCGCCGAAGACGACGAGCGGCTTGCCTTGGAGGTAATGGCTAAGGAACGTGACGACGACGCCGCCCTCGCCGTCGGCCCGTTGGTAGGGGCCGTAGGTATTGAACGGCCGGAGGATAAGGGCGTGCAGGCCGTAAGCGTGGTAGTATGACAGCGTCAGGTTTTCCCCCGCCAACTTCGCCGCGGCGTACGGCGACGCCGGCCTGGTGGGATACCTCTCGTTTATGGGCGTTCCGTCCACCGCCGGCGCGTATACCAGACACGTCGACACGTAAATGAACCGGCAGCCCTGCCTCCGGGCGAACTCCAAGGCCTTGAAAGTGCCGACGACGTCCGAGGCGAAAGTGGCCCCCGGGTCTTCTATGGAGTCCTGGACGTTGATGGCGGCGGCGAGGTGGTACATAATGTCGAATCGCCCCTCGGCCAATTGCCGCCACGCGCCGTCGTCGCATACATCCCCCTCGAGCAGGCCTTCGTAACCGGCCTGGCCCTCGAACTCGGCCAGGTTGGCCGCAAACCCGTTCGAAAGGTTATCGAGCGCCAGCGCGTCGTACCCGCGGGCGAGGAGCCACCCGACGACGTGACGGCCTATGAAGCCGGCGCCCCCCGTGACAAGCGCTCTCATAACGCGGACTCCTCCTCTCAAACGAGTTTCAAAAAATCCTCGAGGACGAGGCGCCCCGGGCCGCGGGCGGTCAACTCTTTGCCGGCGGCGCGGCGGCGTCTGAGCCCCCAGGGGCCGGGGAGGTAGTGGGGAATTTGGAATAGCCAGCTCGCGCGTTCGGGGTGGGGCATTACGGCTAGCGCCGGCGCGCTGTACGAACTCAAAGCCGCGGCGTCGAGGATGGAACCGTTCGGGTTATACTCCTCGCCGGCGGCGCCGCCGGCCTCGTCGACGTAACGAAGGTATATCAGCTCGTCGCTTTCCAGCGCCGCGGCCGCCTTCTCGTCCGCGCACGCGAAGCGGCCTTCGGCGTGGGCGATGGGCAACGGCAGCACTTCCCCCGTGGCCTCGTGGCGACAGAAGACCCAGCGGTTGAGGAAACCCCGGTGGTACGGATGGCGGTTGTGGGCCAGCGCCACCTCGACGTGGCCCGGCTTGCGGCCCGGGACGACGCCGGCCTCGACCAGTATCTGGGCGCCGTTGCATATGCCCAACAGCGGTTTGCCGCGCGCGGCCTCCTCCGCCAGCACCTCGACGACGGCGTCCTTGGCGGCGACCGCGCCGGCGCGCACGCGGTCCTCGTACGCGAAGCCGCCCGGCAGGACGTAGCCGTCGTAGCGGCGTATCTCGTCCGGGGGGAGGTTGAAGCGGACGACGTCGGCTCGAGCGCCGACGGCCTCCAGCGCCCGCGCCGTCTCGTACTCGCAGTTCACGCCCGGGAACTGGATTACCGCGACGTTGGGTTTTTGACGAGGGGACATAACATATTCCTATTTCAAAAGCCTATTAATTATTCTAGTCAGATTTTCGTATTCACGCGCCATTTTTTTCAATACACGGTTTATATCCGCATCCTTAGGGACACGACCGCTGGTTTTATTACCCGGGGGATTCGTTAGATTTAAAATCAACGTCTCTATATCTTTTAAAAGGTCCTCACGCCTTATCCGGAAAATAACGAACTTATTCCACTTGCCGGCGTGGCTACCCTTCCGATAACCCTTCATGCGCCACATAAGGTCCTTAGTCAAACCGACGCGGTAAAGGTCTTCGTTTTTATACAACGCGTATATACCCGACGAACGCCGCATTATTTTCTTTAGCCCATCCTCAAACGCCGGGTGGTCGAATATTTCTACCGGTAACTTTTTAGACATGCCCTGGATTAAACGGCCTTTCGGGTAACGGGGGTGTTTTCCCTTCTTCGATTTCTTCTTATTTGCTTTAGCATCCATATTATTAACGCTCCTAAACACCGGTTCCCTTTTTTAGGTTGCTCTACTCATACTCGTAGTTCACCCCAGGGAACTGGATTACCGCGACGTTGGGTTTAGTGCGAGCGGTCATTTATTTATGCCTTTAACTTAACGCCGGGAACCAATGGACTGTTTTTAAAAATACCCCTTCAGCGCCTCGTTCCAGGCCGCCGCCATATCCGCCGCGGCCAACTCGAGCAACCTATTCTCGCCCTCCGTTATTACCAACTTAGGCTCTTCGGTGACTTCGCCCAGCCGCCACCAATCCACGCCGGCGTCGTCCATTATAAGCTCCGCGGCCTCGGCCGAGCCCTTGCGCACTTCCAGGACGAAGCCGCCGTTCTCGCAGAAGAGCGCGGCGTCGGCGGGCGTCGAGCCGAGCGCCGGGCCGACGTCTACGGCGCACCCCAGCGCCGCGGCCCACCGCGGCCTGATTATCATCTCGGCCAGGCAAACGGCGAGGCCGCCGTCGGCTATGTCGTGCGCCGCGGTCACGCATTTCGTCTCGACGAGCTCGAGGACCGCCTCGCGCATCTGGCGCTCCTCGCCGAAGCGCGGCATGGGCGCCGGCCACCCCGACCGGCCCCGCAGCAGATAATACTGGCTGCCGCCCAGCTCGCCCCACCGGCGGCCCAGGAGATAGAGGGGATTCCCGGCCTCCTTGAGTTGCGTCGTCACCGCCGCGGCGTAGTCGTCCATAAAGCCGAGCACGCATACGACGGGCGACGGTTTGACCGCGACGCCGCGCGCCGACTCGTTGTAGAAAGAGACGTTGCCCGAGATGACCGGTAGCGGCGCGTCGGTGCCGCGCAGGCCGAGCCCCCGGCAGGCGTCGCCGATGCCGCGCACCGCCTCCTCGAACGTCCAGAATACCTCCGGGTCCTCGGGATTGCCGAAGTTTAAGCAGTCCGTCACCGCCACCGGCGTCGCGCCCACGGCGACGACGTTCCGGCAGGCCTCCAAGACGGCGTGGGCGCCGCCGGCGTAGGGGTCGAGTTTGCTGACGAACGGGTTGCCGTCGCAGGCCAGCGCGATGGCCTGGGTTCTGCCGGGCCAGGGCGCGAGGACCGCGGCGTCCGCCTCGCCGGCCTCGATTACGGTGTTGCCCCGGACGTTGCGGTCGTAATGCTCGTAGAGCGGCCGGCGGGAGCAGATGTTGGCTGAGGACAAAAGATTGGTCAAGGTCTCGGCCAGGTCCGCGGGCGGCTTTAACCGGACGAACTCGAGCGGCGCCGCCGGCGCCTGCGCCTCCCGTCGGTAGCTCGGCGCGGTCGAAATAATCTCCAGCGGCACCTCGGCCACCACCTCGCCGCGCGCCGTCATCCGGAAGTATTTCTCCTCCATAACCTCGCCTATAATCGTGGCCCGGGCGCCGGGGAAGACGCGCGGCAACTCGTACTCGTCGTTGTATATTTTCAATATATCGTCGGCGAAGAACGCCGGCGCCGCGATGACGTAGCGTTCCTGCGTCTCGCCCACCGCGACGATAGCCGGCTCGAGCCCTTCGATGGCCAACGGGACCTTGTCGAGGTCGAGGGTGCCGCCCAGCTTAGCGGCGACGCAAAGCTCGGAGGCCGCGCCGCCCAGGCCGCCGGCGCCCAGGTCTTTCATCCCCAGCTCCACGCCGCTCTTGCGCGCCCGGGCGAGCGTCGCGGCCGTCGCCACCGCCAGCACCCGCTTGAGAAACGGGTCCGGCAGCTGGACCGCGGCCTTGTTCTCCACATCCTCTTCCTCGTCCAGCACCGTCGAGGCGAAGGAGGCGCCGCCCACGCCCGAGTCGTCGGTGGGTTTGCCGACCAGGATGATGACGTAATGCTGGTAGCGGGCGGCCGCCGGGACGCGGCTCTCGATGACGTGGTCCTCGGGCACCACGCCCACCGCGACGACGTTCACGAGGCAATTTTCGTCGTAGCCCTCGTCGAAGTATAGGTCGCCCCCGGCGTTGGGGACGCCGATGGCGTTGGCGTAGCGCCATATCCCCTCCACCACGCCGCGCGCGATGGCCTGACTCCGCTTCGCGTTCTCGCCGGAGGTGGCGCCGAACCGCAGCGGGTCGAGGACCGCGACGACCTCCGCCCCCATGCAGTAGACGTCGCGCACGATGCCGCCGATGCCGGTGGCGGCGCCCTCCAGTGGCAATACCTGCGACGGGTGGTTGTGGCTCTCGTGGGCCAGCGCGACGCAATACGACGTGCCGCCGTCGTCGAAGACGCGGACGATGCCGGCGTCCTGGCCGGGGCCGAGGACGACGTTGGGCGCCGACGTCGGCAGATACCGCCGGAGGATGCGGCGGCTCGACTTATAAGAGCAGTGCTCGGACCAGGCGACGTCGAAGAGGTAGGCCTCGACCTTGGTAGGGGCGCGGCCGAGGAGCTCCCATACCCGGGCGAGCTCGCGGGGGGCGATGCGCAGGTTCCAGCGGCGCCCGAGGACCTGCGCCTCGTTCAACGGATTATTCTTTTTACGCTTAGTCGCCATGGCGCCTTACCCGCATAATAATAAAACGCCCCCGCGGGCGCAATTAAAAACGTTGGGGCGTGGGGGGGAAGCGCGATACCGGTACGGGTAGGGGCGCACAGCTGTGCGCCCCTACAACCGTCCCTATCTACCGGCCCCGTACGGGCGCACGGTGCGCCCCTACAACGATGACCCGCGTACGTACGATGTTCGACCGCCATAAACACCACCGCCGCTCGATTCGTCTTCCGGGTTGCGATTATGCGCATCCGGGGGCGTATTTCGTAACCCTATGCACATACGGCCGGGATTGCCTATTCGGCGGCGTTGAGGCCGGCAAGGTTCGCCTGAGCGAATGGGGCCGGGCCGCCCGGGATGAATGGTTGCGTTCTGCCGCCGTACGTTCCGGTATTATCCTGGACGCGTTTGTAATTATGCCCAACCACCTGCACGGTATAATTATATTGACGCCCGAATCGCAATCCGGCGTAGGGGCGCACGCCGTAGGCGCGCACGGGGTAGGGGCGCACAGCTGTGCGCCCCTACAACGCCGGCCCCGTTCGCTGTCGTCTTTTATCGCGTGTTACAAGGCGACGGTCACCCCCCGCATCAACCAATTACGTGACACCCGCGGCGCCCGCGTCTGGCAACGCAATTATTTCGAACGGGTAGTCCGGGACGACGACGAGTTGGCCCGGGCGCGTGATTATATAATCGACAACCCGGGCCGTTGGGCGGATGACGATTATTTCGTAGGTTCGTAGGGGGCGTAGGGGTGTAGGGGGCACGCCGTAGGGGCGCACAGCTGTGCGCCCCTACCGCCCCTACGAACCCTCTACGATCCTTATTTCCCCAGCCATCAACCCGTACAATAGTAGACCAGGCCTTCGATATTGGGGTCGGTGGCGGTGGCGCGGTACGATTTTTTTACGCTTTAGGTAATTTACCCAAAGATTCAAAACCTTCCCGTATAATACCCGCGATTAAAAATCTCCTCTGCTGAAGGAACTCCTCGTAAGGTAAATGTTCCCAACCTTCCGGGAGCGCGTGCAGCCGGTACATATGGGCCCAGGCGTCCTCTTCAAACTTCTTTTTTATTAAGGGTACATATTCTGCCGGAGCGGCGTCTTTTATCGCGATATTAGCCGGCCACTCAAGCAAGGCGTAATTCGCGCCTTGGTTAATTAATTTGGGTAAAGTGTCATGGCATCCACGAGATATGATAGGATGGGGTCATGGC